>JBDSNB010000137.1:0-6314 GCA_039915555.1 Chthoniobacterales bacterium | reverse complement strand
AGCTCACCATGGATCGTTCATAAATTCGGCGGCACCAGTCTGGCTGATGCCGAACGCTTCCGGCGCGTTGCGGGCATCTTGCGGGCCGAGGCAGGTGAGCGAAAAGCAATCGTCGTTTCCGCCATGGGGAAGGTGACCGACGCGCTGATCGAGTTGATCGATCTGGCGCGTGCACGTGATGAAAAATACCTCACGCGCTTGGAGGACTTGAAGGTGCGCCATGTGGAAACCATGGAGGCGCTGCTTCCGCAAGATCGTCAGCAACTCTTCCGCGATGTCCTCGATTCGGACTTCAAGGACATCGGCGAGCTGCTGCGTGGAGTTTACCTCAGCCGCACGTGCTCCGACCGCACGCTCGACCTTATCGCCGGGCACGGCGAACTCTGGTCCGCTCAGCTCTTGAATTCCTTTCTCGGCGCAGAGGGCATTTCCTCCAGCTATCTCGACGCCCGCAGCGTGCTGACCGTGGAACCGGGAGAAAACAGTGTGGCCGTGGATTGGCCTCGCTCGGAAGCGCGGGCCACGGAATGGCTCGCCGGCCTAACGACCGACTGGGTGGTCATTACCGGCTTCGTCGCGGCGACTGCGGACGGCATTCCCGCCACCCTCAAGCGCAACGGCAGCGACTTCTCCGCCTCCATTTTTGGCAAACTGCTCGACGCGCAGGCCATCATCATCTGGACCGATGTGGATGGCGTGTTGAGCGCCGATCCGCGGCTCGTGCCGGATGCGGTTGTGCTCGAGGATGTTTCCTACGCGGAAGCCACGGAGCTGGCTTACTTCGGCGCCAAGGTGGTGCATCCGAGCACGATGGCGCCTGCGATCGAGAACAGGATTCCCATTTGGATTCGCAACACGTTTAACCCGGCGCAGCCGGGGACGAAAATTCATGAGCGCTCCGCCTCCGGTCATCCGGTGAAGGGATTCGCGATGGTCGATGGGATGGCGCTCATCAATGTGGAAGGCACCGGAATGATCGGCGTGCCCGGCGTCGCCAACCGGCTTTTCGGCGCGCTGCGCGAAGTGAACGTTTCGGTGGTCATGATTTCGCAGGCCAGCTCGGAGCACTCCATTTGTTTCGCAATTCCCGAAGCACAGACGGCACTCGCGCGCGCCACGCTGGAACGCGCGTTTTTTGCGGAGCTGCATCACAGCCAAATCCAGATGATCGATGTGATGCCGGATTGCAGCATCCTCGCGGCCGTCGGCGACAACATGGTGGATCACCCGGGCGTGGCCGGGAAATTTTTCACGGCGCTGGGCAAGTCGCGGATCAATATCCGCGCGATCGCGCAGGGTTCGTCGGAGCGCAATATCTCCGCGGTGATCGATCGTGCGGATTCGCAACGCGCGTTACGCGCCGTGCACGCGGCATTCTATCTCTCGAATCAAACCATCTCGATCGGCGTGATCGGCGCGGGATTGATCGGTGGGACGTTCCTCGACCAACTGAGCGCGCAGATGGAGAAGCTGAAGCGCGAATTCAAAATCGATTTGCGGGTGCGCGGCATCTCGAACTCGAAGCGGATGTATTTGAGCGAGGGACGCTCGCTGGAGAATTGGCGGTCGTCGCTCAGTGAGCCGCTGGAGCCCGAGAAATTCGTCGCGCAGGTGCAGGCGGAGCATCTTCCGCATGCGGTCATGATCGATTGCACGGCGGACGCAGGATTGACCGAGGAATATCCGCGCTGGCTCGCGCGCGGGATTCACATCATCACGCCGAACAAGAAAGCGAACAGCGGTGCGCTGGATTTTTACCGCCGCTTGCAAGCGACCGCGCGCGCGCAGAACCGACATTACTTGTATGAGACCACCGTCGGCGCCGGCCTCCCGATTCTGAACACGCTGCGCGATCTCGTGCAAACCGGCGATGCAGTGCGGAAAATCGAGGGCGTCCTCTCGGGCACGCTGTCCTATCTCTTCAATACCTACGACGGCAGCGTGCCATTTTCCGCGCTGGTGAAGGATGCACGCGAGAAGGGTTACACCGAGCCCGATCCGCGCGACGATCTTTCGGGCCTCGATGTGGGACGCAAAATCGTGATCCTCGCGCGCGAGATGGGCCTGGATCTGGAACTGGAAGCGGTGCCGATCGAAAGCCTGGTGCCGGAAGCGCTCCGCGACGGAACGGTGGACGATTTTCTCGCGCGTCTCGCGGAGCACGATGAGGCGATCGGCCAGCGTTTTCACGAAGCGCGGACGCGGAGCGAAGTCTTGCGCTACGTGGGCGTGATCGATGCCACGGGGCAGTGTTCGGTCGGATTGAAAAGCTATCCGCGGACCCACGCCTTCGCCGGCACCACTGGCAGCGACAACATCGTTGCGTTCACGACCGCGCGTTACCACACGCAATCGCTGATCGTGCAAGGTCCGGGCGCCGGGCCGGACGTGACGGCGGGCGGAGTTTTCGCCGATCTCCTACGGCTCGCCTCTTATCTGGGCGGCACCGCCTAACGAACGGAAAGTGAAAGTTAAGCGCGCGTCCGGCGGCGCCGCACGAGTGCGACCAAAACGACGCCGGCGAAACCGAGGAGCGCGAGCGAAGATGGCTCCGGTACCACTTGATAGGTGATCGAGCCACTCAGCGCACGCGAACTAAAGAAGCTCCCCGTGGTCGTGAACGGAATGCTGCGACCATCTCCGCTAGCCAACGTCAAAGTGCCATCGGTGAACTGCGAGATGGGGGGAGTACCGGTGCCGACGTAGCGGGGGCCGGCGCCGGTGAAGACGATGGCCACACCCACGGTTTCACCGCCCGCGATGCTGAAATTTGGAAGACTAATGGGCAATGAGACGTCGTTTGAGATGGCTCCCTGGGTGACGGTTACGCTCCCGAGTGAGGTCCAGCCGGCGGAAGAGCTGCCGGGACCAGACCCGACCGGGCCGCCGAGGGCAGTCCCCATGCGGGTGAAAATTTCGATGGAGAAGGTGGTGCCGGCCGCCGCAGTACTGGCCGTGGTCATCCCGGTAATCGTGAGCGGCGTGGCCGCGCTGAGATCAAAAAAGATGCCCCAGCCGGTGTTACCACCATTATTGGCGGAGCCGCTGGGGTTGGCGTTTAAGGTGGTTTGAGCCGAAGCCGGAGCGACGGTGAGGGCGATCGCGGCTAGAAGAGCGACGATTTTTAGCATGGATTGCAACATGGGATTAGAGCCTCCTGGTTATTTCCCGCACGGGGAGTTGAGAGGATTAAAACGAATCCGGTTCCCGCAGGGCAAGGAAAATCTTTTGCCTCTCCGAGTGCCAAGTCCTGCCGCTACAACCCGACCGCGGTTCGCACGCGGGCCATGACCTGATCCGCGATTTCGTTCGCGCGCGTCGCGCCCCGCTCAAGCACTTCATCGATATAGCCCGCATCATCCAGAATCTCGGCACGTCGCTTCCGCATCGGCTCGAAATACTCCCACAACTTTCCGGCGAGCTGCTTTTTGAATTCGCCGTAGCCGGTGCCGCCCTGGCGGAAGGCGTCTTTCATCGCGCTCGTTTCCGCTTCTGTGCCGAAGAGCGAGAAGAGCTGCACGATGGTGGAATCGTCGGGATTCTTCGGCGCCTCCACCGGCGTGGAATCGGTTACGATGCTCATGATCCGTTTCCGCGTTTCCTTTTCGGCGCCGAAAATGTCGATCGTGTTGCCGTAGCTTTTGCTCATCTTCTGGCCATCGAGGCCAGGGACGATCGCGGTGCTGGATTGAATACGCGGTTCCGGGAGTTTAAAAATCTGTCCGTCCGGCTCGGATCCGAAAGTCTCGTTCATTTTTACCGCGATATCGCGCGTCACTTCGATGTGCTGCTTCTGGTCTTTGCCCACCGGGACGACATCGCTGTCGTAAATCAGGATGTCGGCTGCCATCAAAACCGGATAGGTGAACAAGCCGGCCGAGGCCTGGAGTCCGCGCGCGGTTTTGTCTTTGTAGGAATGGCAGCGTTCCAGCAATCCCATCGGCGTCACCGTCGATAGAATCCAAGCCAGCTCCGTCACTTGCGGGACGTCCGATTGCAGAAAAAGCGCCCCGCGTTCCGGATCGAGCCCGCAGGCAAGAAAATCGAGCGCTACTTGTCGGCTATTTTCGCGCAGCGCCTTCTGATCATGCAGGCTGGTGAGCGCGTGATAATCCGCGATGAAATAAAACGCCTCGCCTTCGGCCTGGAGCGCAATTGCCGGCCGCATCATGCCGAAATAATTTCCGATATGGAGAACGCCGCTGGGTTGGATGCCGGAAAGGATGCGCATGTGGGAAGAGGTAGAACGTCCAGCGCGGAACGTCCAACGTCGAATTCGGAGGCGTCCAACGCCGGCCCGCCGGAAAAGTGCGCTTACTTTTCGCCGCGCGTCAGTTTTTCGAAACGCGGATCTTTTCGGATCGGATCCCATAGCGGATCGAGCCGGAGATAGGCAGGCGTCAGCGAGCGACGGTAGGATGCCGCGAGGCAGCGCTCGAGAAGAGGAATCGCCCGGTCTGCGTCGCCCAGGGTGGCGTAGGCCCGGGCGGCGATTTCTTCCGATTCTGACGCCCTCCAGGCATCGACCCTTGTCTCCGCCAGCATTTGCGTGACCTGCTCTTCCACGGCCGCTCGATCGCCGAGCTGAGCGCTGGTCAGGAGAATGGAATCTTTTAGCCGCAGGCTTGTCTCGCCCGCCGTCCGCTCGCTGAGCAATTCGGAGCGAGCTTGCTCGAGCAAGACTCGCCCTTCCGCTGGATGCCCAGCCCAAATCTGCAAAATGCCCTCCCATGCTTTATCGTCCGCCGCTCGCACCGGCGAAGGATCCAGCGCTTTCCGGGTGAGCAGAGAGAGGGCCTCGTTAAAACGTCGCCGGAAGGTGAGCAGGTCGATTTCCTCGGACAGTGGCCGCTTCTCCTGCAACTTGGGATCGGAGAGAACCTCGGAGAGAACCTTCCCGGCCATCTCCAAATCGCCTTGCGCCAGATAGGTCTCGGCTTTTTCCCCCATGAATTGCACTTCGTCCGGTGAGATGGCGTAGGCGCGATCGAACAGCTCGCGCGCCGTGGCGAAGTCGCGTTTCCCGCGGTAACTGCGGGCCATGTTCGACCAGATATCCTGGTTGCGCGGATCGGAGACGGCGGCCTTTCTCAGGAACTCGTTCGACTCCTCGAGTTTGCCTTGCCGGCGTTTGACCAGCCCGATGTAGAAGAGCGTGCTGGCGTCGTTCGGCGAAATCTGGAGCGCTTTCTCGAGCTCGGTCATCGCCCGGTCGTAATCCTGCAGACCAGTGTAATAGTAGACCCCGAGAGCGGCCCGCGCCTCGCTCAGCTCGGGCTGCAGGCGCACCGCCGTCTCCGCCGCCAGCCGGGTTCGCTCCAGGCAGGCCGGAGTGCGCTCGACGCTAAAGTAAAGCTGCGCTTCTGCGATCGAGATCTGAGCCCAGGCCTGCGCGTAGTTCGGGTCCAACTCGACTGCGCGCCGCAGAAAGTCGCGTCCCTGCCGGACGTCGTCGTACGACTGGCGCTTAATCAGCTCGATCCCGCGCAGGTAGGCGTCGTAGGCCTGCGGATTGACGGTCGGGACGGTCGCGATCTGCGCCCGCTCGCCGCCGCTGAGCTGAGCGCGCAGGGAAGAGGCGATGCGTTCCGCCACCTCCGTTTCGACCGCGAAGATGTCGGTTAATTTCCGATCGTAGGTCTCTGCCCAGAGATGAGTATCGCCGTCGGCGCGGATGAGCTGGACATTCACCCGCACCGCATCGCCCGCCTTTTGCACGCTCCCTTCCAGGATGTGGGCAACGCCCAGTTGCCTCGCGATCTCGGTCAGATTGCCGGGCTTGCTTTGATACTGTTGGGTCGAGGTGCGGGAAATCACTTTGAGGTCGGAAATCTTGGCCAGGCGGGTCAGAATCTCGTCCTGGATTCCGCTCGCGAAATAGGCATTTGTTTTGTCCTCGCTCAGCGACTCGAAGGGTAATACTGCGATCGATTTCTCCGGCGCATGATCGTCCGCCTTGGTCTTCGTGGTGGAGTAGCGACCGACAAAGAAAAGCGTGATCGCGGCCGCGCTGCCCAGAACGACCACGTAAATCCAGGCGTGGCTGCCTTTGCTGCCCGCGTGCAATGCTTCCGCCGTTTCTGTGCGCTTGACTCCTTCCGGCGTCAGCTCGAAAGCCCACGCGATGACCAGCGCGATAGGAAACCCGAGCGCGCACAAAACGATCACCAACCGGATCGCCCAATCGGGGATCTGGAGAAACGGGAAAACCTGCGTCGCGACTTGGATGAGCAGCCACGCGACCACGGTGTAGGCGACGCCGACTTTGTAAACGTTGCGCCGTTTCAGTTCGTCGAAAAACGTCGGCGCTTTCA
>JBDSNB010000242.1:0-13818 GCA_039915555.1 Chthoniobacterales bacterium | reverse complement strand
CCCGCCACTCTTCGCCTCGATTTTCCACGCCGCCTCCATCTGCGCCATGCCTTCATCGAACCGTCCCAAACTATTCAACGCGCTCGCCATGTTCCGATGCGCGAGCGCGTAATCCGGCTGCAACCGGATCACCTCCTCGTATTGCTCGATCGCTCCCTCCAGTTGCCCGCTTTCCATAAGCACGTTCCCGAGATTGAGCCGCGCCGCCGTGTAATCCGGCTTGATCTCCACCGCCCGCCGATAATGCGTCATCGCCTCGTCGATCTGACGTTCGGCGAGCAACGCGTTCGCCAAGTTGTGATGCGCCTCGGCGTTTTGCGGATCGAGCTGCAAAGCCTTTTCGAATAAGACGCGCGCCGGCGCATCCTGGCCGAGCGCCGCGAGAATCAAACCGGCCTCGGTGAGCACAGCGGGGCTCTTTGGGTTTGTCGCGACCAAACGCTCTGCTTGCGCGCTCGCCTCGTCGATCCGGCCGAGTTGAAAATAGGCGGCCGCCAGCCGGCTGTGCGCCGCGCTCGAGTGGGGATCGATCTCGAGCGCGGCCCGCAGTTGCGAGATCGCTTCCTCGGGGCGCCCGATTTGCAGCAGGGCACTGCCGAGGAGTTGACGCGCAGCCGCGTCGCGCGGCGCTATTTTCACCACCGCTTCGAGCTGCTCCACTGCGGCCGGAATCTCCCCGGTCTGCAAAAGCAGGACGGCAAAATTATTCCGCGCGCTCGCGTAATCGGGGAAGAGCTGCAGTGCGCGCACATACCGCGCGCGCGCTTCGTCGATCCGGCCGAGGCGAAAAAGCGCGTTGCCGAGATTGTAATGCGCTTCTGCGTAATTCGGATCGAGCCGGAGCGCTTCCTCGAAATGCCCGATCGCCTCTTCGTTGCGGCCGCGATGCAGCAGGTCAATCGCGAGATTATTTTGCGCCATCCAACTCGCCGGATTCACCGCGAGCGTGGCCCGCCAAAGCGTTTCCGGATTCTCGTACGCGGCGCTCTGCCGCCAGGTGCGATAGCCGAGCGGAAGCAGGAGCGCACTACAAATTACCACCCAGAAGAATTCCGGTCGCCAGGCGATTCGTTTCAGACCGGTGATGAGTGCCCCCGCGACCAGCGCGAACGGCCCGATGCTGGCGAGATACACATAATGATCCGCCACGAACGAATAGCGGAAGGTGTAAAGCATCACGAACCCAAGCATCGGCGAGAGCATGGCTAAGAAGAAAACCATCGCGACTTCCGGGCCGCGACCCAGAAAGCGGCGCGCGCCCCAGATCGCGAGCGCCAGAACCAGACAGGCCGTCAGCCAGAGGTAATCCGACCCATCACCCGTCGAAATCGTCCGCCGCGGATAGCTAAACGCGAGGTCGGCCGGCCAAATCAGTTTGCCCAGATAAAACCAAAACGCGCGCGCCGCGACCAGGAAGCGTTCCGCGATCCCGATCGAGAAAATTCCGCCCTCCGTGCCTTGGTGATAACGCTCCCACCAAATCGTCAGCAAGCCCGCGCCCAGCCCCAACAACACAAAAGGAACGATCTGGAGCACGCGCGCCTTGCTGATCCTTTCGCGTTTCCACCACAGCAGCAAAAACAACGCCGCTGGCATCGTGCACGCGGTCGTCTTGCTCGCGAGCGAGAGCGTATAGCAGAGCAACGCCAGCGCGTAGAATTTCCATTCTCCACGACCACGACGCGCGACGAACTTCTGGTAGGCGATCAGCGCGAGCAGGAAGAAAAATCCCATCAACACATTCTTGCGCTCGGTGATCCACGCGACCGATTCGACGTTCACCGGATGCAAGGCGAAGAGCGCCGCCGCCAGCCACGAGCCCGGGATGCGGAGCAAGAACAGCAAACGCCAGGCAAGCAACGCCGTCGCGATATGCAGCGCGAGATTTACCAAATGGTAGCCAGCCGGATTCAATCCCCAGAGCGCGTGCTCGAACCGGAAGGTCGTGTAAACGAGCGGAAAATATTGCGATGGCGAATCGAAGGAGAACCAGATCCGCTGCAAACCATCCGGCGCAGTCAGCAGCTCGTTCGTCGTGACGTAGATGTCGTCGTCCCAGATAAAGCCGGCATTCCAGGCCGGCTGATAGGCCACGGCCGTGGCCGCCACCAGCAGCAAACCCAAGAGCCAACTTTTCCACCCCGCCGCGCGGGGCGGAGCGAGTTCTTCCGTTACCGTTTGCGTCTCGTTGCCAGGCTGGCTCATTGGTCTCAACTCTCTACCATTCCAAAGTCACCCGTGATGAAAAACGATCAGGACAAAATAGAACTCAGTGCGGTGGAAGATCACGATGGAATATTAACCATTCGCGGCGGCGGCGCGCGGCGGGATTGGAACGGTATCCACTATAAGCAGGGGATGTCGGCGAAAAATGTCGGCACGACCAAACTCTCCGCCAACATCGCCACCATCCCTCCGGGCGGCGTCGCCTACGCCCACATCCACGTCGGCTTCGAACTCATCCTTTACATTCTGGAAGGAAAAGTCCGCCATGAATTTGGGCCCGGCTTAAAGCAGGTGCTGGAAAACGAAGCGGGCGATTTCATTTACATCAAGCCCGGTGTCCCGCACGAAGTCTTCAACATGAGCGAGACCGAACCAGTGGTCGCTTTCGTCGCCCGCTCCTCGGCCGAGGAATGGGACAACATCGTCCCCTACGAACGAGATCCGAAAAACTAAAAACGTCCGCACCGGCGGCGGTCGCCGAACTCTCTGCATCCCATGATGCATCGATTTTTCGCGCGGCCCGTTTTGGCCATCTATCTCACCATCGCCCTGGCCGCAGCGCCATCGCGCGCCCAGGGCGCTTCCCAGCCAAAGCTCGACGACCGAATTTTGCGCGCGCAGCTCTTCCTCGATAGCTCCGATTTCAAACCCGGCGCGATCGACGGACGCTGGGGCGAATTCATGCACAAGGCGCTGACGCGTTACGAACAAGCGCAGGGAAAAAGCGCCGCTGATTTCAGTGATACAGCGCCCGCTAAATTCGATCTGCCTTTCGATTCGTCGCGACCCGTTTTGAGCGCATATCGCATCACGGAGAGCGATCAAGCGTTCGTCGGTGAGCTTCCGGACAGCCACGAGCAACAGGAGAAATTGGAACGTCTGCCTTACCAAAATCTGCAAGAACTCGTTGCGGAGAAATTCCACACCCGCCGCGATTTCCTTGAACAGATCAATCCCGACTTCAAATGGAGCGAGGCCAAACCCGGCGACGAAGTGCAGGTGCCGAATGTGGCGACACCGTTCGATCTCCAGGCCGTGCTCGATCTGAAAAAGAAAACCGACCAGGCGGAGAAAGCCGACAAGCTCAAGACGGAAAAGGACAAACCGGATAACGAGCAGGCTGCGATTTTCGTCGATGTCGCGGAGAAGATTCTGGAAGTGAAGCGCGGCGACAAAGTCATCGGCAGCTATCCGATCACACCGGGATCGAGTGCCCTGCCCGCGCCGAGCGGCGAATGGTTCATCAGAGGCTTCGCCTGGATGCCAACCTTCCGTTGGGACGAAGCGATGCTCAAGCGAGGCGAACGCAGCAACGATTCCTTCGAACTGCCGCCAGGGCCGAACAATCCCGTCGGCATCGTCTGGATGGAGTTGAATCGCGACGGCATCGGCGTGCACGGCACGGAAGATCCAGAAACGATTGGCCGCGCCGCAAGCCACGGCTGCATCCGGCTCTCGAACTGGGATGCGCTCGATCTCGGACAAAAAGTCCTTCCCGGAGTGCACGTGCTCATTCCCTGATCGGCTTTACTGACGTGCGGGTCGCACTTTAACCGACGCTGCCCCATCGGTGAGCGCCGCCGGCCGCGCCGCCCGTTTTGCCCTTTGCAACGTTTCCCTGCTCCGGTAGCTTCGGCCACCGCGATGCGCACGCTGGCGATCCTCATTTTTGCCCTGTTTTCCGGCGCTGCTCTGGCGCAAACGGCGGACGGTCCGTCGCTCGGCGGGCAACCGGTCGAGATCACCTCCACCGGGGGCACGACCTACGATAATGGCCTCGCGATCGCGCGCGAAAACGTGGCCATCCACACCGGCGACGCCGACATCTACGCCGACCGCGCGGAATACAACACCACCACCAAGGAGATCCGTCTTCAGGGCAACGTGCGCATCTATCGCGGCTTCGAGTTCTACACCGGCGAGCGCGCGATTTACAACACGGAGACGAAAGTCGTGCAGGCCGACAGCTTGCGCACGCTGGACGCGCCTTTCTTCGTCGGCGGCGAAACCATCTCCACCCAAACCGATGGAGCGCGCCTGGTCGAGAAGGCCAACTTCACGACGCACGACTCCGCGAAGCCGGACTTTCAAATCCGCGCCACCACGGTGCGTGTCTACGAGGGCGACCGTGTCGTCCTCAAGAACGCGACCTTCTATGTCGGGAACGTCCCGATTTTCTACTGGCCGTACCTTTATCAATCGCTCGACGATTCCTCGAGTTTCGTCGTTTCGCCGGCTTACATGAGCTCGTGGGGGCCGTCGCTTCTGGGGCGGGTTACATTTCCGATTACGACCAATATCAAAGCGAAGCTGCGGCTCGATTACCGCGGACGGCGCGGCGCGGCGATCGGTTTCGATCCCGATATCGTTTACGGGAAGGAAAAGAAAAGCTACGCGCGCATCCGCACCTACTTCGCGCTCGATCAGAATCCGCAGATCAACCGGACGTCGCTCCCCCGCGGCAGCCTCACAGACAAGCGTTACCGCGTTTCGCTGGAGGATCGCACGTTCTTCACGAGCGACATCGAGGGCTTCGCCAAACTCACCAAACTGAGCGACGCCTTCGTCCTCCAAGATTTTTTCCAAGGCGAGTTCCGCCTCGATCCGCAACCGGACAACGTCGTGTCCGTCACTAAAACGAGTCCGCGCTTCGTCCTGACGGCTTACACCCGGTTCCAGATGAACAATTTTTTCGAGACGACGGAGCGGTTGCCGGAGGTCGCGCTCGACGTCATCCGGCAACCGGTTCTCAACTCGCCGCTTTTTTATGAAGGCGACTCGAGCGTGAGTTTGCTGCGCCGCAATTTCGCCAGGGGCGCGACGTTGCGCGGTTCGCTCTTGCAGGATTACGACGCCTTCCGCGCCGACACCTTTCATCAATTCCTCTACCCGAACACGTATTTCGGCTGGCTCTCCGTGGTGCCGCGCGTCGGCTTCCGCGCCACCTACTACAGCGACACGCGCGACCTCGCGAACGTGGTGCAACGGGCCAACCCGAACGCGCTCATCCCCGATTTTCTGATCGAGCCGCCCAGCGCGCTGACCCCGTTGCTGCCGGGCGGTGATCGTTTCCGCACGGTGGTAAACGCCGGCGTGGAAGCCTCCTTCAAGATTTCACGGACGTGGGAAGAGGTGCAGAGCCGCACCCTCGGACTGGATGGCCTCCGCCACATCGCGCAGCCGTTCGTGAATTTTTCCTACGTGACGGGCAACAACTTCACGCCCGCGGAAATCCTCCAGTTCGATCGCTACATTCCATCGACGCGTTTGCGGCCGATCGATTTTCCTCAGTTCACCTCGATCGATTCGCTCGATAATTGGTCGATCATGCGCTTCGGTTTCCGCAATCGTCTCCAGACCCGGCGCGACGACATCACCTTCAACTGGCTCGAGCTGGAATCCTATTTCGATCTCAATTTTGACAACCCGTATAACAAGTCGAACTACTCGAACATCTACAACAACATCCGTTTCAACCCCGTCCCGTGGATCAGCCTTGGCATCAGCTCACAACTTCCCGTCCTCGGGGATGGTTTCACGGAAGTGAACACGGACGTGCGCGTGCAGCCGGCCGCCAATCTCCAACTCGCCTTCGGTCATCGTTTCCTGAACGAGAGTCCGTTTTTCGCCAATAGCAGCCTCTACACAGCCGGCGCCTACTACCGGATCGACGATAACTGGGCGGGCGGCGCTTCCCTGCGCTACGAAGCATCCACCGGTTTCGTTGAAGAGCAGCGCTACACCGTTTATCGCGATCTCACGAGTTGGGTCGCATCGGTCGGGGCCATTATTCGCAATAACGGCGGCGTGAAAGAATACGGCGTCCTTCTCACTTTCACGCTCAAAGCGCTGCCCAAGTTCAGCTTTGACCTGAATTTTGATCCCGGCGCTTCGGAAGGCGAAGGCCAGAACGGCCTCCTCCCCACGCCGTAGGAGAGATCGGCATTGCAATTGCTACCCATCACTTGTTCGTTTCCGCGCTGCGGCTAGTCCGCGGCATTTTCTTTTAATCTCATGGACCTCTCCATTATCGGCTCAGGATATGTTGGCCTCGTTACCGGGGCTTGTTTTGCGGACGTCGGCCACAACGTCATTTGCGTGGACAACGACCCCCGCAAAGTGCAATCGCTTCAGGCTGGCAAGGTGCCGATTTATGAGCCGGGCCTGGAGGAAGTCATCGCCCGCAACGTGGCGGCGAAACGGTTGCGCTTCACCGGGAGCATTCAGGATGGCGTGGAAAACTCGCAGGTCATTTTCATTGCGGTTCCCACTCCGCAAGGCGACGACGGGCACGTCGATCTCAGCTTCATCGAGAAGGTCGCGCGCGAAATCGCCGGCGTACTGACTGACTACCGTGTGATCGTCGACAAGAGCACGGTGCCAGTAAAGACGGGCGAGAAGGTGGCCGAGTCGATCAAGCGCTACAACAAACACGGGGCCAAATTCGATGTCGTCAGCAATCCCGAATTTCTGCGCGAAGGCTGCGCGGTGGCGGACCTGATGAAGCCGGACCGCATCGTTATCGGAGCGCAAAGCGAACAGGCGATCGATCTGATGAAGAAGGTTTATGAACCCTTCATGGCGCCGATTCTGGTCACCGACATCAACAGTGCCGAACTCATCAAGCACGCCGCCAACTCATTTCTCGCGCTCAAGATTTCCTACATCAACGCGGTCTCCGCGATTTGCGACGCGAGCGGCGCCGACGTGGAAAAAGTCGCCGACGGCATCGGGATGGATCGCCGGATCGGCCGGAATTTCCTGAACGCCGGGATCGGCTATGGCGGTTCCTGTTTCCCGAAAGACATCGCGGCATTCATCAAGATCAGCGAACAGCTCGGCGTTCCCTTCGATCTCTTGAAGGAAGTGCAACGGATCAACGCCTCGCAAAAAGATCGTTTTCTCGGCGCGATCCGCGAAGCGCTTTGGGTATTGCGCGAAAAGAAGATCGCGGTCTGGGGTCTCACCTTTAAGCCGGACACGGACGACATTCGTTCCTCCGTCGCGATCGATCTCGTGGCCGACATGTTGCGCGAAGGCGCGCAGGTTTCGGTTTACGACCCGAAGGGGATGGAGAAGGCGCGCGAGTTGAAACAGCTCGAGGGCGCGAACTTTATGGACTCACCGCTAGAAGCCGTGGAAGGCGCCGAAGCCCTGATCGTCGCGACCGAGTGGGCGGAATTTGGGAACGTGGATCTCGCCGCGGTGAAAGAAAAAATGGCGACGTCGCTCGTCTTCGACGGCCGCAATTTGTTCGACCCGCAAACGATGGCGACCCTCGGTTTCGATTACCATTCCATCGGCCGCCACCGCGTGGCTCCGCGCACAAACTGACGAACCTCATGACCGCCCGCGGCCTCGCCTTCGCAGCCCTGCGCGAATGGCGAACGGGTCGCCGCTTCGCCGACGCCATCCTGCAGGAACGCTTGCGCGACAGCCCGCTCAGCGGCGCGGATCGCGCTTTCGCCACCGAGCTTTTCTACGGCGTCCTGCGCAATCTGACCTTGCTCGATTTTTGGATCGGCCTGCTGCGCTCAGGAGCGTTGGATGTCACATCGCGCGATCTCTTGCGCCTCGGTCTCTATCAAATTTTCATCCTCCGCACGCCCGGCCATGCGGCGGTTTTTGAAACCGTAGCGCTCGCCTCCGCGCGGCGGCGTTCTCTCAGTAACGGAGTCCTTCGCACCGCGCAACGCCGCTTCGCGGAACTGGAAGCCGCCGCGCGAGCAGCCCCGCTTGGCACTAGGAAATCGCATCCCCAGTTTCTCATCGACCGCTGGAGCCAGACCTTCGGGCACGAAGCGGCGATCGCGTTTTGCGAGTGGAATAACCAACCCGCGCCCGTTTATGCGCGCATCAACCCGTTGAGGATTTCGCGGGAGCAGTTCCTGCGCGACCAACCGTCGAGCGAGCCGCTTCCCGAAATCCCCGCCTTTGTTCGTCTCGCGCAAATCCCGCTGGAGGCCCTGACCCGTGGCGAATGCTACATCCAGGATCCCAGCACGCGCCTCGCCTGTGAGTTGCTCGATCCGCAGCCAAGCGACGATGTGCTCGACGCCTGCGCCGCCCCAGGAGGCAAAACCGCATATCTGGCCGCGCTCATGCAAAATCGCGGAACCCTGATCGCGTGCGATCGCGATTCGACTCGCGTGCAGATTCTGCGCGAAAATCTGGAGGGCTTGGGCGTGGCCAACGCACAGACATTCCAACACGACTGGAGCAATGGCCCGGCGTTCTCTGACCACGTCCCGTCCACTTTCGACCGCATCCTGCTCGACGCGCCCTGCACCAACACCGGCGTCATGCGGCGTCGGGTGGACGTTCGGTGGCGCCTGCGTCCCGCGGATTTCGTCAGGATGCAAAGCGAGCAGTTGCGGATTCTCCGCACGCTGGTTCTGCTTTTGAAAGTGGGTGGCTCGCTCGTTTACAGTACATGCAGCACGGAGTCCGAAGAAAATGAGCAGGTCGTGGCCCGGGCGCTCGCGGAGTTTCCCTTCCTCGCGCTCGCGGAACAGAAAACCGTGCTGCCGTTCCGCGACGGTTTCGATGGCGCCTTCGCCGCGCGGCTCATCCGCAGGACCTAAGCTCGTGGACGGCGGCGGTTGCATCCCGCACTGCTGGTGGAATCATTCCCCTCTATGCAAGATGCCCGGTTCGATAAACTCGCGGAAGTCCTCGTCGGCTACTCCACCCGCCTGCAACGCAATGAAAACGTCCTGATCGAAGCTTTCGACGTGCCCGACGAGATGACGATCGCGCTGGTGCGCGCCGCGCGCAAAGCGGGAGCCGTGCCCTTCACCCAGATTCAACGCGGACGCGTCAGCCGCGAACTCGCCATGCACGCGACCGATCGGCAAATGAATCTGGCCGCCGCGCACGAACTGGCGCGGATGAGAAAAATGGACGCCTACATCGGTGTCCGCGGGAGCAACAACATCAGCGAACTCTCGGATGTGCCGACGGAACAAATGAAGTTGGTCGCAAAGAAAATGCGCCCGGTGCAGGATCACCGCGTCAAGAAAACGAAGTGGGTTGTGCTGCGCTGGCCGTCGTCCTCCATGGCGCAACAAGCCGGGATGAGCACCGAAGCGTTTGAGGATTTCTACTTTGACGTTTGCACGCTCGATTACCGCAAGCTTCAACCCGGAATGAAGGCGCTCAAGGCGCTGATGGATAAGACGGACCAAGTGCAGATCAAAGGTCCGGGGACCGATCTGCGTTTCAGCATCAAAGGCATCGGCGCGGTCATCTGCGGCGGCGATCGGAACATCCCCGACGGCGAAGTCTTTAGCTGTCCGGTGCGCGATTCCGTAGAGGGTCACATCACTTTCAATGCGCCCACCATTTACCAGAGCATCGGCTTCGATGGCGTGCGCCTCGGGTTCCGTGCGGGCAAAATCGTGGAGGGGAGTGCCAACGAAACCGCGAAGCTGAACAAGATTCTCGATTCCGATCCGGGGGCACGTTTCATCGGCGAATTCTCGCTCGCCTTCAATCCCTACATCCTGCATCCGATGCGCGATATTCTCTTCGACGAGAAGATCGCCGGCTCCTTCCACTTCACGCCCGGCCAGGCTTACGAAGAGGCCGACAACGGAAACCGCAGTCAGGTGCATTGGGACATGGTGAACATCCAGCGTCCCGATTACGGTGGCGGCGAAATTTTCTTCGACGGCAAATTGATCCGCCGCGACGGCAATTTCCTTCCGAAGACGCTCCAGTCGTTAAACCAGAGCGCCTTCAAAAAACGCTAACGACCCGCCGAATGGCGTGGGCGAGACGGGCGCCGTCCCGTCCAGCGTGCTGCAACCGACGCGGCGCCACCCCAGCGCCATGCGCCACAAAGTAAAACGGCCCGCGCGGAATCCACGCAGGCCGTTTGAAGAATGTTCCCGGAGCGTTACGCGCGCTTCGCGGCCCCACCCTGCGGGTTGAGCTGCATCGTGCTGATCTCGCCGTTGCCGCCGAGCTGCACGCTGGAAATTTCAAACACGGGCGCACCTTCCACCGCGCTCGGGCCCGAACCCGGAAGCTGCACGGAGACGTTGCGCGAGCTCGAGTTCAAAACAATCGACGCGATCTCGAAGGACGGGGAAAATTCCACCGTCGCGATCTGGAACGCGGCCGTGACGTGCACTGAGGCCTGACCTTGCTGCGAAGGCGTGATCTGCACCGGAGCGGACTCGGCGCCAGAGACGAGCTGCAGGCCGGCTACGTTGAAAGCAGGCGAGCTGCTGATGCCGGGGCGCTGTTGTTGCGACGGGGTGAGGCGAATGGTGCCGATCGAGTTGCCCGAAAGTTGCACGCTGGCGATCTCGAACGTGACCTGAAGATTCATCGCCGGCGCCGGATTCTGCGAAGGCGCAAGGCGCATTGTGACGACCTTCGAAGTCGGTTTCAACTGCAGCGCGCCCATCTTGAAGGAAGGCGTGAGCTGGAGTGAGGCGATCTCGAACGAGAGGGTGAGTTGGACCGCGGTGTGCATGCCGCCGGGCATCTGCTGGCCTGCAGACGGCGCGCCGCCGGGTTGAGCGGTGGGCGAAGATGCGGGTCGGGGGGCTGGAGTGGGTTGTGTCGGTTGGGGCATAACTGGTGTGGTTGGCTGCTGAGCCATCGGCTCGTTCGAAACATCTTCGAAAGCGGGCGACGGGGCTACAGAATGGCGTAGCGCGCCGATGCCTGCAAGTCCGGCACCGAGGGCGGCGGCGGCAGCGGACTGCTCCCAAGCTGTTTCGGGTTCTGGTTGTGAAATTTTCGGGGCGGGCGCCGGGGTGAGATACGGGACCGGTTGGCCTTGGCCGATGGGCTCAAGGTCTTCCATCGCGGGCTCGAAGGAAGCGACCGCGAGCGATTCCTCGGCCGGAGTTTCCATCACTGGCTCCAACTCCGCCGGCATCTCGTCCATGGCGGGTTCCAGTTCTTCGGCCGCGAAATCCTCCGCTGCAGTGAAATCCTCTGTCGTCGCGAAATCCTCCGCCGTTGTGAAATCATCCGCCGTTGTGAAGTCCGCGTCAGCGAGTTCGGGAGCAACCGGTTCGGGCGCAAGGAAAGCATCGTCGTTTGCAAAGACCATGTCATCGTCTGCTGAAATTGCTTCCTCGGCCGCGAAGGCGGACTCCTCTGCAAGAACCGGCTCCTCGCTAACAGACGGCGCCTCGTCAGCGACAAGCGCTGGTTCTTCATCGGTGAAACTCCCTTCGACGCTCGGCAGGTCCAGGTCGTCGATCGCAAGTTCCTCGTCGTCGGTCAAGAACGTTTCGTCGTTGGCGAAGGCTGGCTCCGCAGAGATGAAAGCCGGCTCTTCGCTCACATAAGCGGCTTCGGCGGCTGGCTCCGCGATCTCCGGTTTGAAAACCGCAAAATCATGCTCGTCTGCTCGAGGAACGGCGGGCGCTTCCGCGAAGCTGGCTTCGATCGGAGCAGGCTCGTCCGCGATCGCAGCGATCGGGTCCCCGATGCCTTCCTGGAACGAGGCCATCGCGGGCGCGGCATACGGCTCTGGAGAAACGAAGGTGCTTTCCGGCACCGGTGCGGGGACCACCACCGCCTCGTGTGCGGGGCCGTGGCCAGTGGCGAATCCTGCCTTGGTCAAAGGCATCACCGAGCGGCGCAAAGCCGGCTCGGAAGCGCGGAGCTGGAGCGAAACTTGCGGCGGGCCGCCAGCGAGACGGCCGCGGGAAGTCAATTCATTAACCGTTCCGACGGAGTCGACGGTGTCAAAGTCAGCCGCGCCCATGGCAGACGCGCCGAGTTCCGGGGCCGGGGTTGCCTTGGAAAAACGGCGGCGAAAGATTGAAACCATAACCCACGTAATCAGCAAGAGACCGGCCAAAAGGAAGATCAAAACCACGGTCCCGATTCCCATCTGTTCCAGCCGTTCGCTCCAAGTCGGCTCATACCAGTCGCGGCGGACTGTCGCCGGCGCCAGGACCGTAGCCGGACTGGCAGAGACGGCGGCCACTGCCACCGTGGCCGCGGCCACGGGAGCCGGGACGTTGGCTGCTACACTTCGCGAAGCAACGGGCGTCTCCACGCTAGGCGATGCGGCTGCGAGAGCACTCGACGCCGTGGCCGCACCGGTCGCATCCGAAGCGGTCGCCTCCATCCCGGCGATCGGCGGATTCGACTTGGCCGCGAGGGTCAACGGGTCTCCGGTCGGCACAGGCGCGTTTTGCGCCAGCGTCATGGCCGGGATGGGCGTCGGTTCAATCGACGGCGCGACTTCTGGTTGCGCATTTTCTGCCGCGGCCACCGTGGTCGTTTCCGTGCCCGGAGCCTGCAGCCAGCCGAGATCGAAGAACGAATCCGCAAAGACGCCGTTTAAGGCGAGCGGGTAAATCTTGCGCGCGGACATGACCCAATCGTTCGCCTTCGAGGGATTGTCATGCTTGTACTCCCACGCGGCTTGCGCGTAGTAGAGCGCGGGCGTGTCGCCGGTAAACTGGAATTGCTCCATCATCTTCTGCGCGCGGGTGTCTTTGCCCTCGAGCAGGAGCGTCATGTAAATCTTGAACTTGATCAGCTGCGCGGCGCGGTCTTTGTCAGTCCCGGCAGTGCTGGCGAAGAGCGCTTCGAACCGATCGCGCGCCGTCGCGTAGTCCTGCTGCTTGAAAGGCACCTGCGCCAGGTTGTATTGCGCATCGCGGAAGGTCGGGTCGGCCTTTTCCGCCTTGCGAAATTCGTTCTCCGCCTGCTCGAATTCTTTTTGCTGCAGCAAAATCTCCCCGCGCAGATTGATGATCGCGGCCTGGTTGGGGTCCGCGGCATCGGCTTCGTCGATCAACTTCCGGGCCGCCGTCAGGTCGCGCTGTTGCAACGCTTGTTCGGCCTCATCGAACTTCGCCTTCGCAAACGCCTTCGCCTGCGCGGCGCGTTCCGCCTGCGTGTTCAATTCCAGCGCCGCCCGCGTCTGACCGGCCGGTTTTTCCAGCCAACCGACTTCGTAAAGCGACTCGGCAAACAACTTGTTCAACTGCGGCGAAAAATTCTTCTCCGCCGCGGCCAGGGCGTCCTTCGCCTCCTTCTCGTTCTTCTTGTGCAGCGCGATCGCGGCCGCCGCATACTGCACCGCCGGCGTCTCGGGGCTCAACTCGAACTTCGCGATCAGGGCGCTAACCATGTCGTCCTTCCCCTCCATCAGATAGGTGATGAGAACCTTGTATTGGATGAGCTGCGTCGCTTCGCCATGTAACTCCGAAGCGTTCCCGTCTAGCAATTCCTGGAAACGCTTGCGCGCCTCCGGCCACTTCTTTTCCAGGAACGGAATCTCCGCCAGATTGAAGCGCGCATTCCAGAATTTCGGGTCGGCCGCGAGCGCTTTTCCGAGCGCCTTCTCCGCGTTCGCATAATCCTTTTGCCGCATCAAAATCACGCCGCGCAAGTTTTGCGATTCCGCCAGATCGGGCTGCCGCGCATCGATCGCATCGAGCCCCTTGAGAGCTTCCGCGTAATTCGTCGCGTCGAAATCGCGGAACGCCTTGTCGTACATCGCTTCCAGCTCGGCTTTCGACGGCGCCACGCCATTGGCGGCGAACGAACTGATAACGAGGAGGGTGATTGCTGCGATTTTGCGGATCTTCATGCCTGCAGGCA
>JBDSNB010000274.1:0-2935 GCA_039915555.1 Chthoniobacterales bacterium | reverse complement strand
ATGCTGACGGCGATCATCGTCGCAGGCGGCAGCAGCCGGCGCATGGGTTTCGACAAGACTTTCGCTTCGTTAGCCGACAAGCCCGTCTTCGCGCACACTGTGGCGGTTTTCGAGAAAGCATCCTGCGTCGAAAAGATCATCATCGTCGGGCGCGCGGAGCGGTTGAGCGAATTGCGTGAGCGCCTCGCGCAGGAGCGTTTCACCAAGGTGCAGCATGTGATTCCGGGCGGCACGCATCGCCAGGATTCCGTCGCGGCCGGTTTGTCCGCGCTTGAGGCCGACTGTGAATACGTGGCGGTGCATGATGCGGCACGGCCGTTCGTGACGCCGGAAAGGATTGAGCGCGTCTTCGACGCTGCGCGCGCGCACGGGGCCGCGGCCCTGGCGGCGCCGGTAACCGACACGCTGAAACGCTCGAACGCGGATCATTTCGTTTCTGGTTCGATCGATCGGGAGGGCGTGTACACGATGCAAACACCACAGATTTTCGCGCGCGGATTGCTCGAGGAGGCGTATGCGCTCGTGACTAGAGATCAGTTAGCCATCACGGATGAGGTCTCCGCTTTCGAGCACCTCGGCCGCGCGGTGATTCTCGTTCCAAATGACGAGCCGAACCCGAAGATCACCTTCCCGGCCGACCTCGCCCTGGCGGAATCGATTCTTGCCAGTCGCGAACCTGCGCGCTGAGCGTGCTCGCGAGTCTTGGCGCCGGCAAAAGATCAGGCGGCGCGCGAATTCCAGAGCTGGTTCACGAAGTCGGTGACGGTCTTGGAATCGGCGGTGCGGAAGGAGCGGCCGCGGAGCAATTTTTCGTTCGGTGCAAAATCGCGCATCTGGCGCATTTCGCCGTTGCGCCAAATCCAGGCGGACGCGTTGTAGGGACCGACGCGGCGCGGATCGGTCCAGGTGTGAATCGCGATCAGATTACTCGTTAGGGCGGCTGCGATGTGCATCGGCCCGCTGTCCACGCTCACGACAAAACGCGCAGCGCGGATCAACCAAATGAGTTGCAGCAGATTGGTTTGATTGCTCAAATCGATGCAATTTTGCGGCGGCTCGAAACGGATGGCGGATTTTCCGACGACGACGACGCGGGTGGGCGCGCAGTTGCGGGCGAATTTTTCCACCGCCCGGTCGCTCATCGATTTCCCGCGACCGCGCGCGAAGGGATGGACGAGGATAAAGGGCGGATACGGGTCGAAGCGCGGCGGCGGATCGCCGCTAGGGAGCGGAAAGCGAAGCGGGAGCTGAACCGCGGCGCCGGTGGTTTCGGCGAGCTTAAGGTAACGTTCGATGGCGTGACTGCGTCGTTCCACGCGGGCGATTTTCTTATAAAAGAAACGCGAGCCTTCCCGCGCATCGCTCAGGCCGAAGAAATCGCGCGCGCCGCTGATGCGTCCGATGAGCGCGCTGCGGAGCAAGCCCTGGAAATCCACCGCCGCATCGGGTTGCAAGGCACGCGTCTTTTTTATCCACGGGATTAGACTGGCCGGTGCGCCGAGGCCGCGGAAATCGCCACGCGGAAAGAGGTGGACGTGATTGATGTCACGATTCCCGCGGAGGAGCGGGGCCCATTCGGGATTGATGACCCAGGTAATTTCAGCGAGCGGGTTGGCGTCGCGAATCGCAGCGACGGCGGGGAGCGTGTGGACCACATCACCGAGCGAACTGGGCTTGATGATGAGAATGGATTGGTAACTCATGCGCGTTATGAAATCGTCCTCGTCGTCGTCCTCTGAATCTTAATCTGTCCCGCTCTTCGGTTCTGTGAATGAGAATGAAGGAGCAGAGGTAAAGGAAGAGGAAGATTACGGTCAACGACCGAGTTCCAGACGCTCGGCGAGGAGACGGGGAAGGCCGGCCTGGATGATTTTCTTTTGCGCGCTGGGAAGATCGTATTTGAGCCGACGTTGCTCGACCATGTTCCGCTCGGCGTCGTAGATGCAATAGGCCGCGCGCGGGTCGCCATCGCGCGGCTGGCCGACGCTGCCGGTGTTAATGAAATATTTTTTGCCGGGCTCGATCGCGAGCTGGTCGACGCGGACGCGTTTGACGCCGTGGTCGTCGCGCACGAAGGCGCCGGCCACGTGGGTGTGGCCGAAGAAGCAGAGAGTGGTGTGCTGATAGGTGAAACTGGCGGCGGCGTCGAGGGTGTTGAAGATGTAACCCCACTCGGCCGGGGTATCGAGGGTGGAGTGGACGATGGTGAAATCGCGCACCTGCCGGGTGAGCCGCAGGTCGGCGAGCCATTGTTTGTCGTCCTCGGTGAGATGGGCGCGGGTCCAATTGATGGCGCGTTCGGCGAGTTCGTTGAAGTCGCGCGAGGAAGTGACGAGCGAGGCCTGCTCGTCGTGATTCCCTTTCACGGCTGGGCATTCCATTTTCTGCACGATTTCGACGCACTCGTGCGGGTTCGCGTTGTAGCCCACGAGATCGCCGAGGCAGACAAACTGGGTGCAATTCTGCGCGCGCGCGTCTTCGAGCACGGCTTCGATCGCCTCGAGATTCGAGTGGAGATCGCTGAAGATGGCGAAGCGCATGGGGGGTGAAATCTAGCGCGCAGTGTGTGGGATGCGCTGCTCGGCGGGAATCTTGAGCTTTTCTTCGAGAAACTTCAATCGCTGGATGAGGGTCGGCAGGCGTTCGGCTTTTCCCCGGTCGTAAAGGCCGCGCAGTCGCTCGTAGGCTTCGCGCTCGCGGCCCTCGACGTGGGAGAGTTCGTAGGCGGCGAATCTTGTCAGGTAACTGGGAGCCCCGGGTTTCGTGGCAGCTTGCGCGAAATACTCGGCGGCGTGGCCGTGGTCGTTGTATTTGTCGCGGTAGAGGCGGCCGAGCGCTTCGTAGAGTTGGGGGCGATCGGGGTTGTTCCGGATGCCATGTTCCAGGAAATCGCGACCGAGATCGAAATATTCGCGCTGCGCTTTAAGGCGGAGGG
>JBDSNB010000266.1:0-9582 GCA_039915555.1 Chthoniobacterales bacterium | reverse complement strand
GCCTCCCGAGGCTGCGCTCGCGGTATAGGCGATCGATATGCTCTTTCCAGGCCGGCGCGTATTTTCGAATCTCGCGCAGCCCCTGCCAGCGCAACTCCAGCAACTCCACCGGACCTTCCGCGATCACGGTCGCGGAACGCGGAGCGCGGGACATGGCCGCGATTTCACCAAAGATTTCACCCTCCTCGAGACGGGCGGTGTGGTTTTCATCCAGTACGCTCGAGACGTCCTGGAGAAAAACACGCACGTCTTTGTCCGCTTTGCCACGCGCTTGCAGGGCTCCATCTGCCAAGCCCGTGGCTGCCACGCCTTTCGAGTAATGACGGACTTCCGGATAGGCCGGCTGGGTCCAAAGCTGTGCGAGCGAGCGAAGGAAACCCTTCTTTTGCGGAGGCCGCCGGCCCAACATTCGCGCGGGCAGCGAGTCGAGGACGACCTGGACGCCGCCGTTGAGAATGAGAAAAGCGGAACTGCCGTAATCGCCTTCGCGGACGATAATGTCGCCCCGTTCAAACTTGCGCAGACGCGTGTCATTCAGGAGCACGCCGCGGAAAGGGATGGAAGCCGGAAAGCGGCTTTCGTCGATATCGGCCAGGAGCGGGACCTGGCCAAGCCGATCGACATCGGCCTCCGACATGGCTTCGCTGAACGGAACGTCCCAGCGTTGCGGGCGCGAGATCCGGGTGGTTCCGTCAGCCATAAGCCGGAGATCTCAGGCTGGCGGCAGCGAACTCACGCGGCGCGCTCTGAATTTTTCGCTGCGTCCTTTTGGGGCGCGACTGCAGCCGTTCGCGGCAACCAAAGTCGCCATCCGCGCGGGAGCCAGCTGCGAATCCGCACGATTCGTTAGGGCTGAAAAGGTTTACCGCGATACTGCTCGGGCTTCGGCAGCGTAGAGTCGAGCCCGGCCAGTTTATCGCCGGTTACGTTCTTGGTGAATTTCCGGCCCAGCTCGGCCACTTTGTCGGCCGCTTCTTCCAAGGGAGCCTTGTTGTTCAGCTTGAGCGCAGCACCGCTGGTTGCGGCAATGATCTCCGCCATTTCATCGGTCGGGGCGAGTTTTTGAATCGCTTCGAGCTTTTTCTTCAGCGTGTTGGCCCGCTGCGCCATGGTGATGCCGTAGGTGGCTTTTTCCGTCGCGCTGGCCACGCCGCGCAGGCTGTACTCGAAATCGAGGATGGCTCCGGTGGCGAACATCAAGCGACGCCGGTTGATCTCATTTTCCTTGTTTACCTTTCCCTCGCTTCCGTCCGGTAGAAGAAAATTATGCCGCACCATGCCTTGGGACCAGGTGACGAGTTCGAAGTCTTTGCTCCCGGCGGTGTGGCCGCCCACATTGACCAACTTTTCGTTAGGCACGAGGTGGCATTGGTAGCAATTGGCCGCGACCGCGTACAAATCCTCCGGTCGAATCATGCCGGCAGCTTCCGACTTCGTCGTGCGTTCCTCCTTCGCGATTTTCTTGTCGTTGTGGATGTTTACCCAACCCGCCGCCGCGCCGTGGCAAGACTCGCAGGAAACGCCGGAGATCGGCTCTGCCTCCGCGCCTTTCTTCTGCACGGTGTAGTGGCAGGTCAGGCAGAGGCTCTCGGATTTAACGCGCTTGATCCCCATGGCGGCCGCGATCTTTTGCCCCTCCGGGCTCTTGTGCATAGAATCGAAGGTCGCGAAATGCGGCGTGGTCTTCCACGCCTCCACCTCAAATTTGTGGCACTCCCCGCATTTTTGCGAGCCGACCATCTTGGCCGGATCCAGCTCGTGCACCTGCGCTCCGAATCCGGGGGGAATGCTTAAGCCCAGAATTAAAAAACTTAGGAGATAGTATCGACAGCGTTCAGTCATAGCGGGAATCCTCGGATGAAGGTTATGACTTTTTTTATCGGCAGGGCGAGCCGGGAACAAGCTTTATCCGCCTTCCTTTTCCCTTTTCTTTTGGATTGACGCTTGGGCTTACGGGCCATCATGGTTGCGTAGCCATGTCCCGCCCCAGGAGATTGTTACTAGTTTTAAGTAGCGCCTATCTCATCGCCTGCGCGCTTCTCTCCGCGCCCGCGCAACAATCGGCGGAAGCTCCCGCCGTAGTGCCAATGCCCACCGCTCCGCCAGCCGGCGACGACGAGCTGCTCGCTCCGGCCACGCCTGCTCCCGCGGCTAGCTCCGACGACGATTTGCTCCTGCCCGCAGCAGACAACAGCGCGCCGTCCGCCAGTTCCGATGATGATCTTCTTCTCCCGGAGAGCGGGGCCGCCACCGACCAGCCGATGCCGGACGATCTGCTCCTCGTGCCCACAGAGCCAATCCCGCCACCAACGCGCGCTGCCGCTGGTCCAGTGGTCAAGGTGAATGCCGCCGCCGCGCATGCGCAGTTGCTGGTAGAGAACAAATTTCCCTCGGCTTCTACCTGTGCCACCTGCCATCCCACGCAATTCCGGCAATGGTCCGTCTCGCAACACGCGTACGCCCAACTCAGCCCGATCTTTAACACCATGCAGGCCACAATCGAGAAGCGCACCTCCGGCTCGAACGGCGATTTCTGCATTCGCTGTCACACCCAGGTGGGTATGCAACTAAAGGAACCGGTCTTCATGAGCAACATGGACCGCAATCCCACCTCGCGCGAAGGCATCAGTTGCATCGTCTGTCATCGCGTGAAGAAAGACTACGGCAAAGTCAGTGGCCGCACCGCGATCGAAGAAGGCGATTTGCTCTCGCCCGTGTTCGGCCCGAAGGGGCCAGCCATTCTCAAGAGCGTGCTCAACCAGCCGGATAAATTTCAGGTCGTGACCAAACGCGGTGAGATCGGACGCGCCATTCATACCGAGGTGATCAAGTTCGATCCGCTCGAGAAATCCAACTTCTGCGGCAGTTGTCACGATGTGAATTTGCTTAACGGCTTCCGCCTCGAAGAGGCCTTTTCGCAGTTCAAGAGTTCCCAATCGAACAAACGCGGCGAAACCTGCCAGGACTGCCACATGGCGACCGTGCCCGGCAAAAAATCAAAATACGCTTTTGGTCCCGCCGCCCTCGTCGGAGACACTCCCACTCCTCCGCGCAAATTGACCGATCACCGCTTTGCGGGTCCTGATTATTCGGTCATTCATCCCGGGCTCTTCCCTTTTAACGTCAAGGCGCAGGAGCTGGCCACGATGCGCGAATGGCTTCAGTTCGATTACCGCGCTGGCTGGGGGGCCGATGCCTTTGAAAACAAGGTGCCTGCCGATTTCAAATTCCCCACCCGCTGGCAATCGATCGACGACCGCTACGACGCCCGCGCGATCCTCGACGATCAATTCGTAAAACTCGAAGACGCGAATCTGCAGCGCTACCAAATCCTCCGGCGCGGCTTTCAACTCCACGATTTCGTGGTCGAGCAAAACGATGCTCGCGGCCTCAAGTTCAAAGTGAAGGTGGCCAATGGCACCGACGGCCATGGCGTTCCCACTGGGTTTGACGCCGAGCGCGCCAATTTCCTCCAGGTCACAGTGACCGATCGGAAGAACCGCGTCCTCTTCGTCTCGGGCGATCGCGATCCGAACGGCGATTACCGCGACGAAGAATCCGCCTACGTGCACGATCGAAAATTGCCGCTCGATAAATTCCTCTTCACCTTGCAGTCGAAGTTTCTCGTCACTCTCCTCCGCGGGGGCGAGCGCGTGCAGATTTTGCCGACGAACAAGAGCGTCGACCCTTTGCCCTACGTCCGTCCGGCCGCGAATGCCGACGCCTTGCTCGGGCGACCGACTGGCGCGCGCAAGCAAAGTCGGATGATCCCTCCCGGCGGCTTCCGCTGGGCGCCTTATCGAGTCGAGGGAGTCCGCCTGAGCGGCGACACCCCCTACAAGGTGAACTTTAAGTTCATCACCCAGATGGTACCGGTAAACCTCATCGGCGACATCGCGGAGCTGGGCTTCGATTACAACATGTCGCCAAAAGAGATCGCGCTCTCGACCGTCGAACGTTCGCAGACGCTTTGGAACAAGACGATCATCCTCCCATCCGGCCCTTCAGTCATTAATCTCAAACCCACCGAACGCCAGATCATGGCACCGCCGGTGAAACCATTCCTGCCCGAATCCAAAGGAGTCGCCGCGAAAGTCCAGAAGGTGGCGGACGGCGCTCCGACGCGCTAGCCCACATAAGATGCGCGCCCTTCTTACGGCTGTTTTCGTAGTCGCGCTCGCGATGGCTGGTGCCTTCCATCTCTCGGCTGCGGAGACGATCCCGGTCGCCGCTTCGACTGCCGCCGCCGGCACAATCTGCCCGACGTGCGGCGAAAGCATGTCGCCGACGTTTAATTTTTGCAGCAACTGTGGGACCAACCTCGAAGCCTTCAAGGGCGCCGCCACACGGATGCCGGATGCGGGCCCGGCCGATCACGCGCACGCTGACGGTCCGAGCGGCCGAAGCAATACCACCATCGCCCGGCCAGCTACGGCTCCGAAGAAATCTCGCTTCTCCGATTTGTTTGGCCATTCCAGCCAGGGCCATGGCAGCGCCCTGAGCGACAAGCCGATCCCACTCCAGCTCGATAACTTCCCCGATCGCCCCAAGCCCATCATCGAGTGGGGCCAGAACCCGTTCCTCGGCGTCGGGCCGATCGCCCCCGGCATCACCCTGCCCACTGGCGCCACCTGGCAGCCCTCCTTCATCGTTTTCGGCACCGCGCGCGCTGCGCTTCAGACGTTCGATAATGGCCGCGGCCAGATCTCGGAGCTGGTCGGACGGCTCGATCTTTTTGGTAATCTTTACCTCACACCGACGGAGCGCATTCTCATCGGCTTCCGTCCGCTCGACCGCGATGGGCTCGATTACACCGGTTACCGATTCGATCCGGACAAAAAAATCCACCGCGAGATCAACGCCTACATCACCACATTTTTCGTTCAGGGCGACTTTGGGGAACTTTTCCCCAACCTCGACCCGAACGACAGGGGCACCTTCGACATCAGTTTCGCCCTCGGCCGGCAACCACTCAATTTTCAGGACGGCATCATGATTAATGAGGACGAGATCGACGCCATCGGCTTCTCTCGCCCGTCGAACTTCTTTCTCGGGTCTTCCGCCTGGCGCACCACCGCCCTTTTTGCCTGGAATGAGTTGAACCGGAACAACAACCGCCGCGAAAGCAGCGCGAAATTGTTCGGGTTCTTCAACACGGCCGATTACGAGACGAGCACACTCGATCTCGATTTCGCCTATGTGAATGCAGAGGCTGATACCGGCGGCGACGGCCTCTACGCCGGCGTGGGTATCACCCGCCGCTTCGGCCTTATTAACTCCACCACTCGCATCAACGCCTCCCTCTCGCTCGAAACCCAAACGGCCGCAGTCAGTGATGGCGTCCTCCTTTTTCAACAGCTCTCTACCACCATGCCGTCGAGCAAGGACGTCGCGTATCTCAATGCTTTCTGGGGCATCAATGATTATTCCTCGGCGGCTCGCGGCGAAGATCGCGGCGGACCGCTCGGTGCGATCGGCATCCTCTTCGCCGCGCAAGGACTGGGCGGCTACGGCGCGCCGCTCGGCAACCGCGCCAACGACGCGGTTGGCGCGGCCCTTGGTTACCAGATGTTCCTCGGGTCCGCCGATCGACAGATTGTCTTCGAGTTCGGTGGGCGCGTGGCGACCCAAACGCCTCGCTTCTTCGCCGCCAGCCAGCCCGATTCCATCGCCGCCGCTGCGCGTTACCAAATGAAACTGAACCAGCATTCCGTTCTCATCTTCGACGCTTTCGTAGGCTTTCCCGAAAATCGCGACACCGCTTACGGACTGCGCTCCGAGCTGCTGTTGAAGTTTTGAGAAATGCCGAAGCCCGGAGCCGTTCGCCCATGATTCCTGAAGCAATCGGCGGACTCCTTGTTGGCGGCGGCTTGCTCCAGCTCGGCCTCGTCACCGCTGGCAATATTCGTCGTCTCGTCGGCCAAAAGCGACAGTCCGAACTCTCGCTCGATCTGCTCAAGACCGAGCTGGAAATGATGCGCGATCTGCGTCGGCAAAAAGCCGAGACCGGTCTGCCGTGGAACGGTTGGCGGAAATTTACCGTCTCCCAAAAGGTCATGGAATGCGCCGATATCTGTTCGTTTTATCTCGCGCCCCATGACGGCCGGCCGCTTCCCGATTTCCTTCCGGGCCAATACCTCACCTTCCGGCTCGATATCCCGGGCCAGGCCAAGCCCATCATCCGCTGCTACAGCCTCTCCGATAGCGCCCGTCCCGACACCTATCGCGTCACAATCAAACGCATCCTGCCCCCGCGGGATAAGGACGCCCCTCCCGGCCTGGCCTCCTCGTTTTTTCACGGCCAGATCAACCAAGGCGACATCCTCGACGTGAAAGCTCCCTCCGGCCAATTCTGGCTCGATCCCGCCGGCACTGGTGGCGTCGTTCTCATCGGCAGCGGCATCGGCGTCACGCCCGTGCTTAGCATGCTCAACGCGCTCATCGCCCGCGGGTCGCGGCGTGAGATTTGGTTCTTCCACGGCATCCGCGACCGCACCGAACACGTGATGAAAGAACACCTGGAAGCGCTGGCGCGCGAGCACCCGAACGTGCATCTCCACGTCTGCGCCAGCAAACCCGATCCCGATTACGAGCTGGGGCGGGATTTCCACCATCAAGGCCGTGTCACCGCCGGACTCTTCCAGGCTCTCCTCCCCTCCAGTAACTTCGAATACTACCTCTGCGGTCCCGGCCCCATGATGCAGGATGTCACCGAAGGATTAAAAGAATGGGGCGTCCCGGAAAAAAACATTCACTACGAGACCTTCGGCCCCTCCAGCGTAAAGAAGGTTGCCGCCGTCATCGCCCCCGGCGCGCAGGTTCCCACCGGCTACTCGATCCAATTCAAGAAAAGCGGCAAGACAGCGAAGTGGTGCGGCGACTACACCAGCATCCTCGATCTCGCGGAAGCGAGCGGCGTCACCATCCCGAGCGGTTGCCGGGCCGGTAGTTGCGGCACCTGCCAGGTCGCCGTTTTTTCCGGCGAAATCGATTACATCGAGAAATCGGATTTCGAAACCGAGCGCGGCACCCGCCTCACCTGCATCGGCGCGCCGAAGAGCGACCTCGTGCTGGATGCGTGAGCGTCTAGCGAAACGGCGCCCACTTCACGGAGTCTTTCGCGATTAGCGCCCTGATTAGGACACGCCCTGGGTGGGGCGATTTCTTGACATTTCCTCTTCAACACCGGTCCTTCGCGTCTGCTTTGAAGCCGCTATCTCTCCCTCCTCGTCTCCAGGCCGTGCTCCTTTTGGGATTGCTGTGCGCTGCCGTCGGCTGCAACAAAAGCGACGACTCGATCACTGCCTATCGCGCGCCGAAAGAAGTGCGCCCGGAGACTGGTGCGCAACAGCCAGCCCCCGAACCCGGCGCGCCCGCGGGACTGCATTGGCTCGCGCCGTCGAGCTGGGAAGAACAACCGGCGTCCGGCTTTCGCAAAGGCAGCTTCCTCGTCCGCGGTGGAGATGGGCAAACCGCCGATGTGTCGGTTATTTCGTTCCCGGAAGCAGCTGGCGGCACGCTCGCGAATGTGAATCGATGGCGCGAGCAATTGAAGCTGCCTCCGGTCACGGAGGAAGCGCAGGCCGGTTCGTCGTTTCCGGTCGCCGGCCACGACATGCTTTTCGTGGAGCTGGCGAGCGAGCAACCGCTGGAAGCCAAAGCCGACAAGACGCGCGTTCTCGGCGGGATTTACCCGGCGCAGACCGAGACGTGGTTTTTCAAAATGACGGGGCCGGATGAATTGGTGGCCGCGCAGCGGGAACCGTTCAAGGAATTTCTCCAAAGCGTGCATGAAGAGGGAGGCGCACCGCACGCCACTGCCAGCGGAGACAGCACCAACGCCCCAACGCCGCCATTAATCGACACACTCGGAGCCGTGCCGTTGCAGTACACGCTCCCGCCCGGCTGGAAGGAAAAGCCGCTCACGCCGATGCGCGTGGCGAGTTTCAACGCCAGCGCGCCGAACGGAAAAGAAGTCGACATCTCGGTCGTCTATCTCATGGGCGAAGCGGGTGGCGATTTGGCCAACGTGAACCGCTGGCGTGACCAGGTAAAACTGCCGCCGATCGACGAACCTGGTCTCCAGCAATCGGCCGAACGCGTGGAAACCAACGGCCATAATTTTCTCGTGGTCGATCTCGCCAGCTCCGAACCGATCGGCGAACCGGCCGCGAAGCAGCGCATTGTCGCTGCGATTCTAGACGACAAAGGGCGTTCGTGGTTTATCAAAATGACGGGAGAAGATGCGGCCGTCGCTTCGCAGAAAAGCGCGTTTGCCGATTTTCTGCACACTTTGAAATTTCACTAAGCAATGGCCGCTCCTGCACCCACTTCCGCCTTCGCCCGCTCGCCTTTCCGGGTGCTCGCTTCGTTGCGGCTCACGGTCGTCTGTCTTGGGCTCGGAATGCTGCTCGTTTTTCTCGGGACGCTGGCGCAGGTAAAATCGGGAATTCACGCCGTGCAGGCCACTTATTTCCAAAGCCTCTTTGTCTTCTGGAAGCCGGCGGGGGCGAACTGGGGAATTCCGGTGCTGCCCGGCGGCTATCTGCTCGGCGTTGTTCTCCTCATTAATCTGATCGCGGCGCACGCCACGCGTTTTCAATTTACGAAAAAAAAGGCCGGCATCATTTGTCTCCATCTCGGCGTCATTCTCTTGCTCATCGGTCAGTTGCTCACCGGACTCTACGCGCGCGAAACGCAGATGCGGATCAATGAAGGCGAAACGGTTGGTTACTCGGAAGCGGCTCGGGAAGTCGAGTTGGCCGTGATCGATGTGACTAATCCCGAGTACGACGAAGTGGTGGCGATTCCCGAAAAGGTGATCGCCCGCGGCGGAGTGGTGCAACATCCCTCCCTCCCGTTCACGCTCCAGATCAAACGCTTCCTACCGAACGCGAGCCTCTTCATGCGCTCGCAGGTGCCGACCGCGCCGCCTTCGGAAGCGACCGTCGGTGCGGGCGCGAATATCGTGGCCACGGAACAGCCGCGCACGATCAAGGACGACGAGCGCGACCTGAGCGCGGCCTTCATCGAAGTGACCGGCCTCTCCGGTTCCCTCGGCACGTGGTTGGTTTCGAACGCGATCGCCGATCCGCAATCTTTCACCCTCGGCGATCGCACCTTTGAATTGGTCATGCGGCAACGGCGCTTCCCGAAAGCCTTCGCGATCACTCTGCTCGATTTCAGGCACGATCAATACGCTGGCACCGACATCCCGAAAAATTTCTCCAGCCGCGTGCGACTGGTCGATCAAGAGCGCGGCGAAAACCGCGAAGCCCTGATCTCGATGAACGATCCGCTGCGCTATCGCGGCTTCACTTTTTACCAGTCCGGATTCGATAACAACGACACCACCACGATCCTGCAGGTGGTGAGAAATCCCGCGATGCTGCTGCCTTACATCGCCTGCGGATTGGTCGCGCTCGGGCTCACCCTGCAATTCTCCATGCACCTCTTCGGATTTGTGAAAAAGAAGCGATGAAAAAAGGAACGCTCACGCTTTGGTTGATCGCGTTGGGGGCGTTGCTCTACGTCATCGCGCCCCTCTTCCGCCACGATGTGCGGAACGGTTTCGCGATCGAA
>JBDSNB010000048.1:0-12556 GCA_039915555.1 Chthoniobacterales bacterium | reverse complement strand
TTCCGCTCGGGGAAGACGCGCTGCTGCATTTGCTCTCCGCTTCCAGCATCTGCGCAGATCGGCTCGCGCGTGATCCGCAGATTCTGCTCTGGCTGCGGCATCCGGATGTTTGCGCCTCGGATCGCGGACCGAACCGGATGCGGGCCGATCTCGGCGGCGCAACCAACTCCGCTCCGATCGGCGCGGAGAATTTTCGCGCGCTTCGGCTTTGGAAAGGACGGGAAACTTTACGCATCGCCCTGCGCGAAATCGCGGAAGTCGCCTCGCTCGAAGAGACAACCGCGGAGCTCTCCATCCTGGCCGAGATTTGCTTGGCGGAAGTGCTCGCCCACTGGGACGCCGAGCTCCGAAATCGCCTGGGAGAACCGAAAGCGGAGCTGGCCGTTCTCGGACTCGGCAAGCTCGGGGGCCGCGAACTGAATCACAGCTCGGACATCGACGTGATTTTTTTCTACACCGCGGAAGGTCACGTCACGCCGGCTCTGAGTTACCACGAATGGTTCAGCCGGCTCGCGAAGAAGGTTTTCGAAACCTTCGCGAGCAAAGACCCGAACGGCGCGCTCTTCCGGATGGACCTGCGCCTGCGACCAGAAGGCGCGGCCGGTCCGATCGTTCGTTCGCTCGCCAGTCTCGAGCATTACTATTCCGGTTTCGGCGAAACGTGGGAACGCCTCGCGTTAATCAAAGCGCGCGGCGTCGGCGGCAGCCAGGAACTGGCCTACGATTTTTTGCGCGAGCATCAACCGTTCATCTATCCGAAGACTGCCACCCCGGAATTACTGGATGAAATCGCGGCGATCAAGCGCCGGATCGAACGCGACATCGTGGGCCACGAAAACCTCGAGCGGAACGTAAAACTGGGTCGTGGCGGAATCCGCGAGATTGAATTCGTCGCGCAGGCCTTGCAGTTGTTGCACGGCGCGCGGCACGCATTTCTGCAAGAGACGAGCACGCTGAAAACGCTCCCCGCGCTCGCCGAGCTGGAGCTTCTCCCTCGCGCAGAAGCGCTCGATCTCGAACGCGCCTATCGTTTTCTCCGGCGCACGGAACACCGGCTGCAAATCGAGGGCGAACAGCAAACGCATACCGTGCCGGACGAACCGCAGGCGCTTGAGCGTCTCGCGCGCAGTCTCGGTTTCGCCACCGCACCCGCGTTTCTCGAAGCAATGCGCAAACACACCACGCGGGTGCGGGCCGTCTTCACCCGCGTCGTTTCCGAACGTCCGCAGGACAAGGAGAAGCGGGGAGATCCATTCGTCGTTTTCCGCGAGCCCGCCGCGGCCGGGAAATCGCTCGAACATCTGGCGCAAGGCCGCCGTGGTTCGCACGTCGCGCCGCGCACCCGGCAGATTTTTCAGAAACTGCGCCCGATGCTGCTGAGTGAATTAAAAGGCGCAGTCGACCCGGACGCGAGTTTGATTCAGTTAGTGCGTTTCGTGGAAGCGTACGGGATGCGCAGTTTACTCTTCGAGTTGCTGGTGACGAATCCGCGTTTGCTCGAGTTGGTGGTCAAGACGTTCGACGCCAGCCGACACGCGAGCGATCTGCTGATCCGCCGGCCGCAATTGCTGGAAGACGTAACGCAACCGGAGGTGCTGGATCGAAGCGTGAGCGTGGAGCGGCATCTGGCGGCGTTGCGCGTGACGGATGCCTCTGCGACGCGGCTCGATCCCGTGCGCGCCTACCGACAGCTGCAATCGCTCCGCATTCTCGTGCGCGATGTGCTGGGTTTGATCGATCTCCCAGCGCTGCATCGGGAACACTCCGCGCTCGCGGAAGCGTGTTTGATTTTTGTCCATGGCGTCATTGCGCAGGAAAGTGATCTCACGATCATCGGGCTGGGAAAATTTGGCGGGCGCGATCTCACCTACGGAGCCGACCTGGATGTTTTGTTCGTGGGCGAGAACACGCGCGCGGCCCAGGAAATTTTGGTGGAAATGGGAAAGTCGACTGCGGAAGGCTCGATTGCCACGCTCGACGCACGCCTGCGGCCCGATGGCGAGAAGGGCGTGCTCACCGGTCCGCCAGCCACCTACGCAAGCTATTACGAAAGTCGCGCGCAGCTGTGGGAGACGCAGGCGCTCACGCGTGCGCGCGTGATTTGTGGACCCGCTGGCGAGGAGTTTCTCAAGCTGGCACAAAGTGCGTGGCGCGCGGCCGGCCAGCGATCCGATTTGTTTTCGCAGATAGACAGCATGCTGGAGCGCATCCGGCGCGATCGGGGTTCGGGCTCGGAGATTTTGGATTTCAAGACGGGACTCGGTGGCATCATCGAAGCGGAATTTCTGGTGCAGGGCTGGCAGATGCGCAGTGGAACATGGAATCCGCAGTTTCAGTTTGCGGTCGATGAACTGCGGCAGGCCGACATTTTCGCAACCGTGGATGCGGAAGCTCTGCAGGCGAGTTACGACCTGCTGAGACGCTGCGAGTCTGTTCTTCGACGTTGGGAAAACAAATCAGTCGCGTCCCTGCCGACAGACGAAGCCGAGCAGGAAAAGCTGGCGCGACGGGTCGGCGCGAAAGACCTCGCCGCTTTCAGCGAACGATATCGCGGCGCGAGAGAGCGGATTCATCTGACCTACGCACGGTATTTTCAAGACCGGACCTAAGCGGCTTTTATTTCACGCCGGAGACGAACTGGATCAGCTGCTGCAACAGGTAAAGGCTGACGAAAATGCCGACACCGACAATCAAGACGAGCGCGGCCAGCACGCCGAAAACAAAAATCCAGTCGCTGCGTCCCGCTTTTCGCACCGCACCTCCCCCGGCCATGTATTTTTTAAGCAACTCATGGTTGCGCGCGTTTGATTTAAACCAGAACGAAAAGGCGTCGCCGATTCCCGGGACGATTCCGATGATCTCGTTCAAGAGAATATTTACCGCCATGCGAGCGAGGATGATTTTCGGGAGTCCGTTGCGCGCGGCTTGAATCAAGGCCAGTCCCGATACGACTGCGGCACCCATGTCGCCGATGCCGGGGATCAATCCAAGCAGTGGATCGATTCCGATTTTGAACTGCGTGCCGGGCACGCGGACGAGGTTGTCCATTAGCAGCGCGATCCAGCGGAAAAGCGGCTCGATTGGCTTGCCGCCCTTCGACTCGGGAGGGAGGACTTCCCAGTCCGCGTCTTTCGCCGCAGACGATGGTTGCTTTGGATTCATGGGACACGAAGCAGGGTCATCCTCAGCGAAGTCGAAGGATCCCGCCGAGGGGTGGACGCGTTCTCTGAGGTGAAAGCACACATTGCAGTTGAGAGATCCCTCGGCCGTCTTCGCGGCTCGGGATGACGCAGGCGAGAGCTCGTTCCCTTATCTGATGCGTTCCACTGGTTTTCACTGGGCCTTTCGAGCACGGCTCTTTTCAATCGAAAATCGCCAATCGAAATTCGAAAATTCTCCTAGCCCGGAATCTCTTTCAGCATCTGCGTGTTCGTCGGGAATTTTTTGATGAACATGAGTAAACGCTCGATCGCTTCGCCGGGTTTATGACCAGCGAGACCGCGTCGGATGAGATTGATCTTCTCAAGTTCCCACGGTTGCAAGAGCAGTTCTTCGCGTCGTGTGCCGGAGAGAAAAATGTCCACTGCCGGATAGATGCGCTGGTCGCTGATCTTGCGATCGAGCACCAGCTCCATGTTGCCCGTGCCTTTGAACTCCTGGAAAATCAGCTCGTCCATGCGGCTGCCCGTTTCGATCAACGCGGTGGCGACGATCGTAAGCGATCCCGCCTCTTCCGTGTTACGCGCGGCGGCGAAAATCTTGCGGGGAATTTCCATCGCACGCGCATCAATACCACCGCTCATCGTCCGTCCGCCACCGCCGGTCGCATTGTTAAACGCGCGCGCGGTGCGGGTAATGGAATCGAGCAGAATGAAGACATGCTTGCCGGCTTCGACCATGCGCTTGGCACGCTCGATCGCGAGCTGCGCGATGCGGGTGTGACCTTTGATGTCGGTGTCGCTCGAGCTCGCCATGATCTCGGCCGTGGGACAGTTGCGGCGGAAATCGGTGACTTCCTCCGGACGCTCGTCGACGAGGAGAATGATGAGCTTCATCTCCGGATGATTCTTTGTGACCGCGTCGGCGATATGATGCAGCAGCGTCGTCTTGCCGGTGCGCGGCGGCGCGACGATGAGTCCGCGCTGGCCCATGCCGAGGGGCGTCATCATGTCCATGACGCGCGTGGTATAGCGCTCGGGCACGGTTTCCAGATTGATCCGCTTATTCGGATTGATCGTGGTCAGTTCTTCGAACGGGACGAGGCCCTGATACTTGGTCGGCTCTTCGTCGTTGATCTTGTTCAACCGCATGAGCTGCGGTCCGCGATTCCCGCGGCGCGTCTCGCCCTGGATCCACATTCCGTCGCGCAACGCGAAACGGCGCACGATCTCGGGCGTGACGAAAATATCCTGCGGCGTTTGCACGAAGTTCCGTTTCGGCTCGCGCAGGAATCCGAAGCCCTTGCCAGAAATTTCAATGACGCCTTCGCCGAACTCCAGAGCCTGCTCCCCGTTCGGGGCGCCGCCTTGCTGGGAACGATCGCGATCACGATCCCGAAACGAGCGCTCGTCCTGCGAGGAATCCGCGGTGTTCTCGCTCAGCGCGCCAGCCGTGTAGGCATCGTCGCTTCCCGAAGAAGTTCGCTCGGCCGGAGCTCCCGAACCATCAGCGCCGTGCGTGAAGGCCGCGTTCGCGGCGTCGGCCGCTTCACCCGCCGCGCGGGCGTTCTCCTGGGCCGAAAAATTGCCGTCTGCGGCTGGGGCCGGGCCACGATTGCCGTGAGGATCGCCTCCACCGGATCGGCCGCGACCACGTGGGGCGCGACGGGAAGGCCGACGGCGGCGCGGGGGGGCCGCGTTCGTTTCGACCGGGGAATGATTATCGGATTGTTCGCTCATATGGAAACACTGACCAGGCGACCGGCGCACATCGGCGCGACTCCGGCTTGCCACTTCATTACGCCGGCAACTTGGCCAGCAGTTCGTCGAAAATATCTAAATTGGAGTAGACGTTCTGAACGTCGTCGTCGTCTTCGAGGCTCTCGCACAACCGCAACACCTGGAGCGCGGTCGCCTCATCGACGACAGGAACTGTCGTATCGGGAATGAAAGTAAACTTTTGCCCACTGGTGATGACACCTGCGTCTTTAAGCGCCTCAGCTACTGCGTAGAGCTGATCGTGGGAAGTGGTTATAACATACTCCTCCTCCTCGGTTGTCAACTCCTCAGCCCCGCCTTCCAAGGCCACTTCAAACAGGCGCTCTTCCTGAATCGCATCTCGCGGCACGATGATCTGTCCTTTTTTGTGGAACATGTAAGAAACGCTCCCGCTCGTCCCAAGGTTGCCGTGATTTTTTGAAAAAATACGCAGCAGATCCGCGGCCGTACGGTTCTTGTTATCGGTCGCGGCGTCCACGATTACGGCCACGCCGCCGGGCGCGTAGCCTTCATAGACGATTTCATCGTAATGCGTGGCCTCCTCGCCTTCGCCGGTGCCGCGTTTGATCGCGCGCTCTATGTTATCGTTCGGCATGCTTTGGCCGCGAGCGGAAAGGATGGCGCTGCGCAGGCGCACATTCGCCGCGGGATCACCGCCACCGTGTTTCGCGGCGATCGTGATTTCCTTGGCAAGCTTGCTGAAAAGCGCGCCTCGCTTCACATCGAGAGCGCCTTTCGCCCGTTTTACTTTGGACCACTTACTGTGTCCGGCCATGCGTCTTGAATTTTGGTTAACGAGACTCGTTCGACCGCTTGGGTTCGCGAGAAAATCGGAACTGAAGAACGAGAGAGAAACGCTCCCGCAGAGGCAAACGAACGCCAGAATTCAACCGCAGTGGCAGGAGGTTGTCAATGGAGCCGACCCGGCCCTCGGGCCGGAGTGAGATGGAGGGAGACTTCGGCGCGCGGGCGCGCCGGCTCCACTAGGCCGCGACTGCGTTGCCGGCCCGCTTGCGGGCGTTCGCATCGAGGATGCGCTTGCGCAGGCGAAGCGATTTCGGCGTGACCTCGACATATTCGTCGGAGCCGATGTATTCGATCGCACGTTCGAGCGTCATCTTGAGCGGCGCTTCCAACTGGATGCCCTTGCCGTCACCCTGACTGCGCATATTCGTAAGGTTTTTCGCCTTGCAAGGATTCACCGGGAGATCTTCCGGACGCGCATTTTCACCAATGATCATGCCCGCATAAATCTCCTCCTGCGGCCCGATGAAGAGTTTGCCGCGCGCTTGAATGTTGTTCAGCGAATAGGCCTTGCTCGTGCCGGCTTCCATCGAAACCATCACGCCACGATTCCGTCCTTCCATCTCGCCCTTGAAAGGCGCGTACTCGCGGAAGAGATGACTCATGATTCCCTCGCCGCGCGTGAGGTTGACTAGATCGCTCTCGAAACCGATGAGGCCTCGCGTGGGAATGATCGCCTCCACCGAGACACGCGTGGTGTGGTGATCCATCGAAACCACTTCGCCTTTGCGCGCAGCCATCGATTGGAGCACGTCGCCCAACTTATCGTTCGGCACTTCGACGTAGAGATTTTCGATCGGCTCGAGCAAGCTGCCGTCTTCACTGCGCTGAAAAATGACCTCGGGCCGCGAGACCATCACTTCGTAGCCTTCGCGTCGCATTTGCTCCACGAGAATCGCGATCTGCATTTCACCCCGCGCATTGATCTCGAATGCTCCCGCGGCATCGGTGTCGTTCACTTGCAAAGAAACGTTGCCGCGCGTCTCGCGAATCAAGCGCTCTCGCACGTGTCGCGCCGTAACAAACTTCCCTTCGCGACCGGCAAACGGGGAATCATTCACCAGAATGCGCATGCGAATCGTGGGCGGATCGATGTCAACAAATTGCAGCGGGGTGCGCTCTTCGCGGTCGGTCAACGTCTCACCAATGAAGACTTCTTCGAAGCCCGTCAGTCCGACGATCTCGCCGGCGTTGGCGTGTTTCGTTTCCACCTGGCCCATGCCCGAAAAAGTGAAGAGCGCGGTGACACTCGCTCGCTCGCGGCGTCCGTCGCGATGAATGCAAACAATCGAATCGCCCACCGCCACGCGTCCGCTGACGATCCGACCCAGTGCGATGCGGCCTAGGTAATCGCTGTAGTCGAGATTCGAAACGAGCATCTGCAGATACGGCTCGTTCGAGGTCGTTGGGGGCGGCACATACTTGATGATCGTCTCGAAAAGCGGCGTCATGTCTTCGCTGTTCTCGTGGATCTCACGCATCGCGAAACCGTTCTTCGCGCTCGCGTAAACGATCGGAAAATCGAGTTGCTCATCATTCGCCTTTAACTCGACGAAGAGATCGAAAATCATGTCGAGCACCTTGTGCGGGCGGGCGTTCTCACGATCGACTTTATTGATCACGACGATCGGCTTGACCTTGTTCTCGAGCGCCTTGCGCAAAACGAAACGCGTTTGCGCCTGCGGTCCATCATGCGCGTCCACGACCAGCAAAACGCCGTCCACCATTTTCATGATGCGCTCCACTTCGCCGCCGAAATCGGCGTGGCCAGGTGTGTCCACGATGTTCACGCGATAGCCGTTCCACTGGAAGGCGGCGTTCTTGGCCCGAATCGTGATTCCCTTTTCCCGCTCTAGATCCATCGAGTCCATCATGCGCTCTTCCACCTTTTGATTGGAGCGGAAGGTGCCGGACTGGCGCAAGAGTTGATCGACCAGCGTGGTCTTGCCGTGGTCGACGTGTGCAATAATGGCGATGTTACGAATCTTATCCATGGGACGGGCCTCAAGATGACCGACGCCCGAATGGGCGAGGGTGTCAGCAGAGAGCGCGGAATATGGAGGCGGGCACCGCGATCGTCAACTTCTGGCCCGTGCGCCATCCCGGAAAACGAAAGCCGCTTCACCCTCGCGGGTGAAGCGGCTCCGTATTCTAACTATCAGGTTCGCTTACGGGAGGACATTGCCCGTCCGCGCTTTCACGATCGAGATGTCGGTGGAATTAATCGAACCACCAGCATCAATGTCCGCCCGGAAGGTGGAGGCATTAACCCCGCCCGCGGTGGACGACTTGACCTGCGCCACGTCGCTGGAATTGACGTTGCGGCTCGAATTGACGTCACCGACGAGGAACCCAATTGGGACCACCGCAGGAGTCACGCTGCCTCCGCTCGTGGAGAGCGTAAGGGTTTGTTTATCCGAAACGTTGGTCAGGTTCACGATCATATCGTTCCCGCTGTAGGTCACACTGCTGACCGCTCCAGTGGCACCGGACGGGTTGTTCGCCGCCACCGTGGCGGTCGCTCCCGTCGGATCGCTGGAGTAGCTGAACACGATGGTGTGTGAGCCCGCGACGCCGCCGTTGCCGATCCGGTCTTCGATTCCAACTGGGCCGGTGAGGGGCAGCGGGATACTGAAGGGGCCGGCACCGCCATGCGTTTTACGCGAGACGACGCTCGGCGCCGGAGCGCACGGGCCAGGGCCGACGCTGTTGCCGACGAGACCCGAGACCTGGACGGTGTAGCCCGAGCCACTCGGCTGGGCCGCGTTGATCTCCTGGACCACGATGACGAGGGTCGAATTAGCCGGCACGTCCACCGAGAAGGTGTTCGTGGTGTTCGGGCTGGCGCCCGGATCGCCGAGGTAATTGAGGCAGATATTCGTGCCTGTTCCCACACCAGGAGGCGTATAGGAGTTCAGATACGCCACCGGGAAGATCGGGTTGGTGCCGACGGGGCTGGTCGCCGTGGTCGTGATCGTCGCGCAGGCGGCGCCCGGTCCGTTCGGGAATGTCAGGACGTCATAACGCCGATCGCCTGCTCCGAAGATGGTCGGGCAGGGTTTGGCAGTGCCACACGAACTTGCAGGCGCGGCGCGGCCCATCCGGCCTTCCTGGACAAGGTCTCCCGCAGCCAGGGTGCCATTCACCGTGGCCGTCGGGGTCGAGCAAGTCGCGATAGTGAACGGCAGGACGTTCGAGCCGCCGCCAGCATACGACACCGTGAGGGTGAAGTTGATCGGCGTGCCGCACGGGAACCCAGCCGAAGTGCTGACCTGGAAGGGAACGGTGTTATTGGAAGTCAGATTCTCACCCGTGTTCGGATAGGGCGAATTTGGCTGTGTCATCGTGACTCCCGGAGTGGTGGTGGAAAGGACGGCGGAAATGCCGGTGCCCAACAAGCAACCATTGTTCAAGATCGTCACGTTGACATTATTACACTCATTCGGATCAATGATTCCGTTGCCATTTCCACCCGTGACCAACACGTTGGACGACTGGAGCAAGAAGGTTGGCGTACCGGTGAGGCACTGATTCAAGATGGTCGTTCCCCCGTTCGTGATCGTGACCGGGAAAGGCCCAATCGCGGTGCAATTATGCGCCGGGTCGATGACCGTGGCGGAATAAGCGCCGGGCGCCAATTTGATGCTGTAAGTCCCGTTCGCCATCGTCGCGCTGGAGAAACCATTGGACGGGCCACCGGTGAGTTGCACGAGCGCGTCCTTCAAAGGCAGGCCCGTATCGCAGGCGGTGATCGTTCCACTCAAGGTTCCTTGAGGCGGTGCGGTCGTGCCGGCGAACTTGAAGGTTCCCACGCGGGTGCGCCAGAGGAAGGCGCCGCTCGGATTATAGTACTGGTTTGTGTACCAGAACGTCGAATCATCCGTCGGATCCACCGTCATCGCAGTGTAATCGCCCCAGCGATTTCCGGTGCCGGTCTGGACGCCGCCACCTGCAAACATGGTCGCTTCACCTTGCGCGAGCGTATTGGGAGGATCGGTCGCCAGACGACCGGCGTATGAGATCGAAGGTAAAACACTCGTGCTCGAGGTGCTGTAACCCACGGCGAGGTTGCCCGCGTTATCGAGTGCGGTGCTTCCCATCCAACGTTCTGTCGTGTCGGGCGAATAAGTCGCCTGATCGAGAACCGAGTACGGACCGGTGGGCGAAGTCTTCTGCAAGACGTAATAGCGAGTCGCGGCGCGATACTGCGCCACAGTCGGGTTGACGCCCGGTGCCGCGATTGTGCCACCGTTCACCGTGTGACAGGTGGTCAGCAATTCCGTGCCGCTCCGGTTGATGTACTGCAGGCGCAGCATCAAACGATCGCCGATGCTATCCAGATAATCCGCCGCGACCGCCGGGGCCGGTTCTTCGATATCGGCGCGTCCGGCGGGGTTCCGCGCGTCGAACGGAGCCACCGCGAGCGGGCTTTCCGGCCGTTCGAGGAAGGTCGAGTTTGCCGGGACCGCGAAGTCCGCATGGAAGTTGAACAGGCGGAGGGCATCCGCCGGATCGCCGAACGCGTCGTCAGTGTAAACCGAGAAGACGTTTGGAGCGCCCGCTGGAGGAGGGATCAACCCGTTGAAGTCCGACGGGATCATGCCCGACGAGGAGTTGCTCAGGTTCGGACCGGCATTGAAATAAATATAGCTGGCCGAGGGATCGCCCACCAACATCTTGACGCGGTCAAAGGCGAAGACGCCGAAACCGTTGTAGGTCGCGCCATTCGTAAACTGGCGATCGGTGAAATAATAACCATCAGGCCATGTTCCGATCTTGCCGTAATCCGGGAACTCGTTCCCCGGCGTGATGAAGTCATACACCCAATACGCACCGGTCGGATCGCCCGTTTTCGAAACCGCGATCGGCTGGTGATAAGGAGGCGTCGTGCTGGCGGCGAAGGCAAACTGGGTAATGAGCCAGCGATCCGCGAGACGATCATAAAGGACGAGCGCATCGCCGCTATCGGTGTTCGCGGCGACGCCACCGAGCGGGGCGAACAACGTGCTCAAGCGAAAGGCGGGGCCACGCGGATTTCCCGCTTTGTCCCAGATGCGAACACCGCCGCCATTCACAGCCTGCACGTAGTCGTTAGGCCCGACCGCGCCAGTAGTATCGGGCGGCGCGGAACCGTTCACGCCCAAACCTTCGAAGGTCAGCGAAGGGGCTGGGATATTGATTGTGAAGTGGCCATCCGGTCCGAAAGAGGATTGCAACGCGCCGTCCTTCTGCACCGGCGCTTTTGGGTCGGGAAGAGGAACGAAGCTGGAGTTTAACTCGTTGATTTCTTCGGCCTTCTCCTTCATCTCGGGGTCGATCAACGCGTCCATCGCCGCAAGTTCCCGCATGGGGCGCGTTTCGCCGAAGCCAACCGCGCGGCCCACAACGGGCGCCGAACTCGCCAATTGAGCGTGTTTCTGCGCACCGCCTCTGGCTGATTCTGGTTTTTGCGCTACACCCGGCCGCACAAAAAATGCGGCGGCGAGCAAAGCCACGGTAGTGATAATAAATATTCCTTTTTTCCGACTAAGCATGAGACCCCCTGATTGTTCCCCGGTTAAAATGACTGGCTTCACAACCACGGTAGACCATGGCGCGAAGGGGCTATGTACTTTCTGGCAAACTTATGTCAAGAACATGAAAACCATCTAAATACCGTGTTCCGCGGGGAGTGTTCCGCGATGCCCGCCCTGTCCGCGGCCCCAAACGACACAGCTTCGCCCTCGCAGGTGGAGCTGTTCCGTTTCGAACTCGTTCAAGGCCTACGGCACCGCGTTGCCCGATTTCGATTTCACGAGGCCGACATCGGTCGCGTTAATCGATCCGTCGGCGTTCACATCGGTCCGGAAGTTGGAGGCGTTGACCGTTCCGGGAGATGTCGCGGATTTCGTCTGTGCGACATCGCTCGAAGTCACTCCTCCGCTGCTATTGACGTCGCCCGCCAGAAGTCTGGCCGGGATATCGATGTTGGCCGTAGTGGTCCCGTCGGCCAGGTCGACACCCCGTCTCGGCATTTTCAACTTCCCCCGGCTCAGAGCGAATCTCCGCCGCCACTTTTCCCCGCCCAAAACACGCTTGTCATCGCAAGTGCCCACGCTAAGCTTCCGCTCCCCAAACGGGAAAACCGCATGTCTTTGGCCAGCCTACTATCTGCCGAACAGATCATTCCAGAGATGAAGGCCACCGAGCGCTGGACCGCCATCGTCGAACTCATCGATCTGCTCGTTAGTCTGGATAAAATCAAAGGCAGCGACCGCGAAAGCATTCTCGCCTCCCTCAAGCAGCGCGAGGAAACCATGAGCACCGGGATCGGGTTCGGCATCGCCATTCCGCACGCCTCTTCCGATCGAATCGAGCAAGTCGTCGCTTCCTTCGGCCGCTCCTCCACCGGGATCGAATTCGACGCGCTCGATAACGCGCCGGTTAAATTTGTCGTCCTCTTCGTCGTTCCAAAGAACCAGTTTCAGACGCACCTCCGCACCCTCGCCTCGATCGCCAAATTCCTGAACGACCGCGCGACCCGCGAGAGTCTGGCCAGCGCCGGTTCCGCAGAGGACATCCTCGCGATCTTCCGCGACCGCCCCCAGAAGTAGGCGCGCGCGGTGGAAACGTTCCAAGCGCAACTCGCGCAAAAATTAGCCGAGACCCTCGTCGCTGCCGGCCTCCCGTCGGCGGGCGACATCACCCAGGCGACCGACCCGCGTTTCGGCGATTACCAAACCAACGCCGCCCTCATCCTCGCCAAACAACGCGGCGAAAATCCGCGCGCGCTCGCGCAAAAAATATGTGACGCATGGGCCCCATCCGGCCAATAC
>JBDSNB010000117.1:0-4989 GCA_039915555.1 Chthoniobacterales bacterium | reverse complement strand
CGGAGCCGAATATGAAGCTCTCGCGCGCGCTCCTCATCGTGCTCGTGCTGCACGTCGTCGCGGTCGCAGGCATCATCGCGTTTAACACAATTAAGAGCCGGCAAGGCGCCTTCCCGCCAGCGACGGTCACGAATTCCGCTAATTCGGAGACGGTCGCCGATACGACGGCGAAAACGGAAAGCGTGTCGGCTAATCAAGCGACCGCGAACCGCGAAGAAGCCAAGCCCGCCTTGCCCGTGACGAAAGCAGACCGCGGAGCGGAACCGGCGAGGGCGTTGCCCGTTTCCGATTCGTCGGACGGGAAGACGTATGTCGTGGTGAAGGGCGACAATCCGGTCTCGATCGCGCGGAAGTTGAAGGTGTCAGAAGGCGAATTGCTCGCGATCAATCACATCGACGATCCGCGAAAGCTGCAGATTGGGCAGAAGCTCATCATTCCAGCGTCGAAGAAAACGAAGAAGTGATATTTCGCCACGGATTAACACGGATGAAACACGGATTTCAGGAGCAACGGCACCGCCGTCCGTGGATTTCATCCGTGTCTAATCTGCGTGTATCCGTGGCCAAAAATTCCCCGCGAACGGATGCATCGTAAGAGCGCATATATTTTAACCCTGGCTGTGCTGGGCGTGCTCGTCATCGGCATCGTGATGCTTTTTAGCACGAGCGCTTTCGCGCGCGACAGCCACGGGGACGTCTACGCGTTTGTGAAACGCCAGGTGCTCTGGCTGGTGGTCGGCTGCTTGATCTGCGCCTTCGCGGCCATGACGGATTATCACTTCTGGGTGCGGCACTGGTGGATTTGGTTCGCGCTCGCGGTCGTGACGTTGGCGCTCTGTTTTATTCCGCCAATCGGGATTCGTTTGAACGGTTCGCGCCGCTGGCTCCTCCTCGCGGGTTTTAGATTTCAACCCTCGGAAATGGCGAAAATCGCAGCCGTCTTCTTTCTCACTTATTGGTATGCGCGGCATGAGAAGACGAGCGGGAAATTGCTGCATGGTTTCGTGATCCCGATGGCGGTGGTGAGCGTGTTGCTCGTGCTCATCGTGTTCGAGGTGGATCTCGGAACGACGGCGTTGATCGGCGCGACGACGTTTGTGATGATGTTCATCGCGGGCACGAACATGGCCATCCTGGGCTTGCTCTCCATGATGGGAGTGAGCGCGATCATTTTTGTCGCCACCATGCTGCCGGAACGGATGGATCGGCTGACGGCGTTCATGAACCCGGAGAAGTTCAAACAGGACGCCGGCTTGCAGCAGATGCAGGCGTTGATCGCGTGGGGGAGCGGTGGGATCGAGGGACTCGGGCTCGGGAACGGCCGACAGAAAATGCTCTACCTGCCGTACGCGCACACGGATTTTATTTTTCCGATGATCGGTGAGGAGTTGGGATTGCGGGTCAGTTTGCTCGTGGTGTTTTTGTTCGTGGTCATCATCGTCTGCGGGATGATGATTGCCTTGCACGCGAAGGATCGACTTGGGTTGTTGCTCGGCGCGGGGATTGTGTCGCTGCTCGGATTGCAGGCGGCGGTGAATATCGGCGTCACGACTTCACTCTTGCCGAATAAGGGATTGCCGTTGCCGTTCATCAGCTACGGCGGTTCGAATCTGGTCGTTTGTTTATTTGGCGTGGGATTGCTGATCAGCATTTACCGGCGCGGCGTGCTGGAGCCGCTACAAACTCGACGCGCGACTCTCCAGGTGAGGACAACCCCGCGAATTTGAGATGAACGCTGTCATCGCATGCGGAGGAACAGGTGGGCACCTCTTTCCGGGTTTGGCGGTGGCGGAGGTGCTGCGCGCGCGCGGACATGAAGTGATGCTCTTTATTTCCGAGAAGGAGATCGACGCCCTCGCGGTTTCGAATCGCTCGGAGTTTCGCTTTGAAAAATTGCCGACCATTGGGCTGCCGTCGCCGTTCTCTCCGGCGATCGTCCGGTTCACACAACGCTTCTACGAAAGCCTTTCGCTCTGCCGCGGCATTTACCGGAAGTTCAATCCACACGCGGTGCTCGGGATGGGCGGCTTTACTTCCACCGCGCCGATCATGGCGGGACGGATGCGGCGCATTCCGACTTTCATTCACGAATCGAATGCCATTCCCGGGAAGGCTAATCGCCTCACGGCCCGCATGGTGCGCGCGGTCCTGCTCGGTTTCAAGGAATGCGCGCAGTTCTTTCCCAATGCGCGGACGGAAATCACGGGGACGCCGATTCGTGCGGACCTGCAACGGATGGACCGTGGCGCGGCGCGGCGGAAACTCGGTCTCAAGGAAGATTTGCGGACGCTGCTCGTGATGGGCGGCAGCCAGGGCGCGGCCGGGATTAATCAATCCATCATTCGCTCGTTGCCGGCGCTACAGAGCGAACCGTTCCAGGTGATCCATCTTTCCGGGGCGCGCGATGAGCGGCTCGCGGCGGACAATTATCTGCGCGAAAATATTCCCGCTTACGTGGCCGCGTTTCATCACTCGATGGAGGAAGTCTATAGTGCCGCCGATCTTGCGGTAGCGCGCGCGGGTGCGGCGAGTCTGGCGGAGTTGGCGGCCTTCGCGCTGCCTTCGGTCCTGATCCCGTTTCCGTATGCGGCGGACGATCACCAGACGCGCAACGCGGAAATTTTCACGAGGGCGGACGCCGCGGTAATGTTGCGCGAAGCGGAACTTTCAGACGATCTGCTCGCGGAAAAACTTCGGGAGTTGCTGAGCGATCCGCAGCGCTTGCATCGCATGTCGGAAAATTCCGGCCGGCTGGCGCCGAAAAACGCGGCCGCACTCGTGGCCGAAACGATGGAGAGGCACACCTCATGACCTCTGTGCTTACCGCTAATCTGTCGCGCGCGCTCACGCAGGAGCGTCACCGGATTCATCTCATCGGCGTGGCGGGCAGCGGGATGAGCGGAATCGCCGCGCTCCTCCTCGAACTCGGACATGAAGTGAGCGGCTCCGATCGTGTCGGCACGCAGGAGACGGCGCGGTTGCAACGGCTCGGGCTGCGCTTTCATGTGCAGCATCGCGCAGAAGACGCGGCCGATGCAGAGCTGGTCGTTTATTCGTCGGCGATCAAAGACGACAATCCGATTCTGAGCGACGCGCGGAAAATGGGACGGCCGACCGCGCGCCGGGCGGAAGCGCTGGCTGCGATCATGCAAGGCAAACGCGGGATCGTGATCGCCGGCATGCACGGCAAGACAACGACGTCCGCGATGACGGCGCATGTCTTTCGCGAGGGCGGTTTGCACCCGTCGCATTATGTCGGCGCGGAGATTCCGATTCTCGGCTCGAATGCGCATTGGAATCCGCGCGGCGAATATTTCGTGGCGGAAGGCGATGAGAGCGATGGGACCCTGCGCTTTTTTCACCCGGAGCACGCGCTCATCCTCAACGTGGAGGAGGAGCATCTCGATTTCTACGCGGACATGGCGGCGATCGACGCCGTCTTTTCGCAATTGCTCGATCAGACGAGCGGTCACGTGTTCTATAGCGCGGACGATGCGAACGCGGTGCGTCTCTGCGCGCATCGGCCGGGTGCGATCTCGTTTGGGTTTTCTGAGAATGCGGACTATCGCGGCGCGGATTTGGAACTGCGGGATTTCGCGTGTGTTTTTTGCGCGGTTCGGAAGGGCGAACAACTGGGCGAAGCGGTCTTGAATGTGCCCGGGCGGCATAATGTGAGCAACGCGCTGGGCGTGATCGCGCTCGCCACGGAGCTCGGGTTGCCGTTCGCGAAAATCGCGGCGTCGCTCGGTCATTTTCAGCACGCGCGGCGACGGTTTGAGATCAAGTACGCGAGTAAGCGATTTCTGCTCGTGGACGATTACGCGCATCATCCGACGGAGATTCGCGCGACGCTCGCGACGGCTAAGTCGGCGGGGCGAAATCGCATCCTGACGATGTTTCAACCGCATCGCTATTCGCGCACGAAAGCGTTGCGAAAGGAATTTGGCGGAGCATTTGGCGACGCGGATCGCGTTTTCATTTCCGATGTTTATCCCGCGAGCGAGGCGCCGATACCCGGGGTGAGCGGGCAGATAATTGTCGATGAGCTGGCCGGGCAGGGACATCGCGGGGCGTCGTATCAACCGCGACTCAACCGGATGCATCGCGAGATTGGCAACATGATCTTGCCGGGCGATCTCGTTTTGAGCCTGGGCGCGGGTAACATTCACGAACAGCTTTCGCTCCTCGCGGCTGATCTCGTGATTGCAGAAAAGCTGAAAGAGATCGTAGGTGCGGAAGGCGACGTGCGGCTTTACGAACCGCTCGCGAAGCACACCACCTTGCGTGTCGGCGGGCCGGCGCAATTTTGGGTGGAGCCGCGGACGGAGGCGGCGTTCGGAGAGTTGATCCGGATATGCTGGCAGGAGAATTTGCCGCTCTTTGTGATTGGCCGCGGTTCGAACCTGCTCGTGCGCGATGGCGGAATTCGCGGAGTGGTGGCGCATCCAAGCGGCGGTGAATTTGCCCGCGTGGAAGTGAACGGGCAGGAGATCACAGCAGGCGTGGGGGCCAAATTACGGCAGGTGGCGTATGCGGGGAAATCCGCTGGCATCGGCGGCTTCGAGTGGATGGAAGGAATCCCCGGTGAAGTGGGCGGCGGGTTGCGGATGAACGCCGGCGCGATGGGCGCGGAGACGTTCGATAATGTGGTGAGCGTGCGCTATCTGGATGCGGAGGGCGTGGCGCAAGTGAAGACGCCGGCGGAACTGGAAGTGAACTACCGGCACGTTCCTTCGCTGACGAAAAACTATGCGGTCTCGGCTGTTTTTCGCGGGACGCCGACGGCGACCGAGGAGATTTTGCGGCGGCTGCAGGATTCGCAAGAGAAGCGCAAGATGAGCCAACCGGCCGCGGCGAGCGCGGGTTGCATTTTCAAGAATCCGAAGGCGTGTCCGGCGGGGAAGTTGGTGGATGAACTGGGATTAAAAAACAGCCGGGTGGGCCAGGCGCGCGTTTCGGAAGTGCACGGAAATTTTATCGTGAACGACG
>JBDSNB010000200.1:0-19365 GCA_039915555.1 Chthoniobacterales bacterium | reverse complement strand
CGCAGAATACCGGCTTCATCGGCAACACCGTGAACGTGACCAACATCACGTATAACAACTCGCAGATTTACAATTACGGGCCCGATTACGCTCGCATGAGCGCCTACTCGACGCAGCCGATTCAACGACTGAGATTGCAGCGCGAAACGAATGTTGATCTGCGCACCGCGGCCCAGGCGGGCAGCTTCACCAAGGTTCAGGGCGATACGCTCATGGTGGCCGCTCCGCAGCAGTTCCGAGCCGCCGAAAAAACCGCCGCGCCGAAAGAGGTAAAAACCAAGATCGCGCAGGATCAGTTGGAAACCGGTTGGTCGGACGTCTCGGACGAAAAGGTGAAGAACGAGTTGCAGGCGAAAATGAAGAAGGAAGATCGCAAGTCGATCCCCGAGCCCAAAGTGCAACCGACAAATCCCGCCGCGCTCAAAGAAGCGTCGCCTAACGCTGTTCCCGCGGAGGGTGCCGCTGCTCCTGCTCCCGACTCGACTGCGCCTGAAAAGGAAAAGAATAACGGCCGCGGAAAAGATCGTGGCGAGGCGGCCCCGGCGGCGACTGCTGCTCCGGGCGCTGAATCCACTCCTGCATCCGGGGCCAAGCCGTCGAAGGCAGATCGAAGAAAGGGCCGTGGTCAGCTTGAAGCGCCACCGACTGCCAATGACGACGTCGCTGCTCCAGCTGCGACCGATCCCGCCGCGCCGGCGGAGAACGGTCGTAAAGGCGACAAGGTTCGGAATGACCGCAAGGGCCGAGACAAAAAAGCGGACGCTCCGGCGACGGAGAGCGCGCCGCTGACAGAAATTACGCAACCGGAAGCCGCGCCTCGTGTGGGTCGTGGCGGAAAACAGAAGGCCAACCGTCTGCCCGATATGCAGACGAGCGAGCGTCCGCTGATCCCAGACGCGCAGCCAGAAGAGGCGCCTGCGGACAACGGGAAGGCTCGCGGCCGCGGTCGGCAAAAAGCCGAGCGCGCGAATGTGCCGCAGCCCTCGGAACAAGCTCCCGAGGTGGCCCAGCCGCAACGGCAGCGTGAACTGAAACGACTGCGCGAATCGCAACCGCAGCGCGAACTGCAACCGCAGCGTGAAGTGCAACCGCAGCGCGAAATGCAACCGCAGCGCGAAATGCAACCGCAGCGCGAGCCGCAACCGCAGCGCGAACCACGGATGAAGCGCAACGAACGTCCGGAAGCACCGCCGCAAGCGGCTCCGGATCGCGCACCTGAAAATGCCGCGCCCGCGCAAGAGGGGCGGCCGGAACGCGGAAAAGGCAACAAGCGGGGGAAGAAGGGAGAGGAGCCCGATCCTCAGCCGGAAGGCTAAACCGCTCCACCGACGAATCGGCAGAATAAACGAACGGCCCCGGAGAAATCCGGGGCCGTTTTCGTAAGGCGCGCTTACAAGAGCTCGGCGATTTGCACCGCGTTTAAGGCGGCGCCTTTGAGCAACTGATCACCGGAAACCCAAAACGCGAGCCCGTTCTCCAGCGCGCAATCGCGCCGGAGGCGGCCCACCTGACAATTGTCTTTCCCGGCGGCCTCGAGCGGCATCGGGTAAATGTTTCGTTGCGGCTCGTCTAGCAAATCGAGGCCTGGCGCCTTCGCGAGGACTTCACGCGCTTCATCGAGATCGATCGCGCGTGCGAATTCTGCGCTGATCGCAACCGAATGCGCGCGATAGACCGGCACGCGCACGCAAGTCACTGAGGCGCGGAACTCCGGCAGATGCATGATGCGACGGCCCTCGGCCTGCATCTTCATTTCTTCCTTGGTGTAACCGTCTTCCAGGAACGAATCCACGTGAGGCAGAACGTTGAAGGCAATTGGATGCGGATAGACCTCAGTGGTTGCCGTCTGATCGGCAATCGCTTCGCCGACCTGCCGTTTTAGTTCGGCAATCGCGCGTGCGCCGCTGCCGGAGACCGCTTGATAACTGGAAGCGAAAACACGCCGCACGCCGAAGGCGAGATGGAGCGGATACAACGCCATGAGCGCGACCGCGGTGGTGCAATTTGGATTCGCAATGATCCCGCGGTGCGTCTCCGTGTCGGCTCCGTTAATTTCTGGAATCACGAGCGGCACCTCCGGGTCCATCCGGAAGACAGACGAGTTGTCGATTACGACCGCGCCCGCGTCGACCGCGAGCGGAACAAATTTGCGCGAGAGATCGCCGCCCGCGCTGAAGAACGCGAGATCGATTCCGGCGAAAGAATCCTCTTGCAACTCCTCGACCGAGAACTCTTCGTCGCGAAAGCGGAGGCGCTGGCCGGCGGAGCGCGCGGAAGCGAGCAACCGCAATTTGCCGACCGGAAATGCTCGGCGGGTCAGCACATCCAGCAGTTCAGCGCCGACCGCGCCGGTCGCGCCCACGATTGCGATGTTGTAGCTTTTTCCCACGGAGGCGGCATTCTATCGCCGGTCGCCCATGAAGCAAAGGACACAGACTCGCATCCATATTTCCGTCGCGCGGCAGCGCTTAAGCGTGAAGCGCGGACGCACCATGGTGCGGAGTTTTCCCATCTCCACCTCGAAATATGGCCTTGGTGCGAAGGAGGGGAGTTTCAAGACGCCGACCGGACGCTTCCGGATCGCGGAAAAATTTGGCGGTGGCTTGCCGACGGAGATCGCTTTTAAGTCGCGGGTCCCGTTAGAGCCCACGCCGGAGATGTTGGGCGGCGAAGATCTGGTGATGTCGCGCATTCTCTGGCTGGATGGCTTGGAGGCGGGAAACGCGAACTCATACGGCCGCTTCATTTACATCCACGGCACGAATCACGAGGAAGACATCGGCCGTCCGGCGAGCCACGGCTGCATCCGAATGAAGAACGCGGATGTGGCCGAGCTTTTCCGCCTCGTTCCCGTGGAGACGCCGGTCGTAATCGCCCCTCCACGCGCGCCCAGACGTGTCGCAAAAAAGGGTGAGAAAAGCGTTGCGCGAGGGAAGCGACCTGCCTAAATGTCCGCAGCAACTTGCTCGGAAAGGGGGCGATTTAATTACATGAAAATCTTGAAAGCAGTATTGGTGCTGGCGATCGCAGCCAGCGCGTTGAGCCTGGGCGCTTGCGCACAGAAGAAAGAGACGATGGCCACGACCACGTCAGCCAGCACTTACTCGAAGTAGTTCAGTTGTCCGCTCCGGATAGCTTTTTTGAAGGCCAGGCCGTTTGATTCGGCCTGGCCTTTTTCTGTCGGGGGAAGGAAGCGTCTTTTCGAAGCGTCGCGGCGCAGCGCGCTTCCCTTTCATGCGCTTGTGATTAAGATGCGCCGATGCAATTAGCCGGTCAGCCTTTGTCGCTCGTTGATCTCGCGAGCGTGGCGCTCGCAGGCGCCCCGGTCGAGATCGCAGGCTCCGCGCGCGAAAGGGTCCACGCGGCGCGACGCGTGATTGAGGCGATCACGGAGAGCGATGCGGTCGTTTACGGTGTGAACACGGGCTTCGGAAAACTTTCCGAAGTGCACATTGAGCGGGGCGACTTGCGCCAGCTGCAATTGAATCTTGTTCGCAGCCACGCGTGTGGAATCGGCGCACCACTCTCCGAGCCGGAGGTGCGGGCAATGATGTTGCTCCGCGCGAATGTGCTGGCCTTGGGGTTCAGCGGCATCCGGTTGGAGGTGCTGGAGTTGATGGCGGAATTTTTGAATCGCGGCGTGCACCCTATGGTTCCTGAGAAAGGATCGGTGGGCGCGAGTGGCGATCTCGCGCCGCTGGCGCATCTCTCGCTCACGCTCATCGGAGAAGGCGAAGCGTATTTCAAAAGCGAACGCATGCCGAGCGCGCAGGCGCTGGAGCGCGCCGGACTTCAACCGGTGACGCTGGAGGCGAAGGAAGGTCTCGCATTGTTGAACGGCACCCAGGCGATGCATGCGGTGGGCGGGCTTGCGCTCTTGCGCACGAAGCGGCTCTCGCGCGTGGCGGATGTGATCGGCGCGATGACGCTGGAAGCGCTCAAAGGCACCGAAACGGCGTTCGACATTCGGATCCACAACGCGCGCCCGCATGCCGGACAACTGGCCGCGGCGAAGCATCTCTGCTGGCTTTTGCGCGACAGCGAAGTCCGCGAGTCGCATCGGGTGGGCGATCCGAGGGTGCAGGATGCGTACAGTCTGCGCTGCATGCCACAGGTGCATGGAGCGGTGCGCGGCGCGCTCGCGCATTGCGAGGAAGTGCTGGCGGTGGAATCTGGCGCGGCGACTGATAATCCGCTCGTCTTTACCGATAACGGCGATGTGCTCTCGGGAGGAAATTTTCACGGTGCGCCGCTGGCGATGGCGCTGGATTACGCGGCCATTGCCGCGACCGATTTGATGAGCATCAGCGAACGACGAACGGATCGTTTGATCAATCCGGATACGAGCGAAGGGCTGCCCGCTTTCCTCGCGCGCCGCGCGGGCATGCAATCCGGTTTCATGATTCCACACGTCGCCTCCGTCGCGCTCTTGAACGAAGCGAAGATCCTCGCGCATCCGGCGAGTGTCGATAATCTGCCGACTTCCGGCGGCAAGGAGGATCATGTTTCGATGGGAATGACGGCGGCGCTGAAGTTGCGCACCATCGTGGAGAATGCGGAAAGCGTGTTCGCGATTGAGCTGCTGGCGGCGGCGAGCGCGCTGGAGTTTCGGCGGCCGTTAAAGGCGGGCCTCGGCGTGGAAGCGGCCTTCGAGAAGCTGCGGACGATGGTGCCGGCGCTGGAGGATGATCGCGCGATGTATGACGAGATCGCGCGAGTGGCCAGGGCCATTCGCGACGGAGAATTCGATAGCGAGATGGAGACACTATGAGCGGGAAACGTTTGGTGCAGGCGCCGCGCGGCGCGGAGATGAGTTGCAAGGGTTGGCATCAGGAAGCCGCTCTCCGGATGCTGATGAACAATCTCGATCCGGAGGTGGCGGAGGATCCGGATCGCTTGATCGTTTACGGCGGGACGGGTCGGGCGGCGCGGAGCTGGGAAGCCTTCGACGCGATCGTGCAGTCGCTGCGCGAATTGGAGAACGACGAGACGTTGCTCGTGCAATCGGGGAAACCGGTGGGCGTTTTTCGGACGCACGAGGAAGCGCCGCGGGTCCTCATTGCGAATTCAAACCTCGTGGGGCAGTGGTCGAATTATCCGGAGTTCAACCGGCTCGAGAAACTGGGCCTCACCATGTATGGCCAGATGACGGCGGGCTCGTGGATTTACATCGGCAGCCAAGGGATCGTGCAGGGGACTTTCGAGACGTTCAGCGCGGCGGCGGTGCGGCATTTTGGCGGAACGCTCGAAGGCAAGCTGATCGTTTCCGGTGGGATGGGCGGGATGGGCGGTGCGCAACCGCTTGCGGCCACGATGACTGGCGCGGTGTTCCTCGGGATCGATGTGGACGCGACTCGGATCGAGAAACGTTTGAAGAGCGGTTATTGCGATAAGATCGCGCACTCGCTCGACGAAGCGATGGCGATGCTCGAAGCCGCGCGCGCAAAAAAGGAAGCGCTGTCCGTCGGTCTGGTCGGCAACTGCGCGGATGTGCTGCCGGAAATGGTGCGCCGCGGCATCGTGCCCGATGTATTGACCGATCAAACGAGCGCGCACGACGCCTTGAACGGGTATGTGCCCAACGGGATGACTTTCGCGGAAGCGCTCGAACTGCGGGCAGCGAAACCCGACGAATATGTGGAGCGCTCGATGCAAGCGATGGCGCAACACATCGAGGCGATGCTCGCGTTGCAGAAGAAGGGCGCGATCACCTTTGATTACGGGAACAACCTGCGGACGCAGGCGCAGAAGGCGGGCGTGGAAAACGCGTTCGATATTCCGGGTTTCGTGCCGGAGTACATCCGGCCTCTCTTCTGCGAAGGCAAAGGGCCGTTCCGCTGGGTGGCGCTGAGCGGCGATCCCGCGGATATCGCGCGGACCGACCGACTCGCGCTCGAGATGTTTCCTGACAACGCGATTCTGAAGCGGTGGATGAAGCTGGCGCAGGAGCGGATTCAGTTCCAAGGATTGCCGGCGCGGATTTGTTGGCTGGGATACGGCGAACGTGCGGAGTTCGGCGTGGCCATGAACGACCTGGTGAAGCGTGGCGAGGTGAAAGCGCCGATTGTGATCGGTCGCGATCATTTGGATACGGGCTCGGTCGCGTCGCCGTATCGCGAGACGGAAGGAATGCTGGACGGCAGTGATGCGATTGCCGACTGGGCTTTGCTCAATGCGCTGGTCAACACTGCGGCGGGTGCGTCCTGGGTTTCGATTCACAACGGCGGCGGAGTAGGCATCGGCTATTCGCAGCACGCTGGCATGGTGGTGGTGGCCGATGGCACGGACGGCGCGCGCCGCCGGCTCGAACGCGTCCTAACGAGTGATCCAGGCATGGGCGTGATCCGGCACGCAGACGCGGGCTACACGCGGGCGATCGAGTTCGCGACGACGAACGATGTGAAGGTGCCGATGGAATCGCAGGCGCGGGATTGATTTATGCAAAAAATTATCGAATGCGTGCCGAATTTTTCGGAGGGGCGGGACTTGGAGGTTATCCGGCAGATTACGGCGGCGATCGAAAGTGTGGACGGGATTTCACTCCTTAATGTCGATCCGGGCGCGAGCACCAATCGGACGGTCGTAACGTTTGCCGGCAGTCCGGAAGCAGCGGTGGAAGCGGCGTTTCGGGGAATTCAGAAAGCCGCGGAACTGATCGACATGCGCAAGCAGAAGGGCGCTCATCCGCGGATGGGGGCGACGGATGTCTGTCCGTTCATCCCGGTGGCGGACGTGAGTTGGGAGGAGGCCATGGCGTGTGCGCAGCAACTCGGGAAGCGCGTGGGCGAGGAGCTCAAAATTCCCGTCTATCTCTACGAGAAGACGGCGAAAAATCCGGCGCGGTCGAATCTTTCGATCATCCGCGCGGGCGAGTACGAAGGTTTTTTTGAGAAGATCAAAGAACCGGCGTGGCAGCCGGACTTCGGGCCCGCGGTTTTTAGCGAACGCTCAGGCGCGACGGTGATTGGGGCGCGAGAATTTCTCGTCGCCTACAACGTCAACCTAAACACGCGCGCGACGCGCCGGGCCACATCGGTGGCGTTTGATGTGCGCGAGAATGGACGCGTGAAAACGGAAGATGGAACGCCGACCGGAAAGAAGATACTCGATGCGAACGGCGAGCCGGTCCGCGTGCCGGGCATGCTGAAACACGTGAAGGCGATCGGTTGGTTCGTGGAGGAATATGGGATGGCGCAGGTTTCGATGAACCTGACGAACCTCGACGAAACCCCTTTGCACGCGGCCTTCGACGCTTGTGTGGAGTCGGCGACTAAACGCGGGTTACGTGTCACCGGTTCCGAAGTGGTGGGGATGTTGCCGAAGAAATGTCTGACCGACGCGGGCCAACATTATCTGCGCAAGCAACAGTGGTCGGAAGGCGCTGCAGAGGAAGAGCTGATCGATCTCGCGATTCGGACGATGGGCTTGAGCGAGGTGCAGCCCTTCGATCTGCAGGAAAAGATTATCGAGTTCAAGATGGCGACCGCAGTCAAGAAATCGCTCGTGCGGATGAACCTGCGGCAGTTTTGCAACGAGACGTTGAGCGATTCGCCGGCGCCAGGCGGAGGATCGGTCGCGGCTTTGATGGGAGCGCTGGGCGTGTCGTTAGCCGGCATGGTGGCGAACCTTTCCGCCGGGAAGCGCCGCTGGGACGACAAGCTGAACTACTTCAGCGATTGGGCGGTGAGGGGGCAGGCTCTGAAGGACGAACTGCTCTTCCTCGTGGATGAAGACACGGCGGCGTTTAACGCGGTGATGGATGCGTTCGGTCTGCCGAAGGAATCGGCGGAGGAGAAGGCCGCTCGTGCAGCGGCGATTCAAGCGGCGAACAAATACGCGGCGGAAATTCCACTACGTGTGATGGAGACGGCGTTCAAATCTTACGAAATTCTGAGCGAGATGGCGGAGCATGGAAATCCGGCTTCGATTTCGGACGTGGGCGTGGGTTTGCTCGCAACGCGGGCGTGCATCGAGGGGGCGGGGATGAACGTGCGGATTAACCTAGGGAGCTTGAAGGACGAGAAGGTGAAGTCTTCGTTGTCTGGCGCGCTGCAGCAAATGGGCGCGGAATCCGAATCGGAGTTCCAGAGGATCAATCAGGTGGTGCAGGGGAAGCTGAGCTGAGGTGAAGACGATTGCCGTTCTCCATGCGGCGCAGCTTGCGACGATGTCCGGGCCGGCGCGGCCGCGCGTGGGCGGCGAGATGGGAGAGCTCGGAATTATTGCGGACGGCGGGATGTTGGTGCGCGATGGCGTGATCGTGAGCACCGGATCGTCTGACGCGATCAAGCAGGTGATGGGCGATAAGGCGGAAATCATCGACGCCAGCGGGCACGTGGTGTTGCCGGGATTTGTGGACGCGCATGCGCATCCGGTCTTTGACGGGAATCGCGTGGATGAATTTGAGATGCGGGCGCACGGGGCAAGCTATGAGGAAATCGCGGCGGCGGGTGGGGGGATTCGTTCCACGGTGCGGAAAACGCGGGCGGCGACGGCGGCGGAGTTGAAAACACAAGCGCTGAAGCATGCGCGGTGGTTTCTGGAATGCGGGACGACGACGGTGGAAGCGAAGTCGGGCTATGGATTATCGCTGGAGAGCGAGTTGAAGATTTTGCGGGTCATCCGCGATCTTGGAACGGAGTCGCCGCTGGAGTTTGTTCCCACTTTTCTCGGCGCACATGCGTTTCCCGAAGAGTATCAAAACGATCCGCTCCGTTACGTGGAGTTGGTCGTGAATGAGATGCTGCCGGCGGTGGCGGCGGAACGGCTGGCGGAGTATTGCGATATTTTCTGTGAGCGCGGCTACTTCGATGTCGAAACCGCGCGAGGAATTCTCCAAGCGGCGCAGGGTCACGGCTTGGGACTGCGGATGCATGTGGATCAGCTGAGCAATTCGGGCGGAGCGCAGCTGGCGGCGGAGTTGTCGGCGGTGACGGCGGACCATCTGGAGCAGACGGAGGATGACGGGATCGCGGCGTTGCAGAGAGCGAACGTGCAACCCGTCTTGTTGCCGGGGAGCGTTTATGCGCTGGGTAAGACGCGCTACCCGCGGGCGCGGGCGATGATCGACGCCGGTCTCGCCGTGGTGTTGGCGACGGATTTCAATCCCGGCTCGTCGCCCACGCCTTCGATGCCGATGATGCTTTCGCTGGCCGCGACGCAAATGAAGATGACGCCAGCGGAAGGGGTGACGGCGGCGACGATCAATGCGGCCTACAGCTTGGGGCGCGGTGATCGGATCGGGTCGCTGGAAGGGGGCAAGCGGGCCAATTTTTCGATCTTCGATTGCGCGGATTATCGGGAGCTGGCCTACATCTTCGGCTTGCCGCAGACGCGAGCTGTATACATCAGGGGCGAGTGTGCATTCCGGGCGTGGTAGGGGAAGCCGGTGGCTTCCCGTGTCCAACGAAATGCGGGAAGCTATCAGCTTCCCCTACGATTCGGCGTCGTTTGCGAATCGTGCGCCACGCCACTACCGTCGCACGCTCATGAAAGTCGAAGTCGAAACGCAGCCGCACAGCACCGCCACTCTCCGGATTGAACTGCCGCCGGAAGAAGTGCGGACGGAATGGGACGCCATCGCGGGGAATTACGCTCGTCATGCGCGCATCCCGGGGTATCGCACCGGCAAAGCGCCACGGGCGGTGATCGAGCGCAAGTTTCGGAAGGAGATTCAGGACGAGCTGACGAAGAAACTCGTCTCGAAGAGCTATCATGAAGCGATTGCCGAGAAGCAGTTGCGCGTGATTTCGCTGACCAATCTGGAAGACGTAGAGTTTGGTGACGATCGTTCGATGCGTTTCCGCGCCACGGTGGTGACGGCGCCGGAGTTTGAATTGCCGGAGTACAAGAACATCCCGGTGGAGCTGCCTCCTGCGGAAGTGACCTCGGAGGAAGTGGACGAGGCTTTGGAGCGTCTGCGCGATCAATCGGCCGACTTCTCTGATGTGACGGGACACGCGCTGCAATTGGAAGATTTTGCGGTGATCGATTTCGATGGCTCGATCGACGGGGTGGCGATCAGTGAGATCGTGCCGGAGTCGAGCAAGAATTTGCACGGCGGGAAGAAGTTCTGGCTGCGCGTCGCGGCGGATAATTTCCTGCCGCGCTTCGTCGAGCAAATCGTGGGGATGAATGCGGGCGATACCCGGAGTGTGCAGGTTGAGTTCCCAGCGGATTTTCCGGTGACGGAATTGGCGGAAAAGAAAGCGGACTACGCGGTCACCTTAAATGAAATTAAACAGAAGGTGCTGCCGGAGCTGGATGACGCGTTTGCCGGCAAGCTCATGAAGGATAAGACGCTGGCCGATTTGCGTCACACGATCGAACACGATCTCGAGCACGAGAAGGAGCATGAGATTGAGCGCGAGAAGGAAGCGCAGATCGTGAAGTATTTACAGGAAACCATCTCGTTCGATCTGCCGCCCACGCTTCTCAAGGCCGAGACGCGACGGGCGTTAAACGAACTGGTGCATCGCAATCGCGAGCGCGGAGTGCCGGATGACATGCTGAAGGGCAAAGAGAAGGAGTTGATCGAAGGCGCGGGCTCGCTGGCCGCGCATCGTTTGAAAACGAACTTCATTTTGCATCGAATCGCGGAGCAGGAGAAGATCGAGGTGCAGCGTGACGAGGTGGACGAGCGGATCCGCGAGCAGGCTGCGCAGTATAACGTGCCGGTGGAAAAGATGCGCAAAGACCTTGAGGAACACGATCGTCTGGACGGCCTCGCGGAGGAGGTTCTGCTGGGTAAGACTCTTGATTTCTTGAAGGCAAATGTTACGATCAAACCATTAATAAAATCGCCCGGCGCGAGCGCCCCGGCGGAAGAAAAATCATGACCCTAACGAATCACAACGTATCTCAGGTTCTCGTGCCGATGGTGGTCGAGCAGACGGCGCGGGGCGAGCGCAGTTACGATATTTACTCGCGGCTTTTGAAGGATCGGATCGTGTTTATCGGCACTGGGATCGACGATCACGTCGCCAACCTGGTGATCGCACAGATGCTTTTCCTGCAAATGGAAGACGGGAAAAAGGACATCAGCGTTTACATCAACTCGCCGGGCGGTTCGGTGACGGCGGGCCTGGCGATTTACGACACGATGCAGTTTTTGACCTGCGACGTGACGACATATTGCCTCGGGATGGCGGCGAGCATGGGCGCGGTGTTGCTGGCGGCGGGGACGAAGGGTAAGCGTTTCGCGTTGCCGAACTCGGACATCATGATCCACCAAGTCTCCGGCGGAGCGCAGGGTCAGGCGAGCGATGTGGAGCGGACGGTGGAATACATGTTCAAGCTCAAGAAGCGGCTGATCAAAATTCTCGCTGCGCACACCGGTCAGCCGGAGGAGAAGGTGAAACTCGATTCCGATCGCGATTATTTTCTCTCGGCGGTGGAGGCCAAGGAATACGGCTTGGTGGACGAGGTGATCAAATCGCGCAAGGAAGCGAAATTGCTTGAGGGCACGGCGCCGGCGGGGTCGACCGCGATCGCGGAGGCGGCTCTCCCGCAGAAGGTTGAGGAATAAGAACTGCTTGGAATAATCCATGGCTCGCGCTTCCAACCTGACGATGTGCTCCTTCTGTGGCAAAAGCCACGCGGAGGTGCGCAAGCTGATCGCGGGGCCGGGCGTTTATATTTGCGACAGTTGCATCAACGTCTGCAAGAGCATCCTGGACAAGGAGCTGAATGAGGATGCGCGTCGGCAATCGTCGAACATTCAGGTGCCGAAACCGGTGGAGATTCGGCGCTCGCTCGACAGCTATGTGATCGGGCAGGACCTGGCGAAGAAGACGCTTTCGGTCGCGGTCCACAATCATTTCAAGCGGGTCCTTCAGACGACCGCTCCGGCGGATTCCTCGGCCGCGTTTCAGCCCGATCCGTTTGCCGACGTGGAAATCGAGAAGAGCAATATTTTACTGATCGGCCCGACGGGCTCCGGCAAGACGTTGCTCGCGAAAACGCTTGCGAAAATTCTCGACGTGCCTTTTTGCATTGCGGACGCGACGACTTTGACTGAGGCGGGCTACGTGGGCGAAGACGTGGAGAATATTATCCTGCGCCTGCTGCAGAATGCGGATTACGACGTGAAGCGGGCGGAGATCGGGATCGTTTACATCGACGAGATCGACAAGATCGGGCGCAAGACGGATAACGTGAGCATCACGCGTGACGTTTCCGGTGAAGGCGTGCAGCAGGCCCTCCTGAAAATTTTGGAAGGCAGCACGTGCAACGTTCCGCCGCAGGGCGGACGAAAGCATCCCCACCAGGAGTATATCCAGGTTAACACGGAGAAGATTCTCTTCATCTGTGGCGGCGCTTTTGTGGGCCTCGACAAGATTGTGCAGAAGCGCATCGGCAATCGGACGATGGGGTTCAACAGTCCGGATCTGGAAGTGGAGGAAGCGCTCGCGAAAGCCGCTGTGCGCCATGTGGAGCCGGAGGACTTGCTCAGCTTCGGAATGATTCCGGAATTCATCGGTCGTTTGCCCGTGCTCGCGGCGCTCGATGCGCTGACGGAGGACGAGATGGTGATGATCCTGACCGAGACGAAGAACGCAATGATCAAGCAGTACACCAAGCTCTTCTCTCTGGAAGGGGTGCGGCTGAGTGTGACGAAGGATGCGCTGCGGGCTTTGGCCGCACAGGCGGTGACGAAGGGAACGGGCGCGCGGGCGCTGCGTTCCATGCTGGAGCGGATCATGCTCGACATCATGTATGAGGTGCCAAGCCGCGAGGATATCGCGGAGGTCACGATCAATCGGGCGGTGGTGGAAGGGAAGAAGCTGCCGCTGATTCGGAAGAAGCAGGATAAAGACGCTGCTTAAAGGCGAAAGCGCTGGTCGCTTTGAACGCTGAAGGTTTAACGCCGAAGACCGAATTTCAGAAGCGCACACCTGATCGCGCGCTGGCCGATAACCTTGTCTAATTCGACGTTGGACGTTCGCCGTTCGGCGTTCGACGTTGCGCCTTCCCAGCATGCGCGTTGTTGTCCTAAATACGGGTTCCGAGCTTCTGCTCGGGCATGTTCTCAATACTCATCTGACCTACATTGCGCGGGAGATTTTTCCGCTCGGCCTACGCGTGGAACAGCAGCTCACGGTGCCGGACGGACCCGCGATCGGTGAAGCGCTGGCTACGCTGGCCTCGGCGGCAGATATCATTTTCATCACGGGCGGCTTAGGGCCGACCACCGACGACATCACGCGCGAGGCGGCGGCGGAATTATTGCAGCTACCGCTGCGGCGCGATCTGGAAGTGGAGGCTACAATCACAGATCGTCTTCGCATCCGCGGATTTCCGATGACAGACCGAATTCTGCGGCAGGCGGATGTGCCGGAAGGCGCCGTGGTGCTTCCGAACGCGAACGGGACCGCGCCAGGCTTGTATCTCGCGGCACGTTACGGAGCTGGCGCCACGCCCCATTTGTACCTGCTCCCGGGGCCGCCGCGTGAGTTGCAGCCGATGTTTCAAACTTCAGTGCTGCCGATTCTGCGGAAAATCGCGCCGCGGCGCGAAGGCATCGAGTGCCGAACATTTCGTCTGGCGTGCGTGGGCGAATCGGTGGCGGAAGAAGCAATCGGTCCGCGTCTGCTGGCGTTGCCCGGCGTGGAGCTCGGCTACTGCGCCCGGATGGGCGAGGTGGACGTGCGCGTGATCGGAACGGAGCCGAGCCTTCAGACTGCGGAGGAGATAATTCGCGAGGCCTTTCCGCTCCTGCTCTTCACCAAAGACGACGAAGATCTGGAGGAAACGGTCGTGCGAATGTTGGGTCAGCACCACGCAACCCTCGTTGTGGCGGAATCATGTACTGGCGGTTATCTGGCGCATCGCGTCACGAATGTTCCTGGGGCGTCGGCGATTTTCTTAGCGGGCTTTGTAACTTATTCGGATGAGGCGAAAATGACGGCGTTAGGCGTGGAGGAAAAGCTGATCGCCGAGTTCGGCGCGGTGAGTTCGGAGGTAGCGCGCGCGATGGCGACTGGCGCGCTCAAGAAAACGAATGCGACCCACTCCTTGGCCACGACGGGAGTCGCCGGTCCGGCGGGCGGTTCGGAGGGGAAACCGGTGGGCACGGTTTTCATCGCGCTTGCTTCGGCCTCTGGTGAGATCCAGGTGTTGCGTCGGCGTTTTCTCGCGGAGCGCCAGGCCTTCAAACACCTGACCTCGCAACACGCTTTGCAAATGCTGCGCGAGCATCTGCTCGCAGCAGTGAGTCCTACTGCGTAATTGTGACCGGCGTGCCGATTTTAACCCGGCTATAGAACATCTCGGCTGACTGCGGCGGCATCCGGATGCAGCCGTGCGAGGCGGGATATCCCGGCAGAATGCCGATGTGCATGCCCACGCCGTCGCCCGTCAAGCGCATGAACCAGGTCATGGGCGAGCCGACGTAACGCGTCCCGCTGGGGGCGGAATCGATCTTGAGGCTGACCCCGCGCCGAACGACGCGGCCAGACCCGTCCACGAAATCCCCGTAAATGCTGGAGCGGTGATCCTTGTCCTTTTCCATCACAGAGAAACTTCCGGTCGGCGTCATGCCGGCACGTTTGCCCGAGGAAATGGGGCTATCGATCGCGAGCTCGTCGCCACGCATCAGGTATGCGCGTTGTTTGGAAAGCGAAACGACGACGCGGGATTCGCCCGGCGAAAGCGAGTCGAACACGCTTTGATTGATCTTGATCGGCGGCTGCCGGCTGATCAACTCTGAGGCCTTGCGCATGGGTTGCTTCCGCGGTGGCTCCGCGCGCACGACCGTGGCGCGTAGACCCTGCCGGGTGGGCATACCGGGTCGCGCGACGGTGGGACGAGGCGCTTGTGCGAGAGTGGTTTCCGCGAACCCGCCGAGGGCGAGAGCGAAAAGAAGGAGCGTTGTTTTGAAAGTTACGGCGTTCAATTTTGAGCGTAAGTTTTGACGCGCTGGAGCCAGCCGGCGAGCCAGCGGGATTCCTTCCGCGCGGGCGGCGAATTTTTCACACGTTCAGTGAGCACCTCTCGCGCCGAAGCGCTGAAGGCTTGGGCCGCGGCGCGACCGTCTTGGTTTCCTTTCATACCTTGGAGGACTTGAAGCAATCCCCATCCTTGCCCTTGATATCGCTCGCTGTCGAGCACGCCTTCGCCTTTAAAGTTAACATAATCAACCAGAGCGTAGCTGCCTTGCGCGGTGCTGGCCACCCGTTCGAACTGCTGCCGGATGGCCGCCCGCTCGGCCGCCGGAGCCTCCGCGAGCATTTTCGGGAGCGCCTGCTGGAGGCGCTGGACGAGAAATTGCGCCTGCCAATCCACGGTATCGGCGAGGAACCGGCGCAAGCCATTCATCTCGGCGCTCGACTGAGCGGCGGTGAATTCGGCGCGCGTCTTCCATGGGCAACCGTCCCGATTCTCGAGAGCCACCTCCGGGAGCTTGGCTCCGCGTTTGGCCGCATAAGCGATGAAGTCGGGGAAGCTTTCCTCGAACGGACCGCGGACGCCGCTCGGGTACCAAATGAAGTGCCCGATGCCGAGCGAGGCGAAATTTTCGCCGGCGTTCCATGAGGTCAGTCCTTCCACCGTCCCGGCGCATTCGTTTTGCCAGATTTTCTTCCCGATACGCAACGCTTCCCCGCGCGGCAGGTCGATCGCGTTCGCTGGCGAAACAACGGCCAAAAAGAAAAACGCGAGGCCTGCGCATTGGGCGCCCAGCCATCTTGACGGGGACATTTTCTCCACTAGCATGCTGACTTCCGCGGCCGGCCGGCTAACGGGCGCCGCGTGCCTTACATTCTTTATGAAAAATTCCTGCATCTTCATCGCGCTGTTCGCTCTCATTTCCACCGGTTTCGCCGCGGGCACAACTGAACTTAAAACCGACAAAGATAAAGTGAGTTACAGCATCGGCCTGGATATCGGGGGCACTTTTAAGAAGCAGGCCATGGACATCGATCTCGATCTCCTGATGCAGGGACTGAAAGACGCGTCGGGGGGCAAGACTCCCTTGCTGACCGACGAGCAGGTGAAGGAAACGATGACCGCCTACTCCAAAGCCATGATGGAAAAACAGACCGAGAAAGCGAAAGAAGAAGGGACCAAAAGCGCAGCGGAGGGTGAGAAATTTCTCGCCGAAAACAAGGGCAAGGAAGGCGTGAAGACGACCGCCAGCGGCTTGCAATACAAGGTGTTGAAAGAAGGCGCCGGCGCGTCGCCGAAAGAAACCGATACCGTGGTCGTGCATTACAAGGGGACCCTGATCAACGGGACCGAGTTCGACAGCTCCTACAAGCGGAACGAGCCGACCAGTTTCCCGGTCAATCGTGTGATCAAAGGTTGGACCGAAGGTCTGCAACTCATGAAGCCGGGCTCCAAATTTCAATTCTTCATCCCGGCCGGCCTCGCCTACGGCGAACGCGGCGCCGGGCAGGACATTGGGCCGAACGCGACGCTCATTTTTGAAGTGGAACTTCAGGACGTGAAGCCGGCCGATGCTCCGGTTGCTACGCCAGCCGCGGAAGGCAAGCCAGCCGCTGACGGCAAGCCGGCCGCCGTGGCCAGCCCCAGTGCCTCGGCCATGCCGACTGCTTCGCCGAAACCGGCCGCGAAATAGCGGTCGCGGATTACGAAGAGGGCGCGGGGGATTCCCACGCCAGGCGGGGGGCGTCGCTCCACAGATCTTCCAGCGCGTAGAACTCCCGCTTCTCAGCGTGGAAGACGTGCACGATCACTTGCATGTAATCGAGCACGATCCACTGGCTGGTTGGGAAGCCGTCCACCGCGCTCGGACGCACCTTGTGGTTCTTTTTGAGCAGGCCTTCGATTTCTCCAGCGATCGCTTTTAGCTGCGGCTCCGATGCCGCCGAGCAGATGACGAAGAAATCCGTGAAGGTGGAAATTTCACGCAGATCGAGCACCACGATGTCCTCCGCCTTTTTGTTGGAGGCGAAGTCGGCGCAGGTCCTGGCTAATTCTTCCGCGGTGATTTCTGGGTGTCCTGGTAAAGTTGATGCCGCTGGATAATCTCTGCCACGGCTGGCGGTACGAGATAGCGAATGGACCGCCCCTCCGCAACCTTCTTTCTGATTTCCGTCGCCGAAATATCGATCGGCCGCCGGATGGTGCGATAGGACGAATCGTCCGCGTGGCCGCCCCGATCCAGCACGACGAACTCGACCAGCGTTTCGAGTTCACCGATCCGGTGCCAGGACGGCAGGCGCGGCAGGTTATCCGATCCGATGAGGTAGAAGAGCTTTGCGTCCGGTTTCAAGCGGGCGAAATCTTCCACCGTATTAATCGTGAAAGAAGGCGGCGGGCGGTTTAGTTCGCTTCCGTCGATCGAGAAAAAGGGTTCATCCGCCGTCGCGGCCCGCAGCATTTCCAGGCGCACTGCGGCGGGCGTCGCGGGCACGTCGGGTTTGTGAGGCGATTGCGCCGCCGGGATGAAAATGATTTCGTCCAGTTGCAGTTGTTCGCGCGCTTCCCGGGCCAGAATCAGGTGGCCGTGATGAATTGGATCGAACGTGCCGCCGTATATGCCGATCTTGCTCAAGCGTTCGCAAGGTAGCGCAAGCTTCCAGCTTGCACGAACGCCGCCGCAAGCTAGAAGCTTGCGCCAAGATGCCCGACCAACTTGGCCAACTCCTCCTCACCGGCGTGCCCGGCACCGAACTCGATCCTGCGGCCGCTGCGCTTTTCCGCAAAGTCCAACCCGGCGGCTACATCCTTTTCGGACGCAACATCACGAGCGCGGTGCAGTTGCGGAAGCTGATCGACGACTTGCGCGACCTCAGCGCTGTCGAACCGATCATCACGATCGACCAGGAAGGCGGCCGCGTTTCGCGCCTGCGCCTGATCGGGAACGAGCCGCCAAATGCGCAGCAGCTGCGCGAAAAAAACGACCTCGCGCTGGTGCAGGAGCACGGCCGCATCACCGGACGATTGCTCCGCCTCTTCGGGTTCAATCTCGATCTCTGCCCGGTGCTCGACATCTCCTTCGATGACGAAGCGGACAACTCACTCCGTGGCCGCTGTTACGGGAAAGACGTCGCGCAGGTCGTGCGCCTGGCGAGCGAGTTCAACGACGCCTTGCGCGCGGAAGGCATCGTGAGCTGCGGAAAACATTTCCCAGGCTATTCTGCCGCCGAAGTTGATGCGCATCACGATCTCCCGCGGATCGATCGTTCGCTCGCAGAACTGGAGGCCAACGAACTCGCCGTCTTCCGGCAAACCGCGGCGCGCGTGGACAGCATGATGATTTGCCACGGTTGGTATCCGTGTTTCGAGAGCGAGAAACTACCGGCCTCCTTCTCACGTCGCATCGTCACGCAGTTGCTGCGCGAAGACTTGAAATACGAAGGCCTGATCATGACCGACGACCTCGACATGGGCGCCATTTTTAACGAATACAGCCTCGACGAAACCATTCGTTGCGCGCTCGCCGCCGGGAACGATCTGGCGATGATCTGCCATCGCGTGGACGCGATCGATCAGGCGCACGCGGCCATCGCCGGGGTGCCTTCCGCGCAAGTAGATGCGGCGCTCGAGAGCGTCGCTCGCTTCAAAACGCGCCTGTCGCCACCGGACACCTTCTCCGAGAGCGCGCACCGTCGCCTCGACAAGGAGGTGTGGAAGCTGCGCGTCTCTGTCCTGGGTGAAGAGCGCGCGGCGGAACGGAGCGCCGAGGATGGCAAGCGCTCGCCGGTGGAAACATATTAGCGTTTTCACGCGCGTAATTGACGACCCATCGCGCAACCCATAACCTCCCGCTCGTGCAACCGGAACTGGAGCAGCTTCTCATCCTGCAGAATCGCGATCAGAAGATTCGGCAAATTCAGCTGGAGTTGAAAACGGTGCCCGAGCAGCGCGCGCAATTGGAAGCTCACTTGGCCGCGAGCGCGGCGGGTCTGGAGGCTGCGAAGTTAAAAACCAAGCAGCTCGAAGTGGAGCGGAAGAAGCTCGAGTTGGATGTCGGCACCCGCACCGAGAGCATCAATCGTCTCAAGACCCAGCAATACGAGACGCGCAAGAATGAGGAGTTCCGCGCGATGGGGAATGAGATCGAGCGTTACGGGAAGGAAATCGGCGCGATCGAGGATCAAGAGCTGGAATTGATGGAGCGGGCCGACATCTTGAAGGCAGAAGTCGCGCTTGAAGAAAAAAAGGTCGCCGCGGAGCGCGAATCGGTGGCGCGCCAGTCAGCCGATCTGGAAGCGAAGACCGCTGCCTTGAACGACCAGCTGGCGAGTCTAACGAAAGAGCGCGGCGAAATTGCGAGCGGAATCGACGAGGATGTGCTGGATCGTTTTGAGCGCCTTTTCGCGAGCAAAGGCAACGCGGCGGTCGTCGCTCTGGAGCATGAGGTCTGCACTGGTTGCCACATGAAAATCACCGCGCAAA
>JBDSNB010000230.1:0-10771 GCA_039915555.1 Chthoniobacterales bacterium | reverse complement strand
GACCGATCCAGTGGTCTCGCAATTTTTGAGCGGCAGCACGGAAGGGCCCATTTTGGAAGGAACCGAAGATGCAGTTACGACGTAATGAAATTCTGACCGGCGTGCTCGTGCTCGCCACCGTGGCGATTTTAACCGGCATCCTCATTCTGCTCGGCGCGCCCGGCTTGTTTAAGCCGCTCGTAACCTACAAAATCTATCTGGATAATGCGGCGGGCATCAAACTAGGCGCGCCCGTCCTGCTCGCTGGTCGCAAGATCGGGCAGGTGGAAAAATTGCACTCACCCGTCGCGCGGAGCGAATCCGAGGCCGCGCTCGCCGAGGCGCAAACGATTCGTCCGCCGGAGGCAACCCCGACCCCCGCGTCCGACGCCACGCCCAAGCCGATGTATGAGGCGCGCATCGACGTGCGCGTGGAGAAAGACGCGATCGTCTATAAAGACGCCCGCGCGCGTCTTGTCACGCTCGGACTGTTGGGCGAAACCGCGATCGACTTTACGCAAGGCAACGAAACCTCCGGCCGCGCGCAGGACGGCCAGACCTATGCCGGCGACCGCGTCCCCGACTTCGGCGAATCGATCGCCAAGATGCTCGACATCGTAAAACCGGTCGCGACGGAAGCGACCAAGACCTTGAAGGAATTGCAGACCACCGCGCAAAACCTGGCGAAGATCACCGACGAACAATCGCAGCTCAACATGGCGCTCGCGCAGATGCGCACCTTTGCGGAAAACCTGACGAGCATGACGTCGAGCGAGAGTCCGTTGCAGCTCGCGCTGAAAAACGTGGAATCCGTCAGCAGTAACCTGAGCAAAATCACAACCGACATCAGCCGGAACGACAACATTCAGGTCACGCTGCAAAACTTCCGCGACTCGTCCGAGAAACTTAAGTCCGCCTTAAACGAACTCGGGCCCGATCTCACCGCGACGGGCGCGAACGTGAAAGACCTCACCCAAACCGTGAAGACGCAGCCCTGGCGTTTGATCTGGCCATCGACGAAAAAATATCCGGAGGATGAAGCGGCGGCGGCGCAGGCCGAAACGATCACGGTGCGGAAATCCACGAAACGCGCGCGCGGATCCCGAACGACCGCGCCGGTGCCGACACCAACACCGCGCTCGCGCCGCGGCGTGATTTATCCGGGTGGCTAGGTTGCCGTTCCGGAGAACGATCGAAGGGCCGCGGCGTCCACGCTGCGTCACGCAGCTTCTGCTTTCGGCCCTTCTCCTCGCGACCACGGGCTCCGCCCGCGCCGCGGAAGGCGTTATCTCGAGAGGCGAGCCTGAAGGAAACTCATCACCGCCGCTTCCTCAGCACGGAGGTCGGGTAGGTTCTCGGCAAGCGCTTCTTCGGTCTTACGACGCAACCCATCGATGTTCTCGCCGGAAAGATAAGCTTCGATCACTTCCGGATGGACGTAGCACTTCCGGCAAACGGCCGGCGTATTCCCGAGGATTTTCGCCACCGCCGCGATCGCGTTTTTCACGTTCGCCTTCGTTTCTTTTTTCGTCTCCGAGGGTTCCACCGCATTCAAGGCGACGGCCGCGAGCACGGTCCCGGCCCAGGTGCGGAAATCTTTCGCAGTAAAGTCTTCTCCAGCTATTTCCTGCAGGTATTCGTTCACGTCCTGCGATTTGATGTCGCGCACTTCTCCCTCTTCATCGAGGTAGCCAAACACTTCCTGGCCCGGTAGGTCCTGCACCTTCTTCACGATTCGGCCCAGCCGGCGATCGGCGACTTCCACCGCGTGCTCGACGCCGCTCTTGCCGCGGAATTTGAAACGCACTTTGGAGCCGTTCACCGCCACATGCTTGTTGCGCATCGTGGTTAGTCCGTAGGAATGATTCTCGCGCGCATATTCCTCGTTCCCGACCCGGATGAAGGTGCGCTCCATGATGGAGATGATGGTAGCCAGCACCTTCTCCTTCGGCAGACCGCGAAGGGCGAGATCCTTTTTCACCTGCTTCCGAATCTTCGGGAGCGCCGCGGCAAAGGCGACGATGCGATCGTATTTCGTTTCGTCGCGCGCCTCGCGCCATTTCTCATGATAGCGGTACTGTTTCCGTCCGCGCGCATCGCGTCCGGTTGCCTGGAGATGGCCATTCGCCGTCGGGCAAATCCAAACCTCTTGGTAGGCGGGCGGAATGGCGAGCCGGTTGATCCGCAGGATTCGATTCTCGTCCGTGATCCGTTTTCCGGAGGTATCGAAGTAATCCCAGCCCTTCCCTTTTTTCTGGCGCGTGTAACCGGGTTGCTCGTCGCTCACGTAGCGCAGGCCGGCGTCCTCGGCCGCTTCCTCCGGATCGGTGACGGGCTCAAGCTCGGCGATCTTCTTTTTTTCGCGCGCGGTCAAAGTGGGCACGCCTCAGATTCGCGCGCGGACCGGTTATCGGTTGCAACGTGTTATCGCGAGACACCCGCGCGGCGACGACGCGACGCAGCTCCAGGTTTGTAGGGGAAGCATTTGGCTTCCCGTGTTTCTGAAACTGGGGAAAGCGAACCGCTCCCCTCCAGCTGTGCTTCTACGCGCCGTAGCTTTTCGTGAATTTTTTGCGCGATTCGCTTTCGCCGGCGGGCGGATCGGAAGGCGTTTCCGTTTTGGCCTCGGGCGTACCTTCTGTGGGTGCGGGTGCTTCCATGGTCGGTTCGGGCGCGGCGACTGGCTCAGGCGTTCCTCCGCCCGCACCGCTGCGCGAGACTTCCACGAAGGCCATTTGCAAATTCGCGAGCGTGCTGCGCAGGACGCCGGCTTCTTCGTCGGTCAGGTTGCCGCGCGTCTTCTCCTGGATCATGCCGAGCTGGTCGATAAACATTTTCGCGACCTCCAGGTTCACTTCGCCCTGGCCGGTTTGCGGGTTGGGGATTTGCCCGAGGAAGAGCGCCGCGTTCTGCGCCTGCATCATGATGAATTCGATGAAGCGTTGCGTCATCTCGCCGGATTGGGTGGTGGTTTGGACTTCGGCCATATTCTATTTCTCCTTCGAACTTGCGGGCGTCTCCGCGGGTTTCACCGTGGCGATGACGCAGGGTTGTTGTTGAAAATATTTGTCGGCCACGCGTTTCACATCGGCCACGGTGACGGCTTCAATCTCGCGTTCGAGCTCCCGGTAATGATCGAACCCGAGCCCGTAAAGTTCGTCGAGACCAGTGATGTAGCCAAACGAGTCGTTGCTTTGATTCGTGATCTGCTGCTGGCCGAGGAGTTTTTTCTTCGCGCGCTGCAGTTCCAGCTCGGTCAATCCTTCGGTGGCCAGTTTGCTGATCTCTTCGAGCAACGCCGTTTTCACCGGCACGAGTTTCTGCGGATCGGTCCCGAGATAAAAACCGAACAGCCCGGGAACGAGCCCGAGCATCTGTTGCGAGCCGACGTAATAGGCGAGGCCCATTTGCTCGCGGATGCGGATGAAAAAACGTGAACCGAGATCGCTGCTCGCTTCATCGATCAACTCGAGCGCGTAGCGGTCCGGGCTCGACATCTCGGCGCCGCGATAGCCGACCATGAGCACGCCCTGCGCTTTTTCCTGCAAGCTTTCCACTTCGATCGTTTGCGTGATCGGCGCGTTCGGTTTCGCGTCGGTCAAGGCCAGCTCGCCGGGCTTCATCGTAGCGAGCGTTTGTTCGAAGAGCTGGCACACGTCCTCCGCCTTCACGTTGCCGAAAACGGAGAGGACGCCGTTTTTCCCGACCAGATAACGATCGCGAAACGCGAGCAAATCTTTCGGCGTGAGCTTCGGAATCGCTTCCGCGGAACCCTTCCCGCGCAAACCGTAGGGATGCCCCGCGAAAAGCGCGGCGCGCAGAATGTTACGCGCCACTGAGGTGAGATGCTCATCCTCTTCCTTGATCGTAGCGAGCAGGACTTCCTTCTCTCGCTCCACGACCGCTTCCGGCATGGTCGCGTTAAGGAGAATATCGGCGAGCAATTCGCCGCCCATCCGGAGATCGGGCTGCGTCACTTCCAGCGAAACGTTGAAGCTATTATTGCCGGCCTCGCTGCCGAGACTGCCGCCGACGGCTTCGATCGTGTCGGCTATTTGGTCGGCGGTGCGCGTGCTGGTACCCTTCAGCAGAGCCTTCGTCATCAATTGCGTGCTGCCGTTGTTGGCCGCGGTTTCCGCGAGCAAACCGCCGCGGAAAATCGCGGTCATGGAAATGAGCGGCAGGCGCGTATCTTCGCGCACGAGCAAACGGAGGCCGTTCGAGAGTTCGAATTTTTGAATCTCGCCCGCGGCCCGAACCGCTCCTGCGGCGGTGGCTTCATCCAGCGTCCCCTGAGGATTCAGTGAGACGATGGAAAGGTTCTGCGTCGTAAGATAAACGTTGGCCACGCGGCGGATATCGTCCGCGGTCATGCGTTGCGCGGCTTCGAGATAGTCGCGGGTGAAATTCAAGTTCCGCGTCAGGAGCCAATTCGAAGCGAGGTCTGAAGCCTGACCGCGCATCGTGGTGAGGGCACCGAGATGATGGCTGAGCGAAATTTTCTTCGCTTTCGCCAATTCGTCGGCCGTGACGCCGGTTTCCTTGATCGCGCTCACGATCTCCAGGATCAGCTTTTGAGTGGCCGCGCGATTCCCGGGCTCGGTCGTGGCATCAATGCCGAACAAACCCGGTTCGCCCGGCGTGTAGGAAAACGCCGAAACGGCGAAGGCCAGTCCCGCCTCTTCGCGCACGCGCCGATATAAACGCGAGCTGCGTCCGTCGCCCAAAATAGTGGAAAGCAAATCGAGCGCCGGCACATCCGGGTGGGTGACTTCCGGAACATGCCAGGCCAAAGAGAGGCGCGTGAGTTCGGTGGCAAACTCCTGATGTTCCTCGCGCAATCCGAGCTGCAGTGGCTCGGCCGGAATAAAGCTGGGTGGAAGCGACTTCGCGGGATGATCTTTAAAAAGATCGGTCAACTGCTGCTTGACCTGCTTCGCGTCCACATCGCCGACAACGACGAACGTCAGATTGTTCGGGACGTAACGCGCTTTGTAATATTGCATGACCTGCTCTTGGGTGAGCTGGTTGAAGACATCGAGCAGGCCGATGACGGGCAGGCGATACGGATGCTTTTGATAGGCGGTCGCGAAAAGCAGCTGGCCCGAAACGCGATCAGGATCGTCGAAGCCCATCGCGAATTCACGCCGGATCACTTCCTGTTCCTTCGCGTACTCGTCCGGCGGGAGGGTCGAGTTCATCATCGCGTCGGAGAGAATTTCCAGCGCCGCGCTCGCCCCCGCCTTCGGCACATCGATCCAGTAAACCGTGCGATCGAACGAAGTGTAGGCGTTGATATAACCGCCCACGTCCTGCACCGCTTGCGCGATCGCATTCGCCGGGCGGGTCTTTGTCCCCTTAAAGAGCATGTGCTCGAGCAGATGGGAAACGCCGGCGCCGAGGTGCCCGCCTTCATCGATGCTCCCGGTGGCGCACCACGCCTGCACGCTCGCAACCGGCGCGCTGTGATCCTCCTGCACGATGACGGTGAGGCCGTTCGGCAGCACCCACTTGCAAGCCGAGCTGGGCGGAAACGTGATGGCGGGCGAAGTGCCGGCAGTCGTGGCTTGAAGATGTGCGGGAGCGAGCATGAATGGAAGCGGGAGGCAACGCCGTCAGGGGCGCAGCGGAAATTTATGACGCCTTGGGCGCGGGCAAGGCGGGAGGCGTCTTTTTCGCCGCCTTTTTCTCAGGCGCGAACGGCTTCACAAACGCTTCCTCGAAGTCGTAAACGCTTTTGAAATCCTCGATCGAATCCTCCTCGGTCTTCCCGAAGATCCCGGCGCCGATCAAATTGAACACCATGTGCCCGATGTCTTCGCAGCAACGGATGCCCCAATACGAGAGGACGGTGACGACCATCGGGCCAAATTCCTTGAGGGCATACTGGCGCACACCCTGAAGCAGTTCGGGGCCGGCGACGTGACGCACCGGGCCGCCTTTGATTTTCTTTTGCTGCTTGGTCGTGTAATCGAGCGCGTCGCGCAGAAAGACGTACGCATCGCGGTTGTAACGCGAATCATTGGCGATGATCGAATCGAGAGCTTCAGCGAATCCTATTTTCTGCATGGACGGGTGCGTCCCTTATTCGAAACGCGGGGCCATGATAAGCGGCATCGACCGTTCGATCAACCTTCGTGAGCGCAACCGCGCAAGGTTTACTTGTCCGACCAGATCGCGAACTCGCCGCTCCCCGGCGCTTGAAAGTGAAAACGGCGACCGCCAGGAAATATAAAAATGTCGCGCGTGACTTTGCCGTTCAAACGCACCACTTCCGCGCGAGTCATCTCTAGCTCGGGCGAATAAAACACGACCAACGGACAGGCAGCGGAAGACATCCAGTTGTCCTCGGCTTCAAAGAAACCGCCGGTCATCTGGCCGTCGTCGAAAGCCGCATAGTCCGGTCCGTAATCTTCAAACGTCCAGCCGAAGAGCGCGCTAAAGAACTTCTTCGTCGCCGCCAGATCGCGGGAAGGCATCTCGATGTAGTCGACCGTGTTGGGGAGAGATTCGTGCATCGGCCTTCTTCTAGAACTGCGCTTCGAGCGCGTCCAGATAAACCGAGATCCGATCGCGCCGGCGCGGTCGCGGTTCCACGGCCTCCTCGGCCGCGCGCAGATATTCTCGAAAGGTGCCGCTGGCGGTGCGGGCCTGGGTGGCTTCCCACCAATTCACGTAGTCGGCAATCGCATCCATCCGGCGCCGTAAATCTTCGCGCAGGGCGCGCAATTCTGCGAGGCGCCGTGGCCGGGGTGCTTTGCGCCGAAGAAGTTGCGCTCCGATCCGCTGATACTCGGCAATGACGGGAAGATACAAGGGATGCGCGCGGCCCGAGAGCAGGAGAAGATCACTCGTTAGGCGCTGCAGGCCGGGGACGGCCGCGGGCAAGCGAAGGAACTGCGCAAATTCTTCCAAGGTGTAAACCGTCGGCTCCGGCGGGCCCGGAACAGAGACCCGCAGCACTTCCGCGAGCTGGCGTTCCGTTTCCGCACAATCCAGCACGCGATAGCGCCCGCTCCCCGCCATCCGGGCCACGCTGGCTTGCCAGTTTTTTTCGATCTGCAAAGCGTCGGAGCCGAGCGCCGGAAAATGCGCCGTGAGATCGGCGAGCGGATCGTTGGAGGCTGAATCCAAATCGGCCACGAACTGCGCCAGCCGCGAGCGGCCTTCTGGACGCTCGCTGAGCAGCGAAACGAGCGCCGCGGAATAAGCGTCATAAAGAGTGCGCGAGGGCGAATCGAGGAGGGCGCGTTTTTGTCGGAGAAACTTCTCCAACGTCGGCACCTCGCCCGCCGTCGCGGTGGTGAGGATTTGCGCGACGGCTGCACCATCGCGCTCGGAGGCGAGAGCGGGCAGGCCTTCCAGAAGCCAATCGGGCGGATTCACATAAGGTGTGCCGGGCGGAAGATCCGGCGCGGAGCGGTAAATGATCTCAAGCAACACCGCGCGCAACAGCTCACGCTCCACCTCCGGAACGCGGATGTCGGCCGGAATGCGCAGCTCGAGTTGGAACTTGAGGCCGGCGCCCGTCTGATTGACCTGAAGCTGCGCGACCGGCGCACCCGCGCGCGTGAAATCGGGTGGCTGTGCCTGAATGACGATGGGAGTTTGCCAGCCATCGCGCGCGCCGAGGGCGCGCAATGCGTCGCGTTTACACCGCTCCGCGAGCTCGCAAATCGCGCCGCGCAACCGCGCGTCCGGACCATGAACAATAAACTGGCGCGAACTGCTCACGCTCCGTTCTGCGGGCGCAGCCCCCAGCAAAGCCGCGCCAACACAAAACAGGAAGACCACACGGAATAGGCGGATCATCGGGAATGATCAAACTACCCGCGGCCGCGTCGTCTCCGCGAGAATGAAATGGCCGCGACCTCCGCAGCAGCTCTAAAGCGCCGCTCGTTTCGGAAGGACGACCACCATTTGCGGGTGCAATTCCACCCCCAGCTTGGCCAGCGATCGACGGTCGCGGTCCAGTGCCGCGGCCACATCCGAAAAGAGGAAGCCGGTGAACTTCATGATCTGCGGATGCACCGGCAGGCGACCGATTTGTCCCCCCACGATTTCCGCCGTGAGGTTCCCCTGCGCAGTGCGCGGCGCTAGTTTCGCCGCGGAAAAAATGGAGTAGCCGAAGAGGGAACGCTCCACCGTAAAGCGCGCAAATCCTTCCTCGAAGCCAGCCACGGCGCGCTCAAACTGAAGATAACTGCTCATCGCCTTTTGTTTGCTCTTCAACTTGTAGGCGAGGTAAGCGTTTACCTGCGCCTCCGTGTAACGCAAACCGGGTCCACCCGGCGGAGCCATCATGGCGTCTTCCAGTTGGAGGTTAATCTGGGGCGGCAATTCGCTCACGGCCGCTGCCGGGGCAGGCGGCAGATCCGGGGTCCGAAGCATTTGCACGAGCGCCGCGAGGATGATGGCGCCGAGGATAATTTTCGTCGCGACGAAAATTTGGTGCCGCATTTTCGCGCCCTGCGGATTGAGCATCGATTTGAGGCGACGCTGCGTTTCCTCGGGCGGCTCCTCTTTCGACTTTTCCTTCAAGAGGGCGGACCGATCCAGCCGCGCGCCACAATCGTGGCAATAGATGCGCTCAACTTCGTTTTCGCGCCGGCACTCAGGGCAAATCAGTTTCATGACTTTTTAGGGGTCTTGGGCTGGGGCGTTTTGGCGGGGGCGGCGGCTGGCGGGGAGGCGGATTCTTTGCCAGAGGATTTCTCTCCGCTGCTCGCGGACGGCGGCGCCTCTTTTTTCGCGCCTTCCTTGTAGTTGTTGCTGCGGTAATCGGTAATGTAAAATCCCGACCCCTTAAAGATGAGACCCGCGCCGGTGCCGAGGAGTCGTCTCACCTTGCCGCGACCCCAGCGCTTTTGCTGGCAGTGCTCCTTCGGGCATTCCTGAAAGGTCGAGTCGCGCATCGATTGGAAAGCATCGAAATTCTTCCCGCATTTTTCGCATGCGTATTCGTAAGTGGGCATAGGGCGGGGCGCTGGGAGGGAACGGTCGCCATTCTGGCCCAAAGGTAGCAGAATTCAAGCCGCCAGCCCCGCAGCCCAACGCGCGCGGACTCCGTCCGGACCGGCATCTTGACTTTACTCGAAGTGCAGTTAAAGGAATCGGCCCGTTTCCTCATTATGCTTCGACCACTACAACGCCTCTCACGAATCCTTCTCTGCGCCGCCGCTCTCTTTATCGTGGCGGCATGCGATGACGATCCAAGCATGGGCTCGACCCAGTATCTCGGCGGCGTTTATGGTCCGGGCGCGGTTGCGCAATCCGCTCCGCAGGACACGATTTCGTATTGGGACGGCGACGGAGTTTCCGGTTCTCCCTCCATTAAGATCAAACTCTCCGAGCAGCGCGCGTATTTCTATAAGGGCGGCAAACTCGTCGGCGTTTCGCAACTCTCGACCGGTCGCGAAGGGCTCGGCACGCCCACCGGCACTTACAAAGTGACCCAAAAAGACCAGGACCACGTCTCCAATCTCTATGGCGATTACGTGGACGACGCGGGCAACGTGGTCGTCCCGAACGTGGGCGTGAATAAGGATCCGAAACCGCCCGGCACCAGCTTCAAAGGCGCGCCCATGCCCTACTTTATGCGCATCGTGGGCGGCGTCGGCATGCATGCCGGATACCTCCCCGGTTATCCCGCTTCGCACGGTTGCATCCGCATGCCGGAGTTCATGGCGGAAAATTTCTTTAATGCCGTTTCCACCGGTACGCCCGTCACGGTCTCGCCCTAAGGGCTTTCGCGGCAACGGTTTCGATTTACCGCTTTTAAAGCCGTCCCACGGTGGGCCAGGCGCGGACGGATTCGCCACGGCCTCGGGGCTTGCACATCCGTGTGCCCCACCCCATCCTCAATTGCGGACGCGGGAACCATGATCATCATTACTCAGCCCAACGCCACCGAAGCGGAGATCGAGCAGATCGTGGCGCGCGTCGAGGAATTCGGGCTTGAGGCCCAGGTCAGCCGCGGCGCGTCCCGGGTTATCGTAGGCGTGGTGGGTCCCGAAGAATTGACCCGCGACGAGCAGGCTTTCCGCGCCATGGCCGGAGTCGAGGCCGTCGTGCCCGCAAAGAGTGTTTATAAACTCGCCTCCCGCGAAGCACGCAGCGCGGCTTCCAAGGTGGAAATCTGCGGTGTCAGCATCGGTCGTGATGCGGCCATCGCGCTCATCTGCGGCCCTTGCTCGGTGGAAAGTCGCGAACAGATCCTCGCCCTCGCTCGCCTCGTCCAGGATGCCGGCGCCAGCGTTCTGCGCGGCGGCGCCTTTAAGCCGCGCACCTCGCCCTACAGCTTTCAAGGATTGCAAGAAGAAGGCCTGCGCTTCCTCGCTGAAGCGCGGAACGAAACCGGCCTTCCGGTGATGACTGAAATCATGGACGCGCGTGATCTTGCGATCGTGGAGCGTTACGCCGATTGCCTGCAGATCGGCGCGCGAAACATGCACAACTTTTCCCTCTTAAAAGAAGTGGGACGCAGCCATCTGCCCGTCCTCCTCAAGCGCGGCTTTAGCGCCACCGTGAGTGAGTTCATCATGAGCGCTGAATACATCTTGAACGAAGGCAACATGAACGTGCTCCTCTGCGAGCGCGGCATTCGCACCTTCGAGCCCGGCACCCGCTACACCCTCGACTTGAGCGCGGTCCCTATCCTCAAGGCGAAAACGCATTTGCCGGTGGTGGTCGACCCCACCCATGCCGTCGGGCTGCGCGCCTACATCCCGCAAATGTCCCTAGCCGCCATCGCCGCCGGGGCCGACGCCATCATGCTCGAAGTGCACCAGGC
>JBDSNB010000161.1:0-4160 GCA_039915555.1 Chthoniobacterales bacterium | reverse complement strand
TCGATTCGAAAACGGGCTACGTTTTCCAGGAGCGCGACTCGAAGAAGAAGCTCCAGATCGCGAGCCTCACGAAAGTGGCGACGGCGATGGTGGTGCTCGATTGGGCGGAAAAGAGCGGGGGCGATCTCGGCCAGGTGGCGACCATTCCGCCGGAAGCCTTTGTCGGGATGAGCGAGAACATCGTCGGCTTTCAACCCGGCGACACTGCGACGCTGCGCGACCTGCTCTATGCCGCGCTCGTGCAGTCGGATAATGTGGCGGCCTACGCCCTGGCGAATCATGTGGGTGACGCGTTGCGTTCGATCGTGCCGTCGGCTGGCAACGGCTCGGCGGTCGCCATTTTCGTCGGCCAGATGAACGCGCTGGCCAAGAATCTCGGGATGGAGCGCACGCTTTTTGTGAATCCGCACGGGAGCGATGCGAATGTGAAGCCGGTTCCCTATTCGACCGCGATGGATCTCGCACGGCTGACCCGTTACGCGATGAACAAGGCTGGTTTCCGTTTTTATGTTTCGCAAAAGGAGCGGCAGATTTCTTTTAAGAGCGGCGGCAAGGAGAAGAGCTATCTGCTGCGCAATACGAACGAGCTGCTGGGCGTGAACGGCGTGGAAGGCGTGAAGACCGGACGCACCGCGCGAGCCGGCGATTGCCTGATCCTCTCCGCGCAACGCGAGGCGGAAATCATCCAGCGCGGTCCAAGCAGCACGACCGTCATTCCGCGTCACATCATCGTGGTGCTGCTGGGCAGCCCCAATCGTTTTGGTGAAGGCCGCGCGCTGCTCGACCAAGGCTGGCAGCTTTACGATCAATGGGCGGCCGGCGGGCGAGTGGTCGACCCGAAAAAGGTCCTTTGAACGAGGTCGCGGGCAGAGCGATGAAGCCCCGGATCGGAGTTCTCACCAGTGGCGGCGATTGTCCGGGATTGAACGCCGTCCTGCGCGGCGTAGCGCTCGCGGGCGAGAAACTGAATTTCGAGGTCCTCGGCTTTCTAGACGGCTTCGAAGGTTTGCTCCCTCCCGGGGAGTTCATGGTGCTCGATCGGCGCAGCACCAGCGGCATCATGCCGCGCGGGGGGACCATGATCGGCACGACGAATCGCGGACACTTCGTCGCGAAGGTCGGCGCCGGCGAGAAGGCGGTGATCGCGGCCGATGTCATCGCTGACGCGCGCAAGGTCTTGGAACGCGAACGCGTGGAAGCGTTGATCATCGTGGGCGGCGATGGCTCCATGACGACCGCGCTGCAATTGCACGAAGCCGGGATCAATTGCATCGGCGTGCCGAAGACGATCGACAACGATCTGGCCGCGACCGCGATGACGTTTGGTTTTGATTCCGCGGTCGCCTCGGTGACGGATGCGCTCGACCGCTTGCACACCACCGCCACGAGTCACAAGCGCGTCATGATTCTCGAAGTGATGGGGCGGCATGCGGGCTGGATCGCCTTGCACGGCGGGATCGCGGGCGGGGCGCACATTATTTTGATCCCCGAGATTCCATTCCACTACGACAAAATCATCGAAGCGCTCGAACTACGGGAAGCCAAAGGTAGCATCTACTCGCTCGTGGTCGTCGCGGAAGGCGCCTGCCCGGCCCATGGCCAGGCCGTCAAGCGTCACGGTCGCGACGGGGAAGATCGGTTCGGCGGAATCGGCGGCGTGGTCGCGGCCGAGATCGCGGCGCGCTCGGAACGAGAAACGCGCTGCACCGTGCTGGGCCATCTCCAACGCGGCGGCGCGCCCACGACTTTGGATCGAATCCTGGGGACGCGTTTCGGGGTTAAAGCCGTGCGGTTGGTCGCGGAAAAGCGGTACGGCTCCATGGTCAGCTATCAAAACTACCAGGTGCGCCACGTGCCGATCGCCGACGCCGTCAATCGTCTCCGCCTCGTTCCACCGGATGGCGAAATGGTGCAAACCGCGCGGGACGTTGAGATCTCCTTTGGAGATTAGCGCCGGCCAGTCTCAGCTTCGCAAAAGAATTGGCGCGCGGGAGGTCACCGCGTAACTTCCGCACCTGCGGCTGCCTGTGTCGCGTTTTCCTATGATCAATATCCTTCGCAAAAATCAAAAAGGGCTCTGGATTGTCATCGCGTTGCTCTGCATCCCGTTCGTCTTCTACTTCAGCAACTCGAACGTCGGTGCGATCCGCGACAACGATCTCGGCAAGTTTTACGGTCGCACGATCTCGCAGGTCGAATTTCAGCGCACTGCGCGGCTCCTGGAACTGTCGCGCAATTTGGGCATGTTCACCTTCCTACAGGATATGGTGGCGGGCGCGCAGACGGAGAACCAGATGTACTCCGATTTTACCTGGAACCATCTCATTCTCCATCGCGAGGCGGAGCGGCTCGGGCTGGCCCCGACCTCGGATGAGATCGCCACGGTGGTGAAGAACTTGATGGCGTTCCGCGGCACGACCGGATTCGACATCAACAAGTACAATCAATTCACTCAATCTGTCCTGCCTTCGATGGGCTTCGGCGAAGCGCAAATCGAGGAACTGGCCGCCGATCAATTGATCTTGGAAAAATTGAAGGCGCTCGCCGGTGCGGGCGCGGCCGTGCCGGAGGCGGAGGTGAAAGAAAATTACGAACGCGCCTACGGGAAGCTAAGCCTCGCAGTCGTCCGGGTGAAATCGGAGGAGATCGAGAAAACCGTGCAAGTGAGCGACGAAGACGTTGCGAAATACTACGAGGCGCACAAGGCCGAGCTCTTGAGCGAGGAGAAACGAAAGGTGAGCTTTGTTTCCTTCGCGTTGGACGAGGAGCAGAAAAAACTCACGGGCAAAGAGCGGGTGGAAGTGCTGCAGAAGCTGGCCGACCGCGCGAATGATTTCAATCAAGCGCTGCTTGAGAAAGACGCGCAATTCGAACAGGTGGCGGCGAAGTTGCAAATACCGCTCGTGACCACGGGCTCCTTTCCGAAGAGCCAGCCCGACCCGGCGATCAGTGCGCAGGCGCAGCTCGCGGAGATGGCTTTCCAACTCAAGCCCGAGGAACCGAACAGCGATGCGATCCAGGTGGGCGACGGCTTCTACGTGCTGCATTTGGTCGCGACGGAAAATCCACAGCCGCTCTCGCTCGAGGAGGCGAAACCGAAGTTGGTCGAGACGCTGAAGAAGCAGCGTGTCACTGAAATGGTGGCGGCGAAGGGCGCGGCGGCGGCGCAGACCTTGCGCGAGGCGCTCAAGGCCGGCACGCCGCTCGACGCGGCCTTGCAGCAGACCGGTCTCCCTTCGGAGAGGCTTCCGGCCTTTGCGCTCGCTGATCCGCCCGGCACGACGATGGAGCCCGGGAAACCGCCCCAGGCGGAAGCGCCGGACATGCAGGTCATCAAAGGCGCGGTCGCGGAATTGAAAGCGGGCGAGGTGACGGCCTTTTTGCCCACGCCGGCAGGTGGAGTAGTGGCGGTCCTGGAAAAGCGCGACCCGCCCGATCCGGCGAACTTGGAGAAGACCAAAGCATCGTTTACCGCGCGCGTGTCGCAGGGGAAACGTGAGATCGCCTTCTACGAGTGGCTGCGCGAACGGCGCCGCGAGGCGGGTGTGCCTGCCACTGTGGAAGCGCCCGCGGTAGAGCAGGGCGCGGGCTAACGCCGAGCACCCATCCTGCGGATGGAAGACCTGGAGGAAATTTTCGACGACGGCAACGGCGATCTGGCGATCGGCGAATTGGAGAGCGCGATCGTGAAGTATCGACGATGCGTTGAGCTGGATCCGCAGTTCTTCGATGGCTGGCATGCGCTCGGCATGGCCTTGATGAAAGTGGGCCGCTTTTCGGAGGCCATCACGGCGGGTCTGCGTGCCACGGAGCTCCGGCCTAACGACCAGATCGGTTGGACGAGCCTGTCGCTTTTCTACAACCGAAACGGTGAGATCAAAGAAGCCGAAGCCGCGGGCACGAAAGCGAAGATTCTTTCGTGGGGAGGAAAGGTCGCGAAAGAATAGCCAGAATTTCTTTCCGGCGTAATCGGGCGCTAGTGGCCTCCGCGTTGGCGAGTTACAACATTCGCGATCGCCCGAGGAAAAAATAGTTCTGGGCTAATCCGCCCGTTTCTGCATCCGGAAAGTATGCATCGGCGTTATAATGTCTGTGCGCCGATCCTTCGCGACCAGTAAATCATTTGTAGCGTTCTTCGTTTTTTCAATCGTCGGGATCCT
>JBDSNB010000252.1:0-5725 GCA_039915555.1 Chthoniobacterales bacterium | reverse complement strand
CGCCCAATATTGAAGTGTCGCAGTTCCTGCTGGAACGGAATTACCCGGAAGCCATTCGCCTGCTGGAGAGCAAATCGACGAAAACGGAGGTCAACGAAAAATACGACAGGGGAGGCACCCGCCAATTTCTCGGTAGGATTCGGGTCCTGGCTGGCGATGCGGCGGGCGCGAAGGAAGACTTCCTCGCGGCCAAGGCGGACCTGGAGACTGTGCAGCGCGAACAACCCGGCAATCCCTTTGTCGCCGACACTCTGGCCCTGACCGAAGCGGGCCTCGGCCACAAAGAAGCCGCGCTCCGGCAGGCCGAAAATGCCACGAGATTGCCCTCTGCGGTGAATGATCCGGTCACTGGCCCTATCACGGAGGAGAATCTCGCGACCGTCGAAGTCATGGTGGGCGATTTGGACCGTGCGGTCGAACGACTCGAGCGCCTGCTCACCACGCCCTACGGCGCTTTTCCCGTCAGCCAGGCGCTCCTCAGGGTGGATCCGTTTTGGGATAAGCTGCGCGGACATCCACGTTTTCAGAAACTGATTACGGGTCCTGAGCCGAAGACGATCTATCAATGACCATCATGAGTTCGCCTAACTTCTTTGCCGAACTGAAGCGGCGCAATGTTTACAAGGTCGCGATCGCGTATGCAGTCGTCGCCTGGCTTTTGATCCAAGTCGCGACTCAGATTTTCCCGTTTTTCGAAATCCCAAATTGGGCCGTTCGTCTGATCGTGCTCGCAATCGTGCTGGGCTTTCCGATTGCATTAATCATCGCGTGGGCCTTCGAGCTCACGCCGGACGGAATCAAACGCACCACGGAGAGCGACGAGCCCGCTCCTCCGAGGAGAGAAAAACCGGTGTGGATTTTTGTTGTCCTCGGCGCTGGCGCGCTTTCCCTTGCGCTCTTTTTCGTCGGCCGCTACACCGCAGGCCCGGGCAACGCGACGGCTTCGGTGGACAAATCCATCGCCGTCCTGCCGTTCGCGAACCTGAGCCGCGATCCCGATAACGCCTATTTCGCCGACGGCATCCAGGATGAAATTCTGACCCGGCTGGCGAAGATCGGCGATTTGAAGGTGATCTCGCGCACCTCGACGCAGCGCTATAAGAGTACACCGGAGAATCTGCCGGAAATCGCGAAGCAACTCGGCGTCGCGCACATTCTCGAGGGTAGCGTGCAGAAGTCTGGCGACTCCGTCCGGGTCAACGTACAGCTCATCCGCGCCGAAGGGGACGCGCACATTTGGGCGGACACGTTTGACCGCAAATTAACCGACATCTTCGCGGTCGAGAGCGAGGTCGCGCAGCGCATCGCCGCGTCGCTCGAAGCGAAGCTCACCGGTCGCGAGAAGGAAGCGGTGAGTTCCGTCAGCACGAAGGTGCCGGCCGCGTACGACGCCTACTTGCGCGCCATCGTCTTTCGCAACTCGCAGTCCCCGGAAGACCAACAACGATTGATCGACCTCTGCCGGCAGGCGGTCGCGCTCGATCCGAGCTTTGCCGCCGCGTGGGCCGATATCGCGGTGGCCGAGGGGTTGAAATACCTGCAGGGCGAACGGGACGAAGCGCAACGTGCGCGCACGGAAGAAGCTGCGAAAAATGCGCTGCGCCTCGATCCCGATCACGGTTCCGGGCACGCGGCCATGGGGATGTATCTCTACTATTGTCTGAAGGAATACGACCAGGCCTTGGCCGAATTGCAGCAGGCGCGAGAACAGGCGCCGAACGACCCCTTGCCACTGCAGGCGATCGGTTTGGTGAAACGGCGACAGGGTAAGCTTGATGAATCGATCGAGTTGCAGTTACAGGCCTCGCAGCGGGACCCATTGAACCAGGATATCTGGGTGAATCTCGGGTGGACTTATCGTGGGATGCGCAAGTTTGCCGAGGCGCATTCGATGTTCGATCGCGCGCTGGCGATCGCTCCGAAGGACGAATCGATCATCGATCGGCGTGCCGAGGTCTATTTCGCCGAGGGCGATCTCGCCACGACCGTGTCGCTCGTCCGACACCATAACCCGCCCGTGACCGATCGAGGTTACTTCGGCCGGATCGGAGTGCTGGAGTTTCAGCGCAAATTTGATGAAGCCATCGCCAAGATCACGGAGGATTTGGCCGCCGCGCCGTCGCTTCCGCCGGTTCTCGTAGCCGCATTGCACATTTCGCTCGGCCGAATGCATGTGGGTGCGGGACGTCGCGATCAGGCGCAGCCTTTCCTGGTTCAGGCCGAAGCCGAGCTCAACGCGATAAACAGCAGCGGCGGCCCAAATCTGTTAGGTTTGAGGATCGAGCTGAACGCCTACCTGGGACGTCGCGGCGAAGTCGAACGCGAAGCGGCCGAGCACATCGCGGCAGATGCAAAGGACCGCTGGCAAGGGCCGCAAGCTGAAATCGACGTGGCTCGCGCCTTTGCGGTCCTCGGCGACGGTGACCGCGTTTTCCCGATGCTCGAGCGTTTGCTGGTACATCCGTACTCGGATTCGCTGACGCCAGCGTATTTGCGATTCGATCCCGCGTGGGATCCGATCCGCGACGATCCGCGTTTCCAAGCGCTGGCAAATCCGCCGTGAACGCCGCGAGACTCACCTTGAAGCAGCACATTTCTTACTAGGAAAACGGTCTTGACCGAGTGCCCCTCCATCCGCGGGATGGCACTACTATGAAAACAAAAACGATCGGATTAACGCTGATGCTCTCGCTCGTCGCGAGTGCCATCTGCTTGGCCAGCCCGCAGATGGGCACCTGGAAGTTGAACGAGGCGAAATCGAAGTTCGCAGCCGGCGCGGGAAAGAATCACACCGTGATCTACGCGGCCGCGGGCGATCAGATTAAGGTGACCGTCGATGGGAAAGACGCGGACGGTAAGAGCACGCACAATGAGTGGATCGGCAAATTCGACGGGAAGGATTATCCCGTGACCGGAGACTCGACCGCCGACACACGGGCCTACAAAGGAGCAGGCGCGAACACGCTTGAAATGACGATCAAGAAAGATGGGAAAGTCACCGTGACCGGAAGCATCGTGGTCGCGGCCGATGGGAAAAGCCGCACCGTTACTACCAGCGGGACGGATGGGAAGGGCGCGAAGGTCGCGAACACCGCGGTTTACGACAAGGGATAATCGCTCGATCGAGCAGCATCCGTCAGTCAAACGGCCAAATCCTCCCGCTCGCTTTCGGAGCGGGAGGCTCAGTGAGCTGGCTCGGCAGGCGTTGTAACAAAGCTATCCTGAGCGCTAGGGTTACCGTCCCGGCGTATTCAAGGCCGATGCAATACTCGACCGTCTCCCGCGACGATCCCCGCTTCGAAGCGCTCGTGCAAAAAGTGACGGGAGCATAGGAAACACATTGGGAACCCACGCAACTGCTTCGCCAGCTGAAGCGGGGCAATGTTTACAGGATTGCGATCGCAGATGCGGCGTGGCGTGGCTGCTGATCCATGCCGCCCGCAACCCCATCCGTAGCTGCACCTGGATCGACAGGCGCCGGTAGAGGCAGGTAAGGAGGCCGCTGGCAAACCCAGGCGTTTGCCATCGCGCTCGTTTCGCAAAACCCGGCATTTGAAATCCCGCTGCGAATTGGCAAAACAGGGCGAGCCTGTCGACTCAAGCGGTGACACCGCGTGGGGAATGAACTAGGAATGGGCCGTCTGTGAACCCGCGTAACTTCTTCGTCGAGCTAAAACGGCGCAATGTCTATAAAGTCGCCGTTGCCTACACCGTGGTCGGCTGGTTGTTGATCCAAGTCGCGACGCAGGTCTTTCCGTTTTTCGAAATTCCAAATTGGTCCGTGCGCCTGATCGTCCTCGCGATTGTGCTTGGATTTCCGATCGCCCTCATCATCGCTTGGGCCTTTGAACTCACACCGGACGGAATCAAACGAACGACTGAGAAAACCGCCGCCGAACCGCGTCCGAAAAAGCGCTATGCGTGGATTTTCGTCGTCATCGGCGCAGGCACGCTCTCCCTCGCTTTGTTTTTTGCCGGACGCTATACCGTCCCGCGCGCTACCGGCTCACCCGAAAAGTCCATCGCCGTCCTCCCTTTCGCCAACCTGAGCCGCGATCCCGACAACGCCTATTTCGCCGATGGCATCCAGGATGAAGTCCTCACCCGGCTGGCGAAGATCGCCGATTTAAAAGTGATTTCGCGCACGTCGACCCAGCGTTACAAAAGCTCCCCCGAGAATCTGCCGGAAATCGCCAGGCAACTCGGCGTGGCCCACATCCTCGAAGGCAGCGTGCAAAAGAACGGCGACCAGGTGCGCGTCACCGTCCAGCTCATCCGCGCGGGGACGGATTCGCATCTCTGGGCCGAATCGTATGACCGCAAATTGACCGACATCTTCGCGGTCGAGAGCGAAGTGGCGGCCAATATCGCCCGCGCCCTCGAAGCCCGCCTGACCGGATCGGAGCAACAAGCCGTCGCGGCCAAGCCCACCGAAAACACCGAGGCCTACGAAGCTTATCTGCGCGGCCTCGCCCTTTGGAACAGCGTCGAAGTCTCTCCGCGCGGGAACGAAATGATGGTCGTTTACTTCGAGCGCGCGGTGCAGCTCGATCCGAAGTTCGCCGTCGCCTGGGCTTACCTCTCGATCGTGCATTCCTTCAACTACGCCGAATACGATCGCACCCCGCATCATCGATCCGAAGCGAAACGCGCGCTCGAGGCCGCGCAAGGTCTTGCGCCGGACGCGGGCGAAACGCAGTTCGCCCTCGGCCTCTATTCTTATCGCGTGCTGATCGATTACGACGCGGCGCTCGCGGCTTTCGCGAAAGCGCGCGCCGAGGCGACGAATCGCGTGTCGGCGATTGAGTTTTCCGCTTACGTGAAACGACGCCAGGGAAAATGGGACGAGGCGCTCCAGTTGCACACCGAGTCGCTTAAACTCGATCCGCGGAATCCGATTCTGCTTTCCGAATCCGCGCTCTCTTATCGCGCGTTGCGGCGCTTCGACGAAGCGGAAGCGCTGGTCGACCGCGCGCTCGAGATTGAACGAAGCCCCTCGATCGTGCACCAGAAGGCGGAAATTCGCCTGGCCCAGGGCGACATCGAGGGCGCGAAACGCTTGCTCGATGGCCTTCCGTTCGACCCGCAGAATGCCGGAAACTTTCTGGGCAAAGTCCAGCTCCTAGTCTTCGCCAGGCGGTATCCGGAGGCGATCCGCATCCTGCGTGAGACCCTGGCCACGCCGGAGAAACTGCCGCCTCCCGCCCTGCCGCATTACCGGACCGATCTCGGGTTGGTGGAAGCCCTCGCAGGCGAAAACGAAACCGCGAAAGCCGACCTCGCCGCAGCCCGCGCCGCGTGGCTCCAGCGGCGCGCGGAAGGCGATGACGGGGCAGTTGTCTCGCACGAACTGATTTTAATCGCAGCCCTTCTTCGGGACAAAACCGCTTTCGAAAGCGAGAGGATCCTCGCTCAGAAATTTCTCGCGCGGGACGCCATGGATGGGCCTTGGTTGCAGCGAGCGATCGCCATCGCGCAGGCGCAACTGGGCGAAACCGATGCCGCCATCGCGGGCGTGCAACGTCTTCTCCAGAGCTATGGCGAGGGCGCGCTCACCCCGGCGTATTTGCGTCTCGATCCGCTCTGGGATCCACTACGTGCCGATCCGCGTTTCCAAAAACTCTCCCAGCCATGAAAGCGCCGACGTTTTTCGACGAACTGAAACGGCGCAACGTTTACAAAGTCGGCGTCGCCTACACCGTGGTCGCGTGGCTGCTCATCCAAG
>JBDSNB010000046.1:0-6584 GCA_039915555.1 Chthoniobacterales bacterium | reverse complement strand
TGAAGGACGAGCTCGCCGCCGAGCAGCTCCTGCAAGAAGCCTTCGTCGCCTTCGCCGCCGATATCGCCGCCTACCAGCCGGCGCGGGAAACGCTCGGCACATGGTCTCTTTTCAAGGCCCGCGACCTGGCCTTGGCTCAGCCACGCAGGCCGGAAGCGCGCCCAGCCATCCTTGACGGTAAATTCGATCGTGACGGTTTCGACCGTGATCAAGGTCTCGACCAAAAAAAAAGGAATCCGTCTTGCACCGAATCCTTTTCCGTGGCCAAGGCATCGCCGAGATCGCCGAAAACGATCACGAAACATCCGCCGCCATCCGAACCCAGCTCACGCGCGATCTGCGCGCTTTAAGAACTAGCGCTGAAAAGCCTGCCCCGGCCGCTGACGGCGTCACGTTGCCCGGGTGATGATCCATGAGAAAGCGAGAGTTAATTTTTCCGCTGGCCTCGGAGTTTTCCCTACGGCACGGTTCGCCGGGCGGCTGATTTACGGGATGGCCGCCTCCGGAGAAGCTTCTCTGCGTGGACACCGATCCGAGACGCGGTAGAGGGGCCGATAGCGTATCTCTGATATGGCAGCATGGGGGGGCGGTAACGGACGAAGTGGAAGCCTACTTCCTCGCGCATCCCAATTGCTTGGCCGCACGCGTGCGCCCACGGGCGGTACGCGCGGGCGCGGGTTGGCAGATTTTTTTCGGTCCAGAGTTTCCCGGGGACATGGTGTTCGGCTGGACGCTGACTGCGGCGTTCGAGAGCTGGGAAGCGAATTACCGGCAAGCGGCGACGGCTCAGCAGTAAAGGCGAAAGGCCGGCTCGCGTCGCGAGCCGTCCTCTACCGGGAAACCAGATACCGTCCCGCGCAAGCGGGCGGCGGATGTCTTTTATTGCGCCGCGACGTTGATCGTGGAAACGGCGAGTTTCGTCAGCTTTTTGTCGGTGGCGCCTTCTTCGTCGAGCGTGGTTTGCAGAAGCTTCGCGCCTTCTTGATCGCCGAGGAGTTGGGCGTAGGTGCGGGCGCAACCGTAGCCGGCCATCTCGTAGTGCTCGACGCGCTGCGCGGCGGCAATGAGGCCGGCATCGCGCACTTCTTCGTCCGCATCTTCCTTGATCATTTCATCGCCTTCCTTGAGCAAACCTTCCATGCCTTTGCATTTCGGGCCGCGGGTGGTTTCATCGTGGCTCTTCAGGATTTTCTCGAGCCGGGCGGCGTGTTCTTTGGTCTGTTCGAGGTGCTCCCGGAAGCCGGCGGCGAGCTCTGCGTTATCGGCGGCCTTGGCCATTTTCGGGAGCGCTTTGATGATCTGATTCTCGGCGCTGTAGAGGTCTTTTAGTTCGTGAATGTAGAGGTCTTTGGGAGTTTCGAGTTCCATATGTGCGGTAGATCGCGTCTCGGTGCGCAGGTGAGTGCAGGAAATTTTCCCCCAAGTCGAAACGCGCGGTGCACCGCGCGGTGACGATAAACGGGCATGAAGGTGTGCGGCTCGATCGTCCGTGATCTGTATGTCCAATATTCTCGCTCGCTATAAGGCGGTCCTCTTCGATCTCGACGGGACGCTGGTCGATTCCAACGAGCTGCACGTCGAGTCGTGGGATCGAGCATTCCATCATTTCGGGAAATGCTTCACCCGCGAAGCCTTGCGCGAACAGGTGGGCAAAGGGTCGGACAAATATCTGCCGGAGTTTTTGACTGCCGAGGAAAGGGAGCGCTTCGGGGAGGAACTCGATGAGTTTCGCTCCCAGCTTTTTCAACGGGAATATCTGCCCCGCGTCCAAGGTTTCCCGAAAGTGCGCGCGCTCTGCGAGCATCTGCGCAGCGCTGGCCAGGCGATCGTGCTGGCGACTTCCGGGAAGAAGCCGGAAGCGAGGCATTACGTCGAGCTGCTGCAAATCGAAAGGTTGATCGATGGGCAAACGACCGCGGATGATGCGGAATCGTCGAAGCCGGCGCCGGATATTTTCGTCGCCGCGCTCGCGCAACTGGATGGCATCTCAGCGGCGGAAGCGGTGGTGATCGGAGAAACGCCTTACGATATGGAAGCGGCGCGGCGCGCCGGTCTGGATACGACTGGGTTTCTGTGCGGCGGCACTGCGAATGAGAAAACGTTGCGTGCGGAAGGAGCGATGGCGGTTTATCGCGCTCCCGCGTATCTCTTGCAGGCGCTGGGCGCGGATGAGCGGGGGGCGATTTCTCAAGCATCCGCCTCTGGGCCCGGTGCCGAATCAGGGGTGCAGCCGGTTCGTGCGTCTTGCAAAACCGTGGCATCCCTTTCTTCTCTCATGGAATCCAAACACATCACCGAACAGAAAAACGCGATCCGGGCCCGGTATGCGTGCGAATCGCTTTTCATCCGGACAGTCGAGGTGCCTGGAGAGTTTGGGAATGTAACGCCGGCGGAAAGTTTGGTCAGTGTCTTCGAGTTGGTTGGGCATCCGCAGGCGCCGTGTTGCTATGCCTGGAGCCGGCGTCACGGAGAGAAGGCCGAAATATTTTCCGTCCTCCAGCTTCCGCCGGTCACCACGCCATTGGCGGCGGTGCACAGTGAGGCCGAGAATACTCCGTCGACGGTCCTTGCCCCGCTCCGGGCCTGACGTTCGGCGATGCCGGGACCTCGGGTTAGCATCCACGGGCGCAGGCGGGTGCGATTCTACCGTAGAACAGAAACCGTCGGTAAAAAGGAGGCGAGATGGCCAAATGCGAGGTGTGTGGAAACGACTACGACAAGAGTTTTGAAGTGATTCAGGCGGGGACCCGGCACGTTTTTGATAGTTTCGAATGCGCCATTCACGCGCTTGCGCCCGTCTGCGCGCGCTGTGGGTGCAAAGTAATCGGGCATGGCGCGGAGGCGGACGAAATCTATTGCTGCGCGCATTGCGCCAAAGAATCGGGCGTTCGCGGAGTGGACGACCGCGTTTAGACCGGTCGACCGAGAAAACTGGCGACCCCTAGAGGAAAGAAAACTCGCCCTTCTTCCTCTCCGGTTTCGAGCGCACGCCAGGAGTGGCATGGATCAAGTCGTTGCAGCCACGCGAGACGGTCGCCGGCGGAAAGAGTTTCGACCTTTTTCCCCTTCAAAGACATGCGCGCTAACACAACGGAGAACAAGCGATCGGGCAATCGGCGAAATGGCGACACGTGGCGTCCGCGAAATCCCTAGGGGCACGCCCGCGGGTTGCTTGAGACACGGATCGATTAGCCCCGCTCCCGCGACGAGTTTCGGTATTGGACGTCGAACGAACGCAGAGCGGCGCGCACCGTGTCGCCCATTCCGGCAACGCCATCTTCGAGCGTGCTCCCGAGAAGGGCGATCCAGCTTCGCCCGCGTCGCATAATGCGAGGCCGGCGGACGGCCGTGGGACTGCGGGGATGTTCATCGCAGTAGCGATTCAATTCGGTCTCGGCCAGGGCCGCGAGGTCGGGATCGGGTTGATTCGCACGAGGAAGCATCGGTGTGACGATCGTTTCTAAAAAAACGCAGCTGCCCGCAGCCGTGGCTGGCCTTATCTTGGAAATTTTTATGGTCGACCGTTTTACAGTTCGGAGATAGCCAGCTCTTGGCGATGCCTCGATTTAAAACGCATCTGAATCTCGGCGAGGAACGCAATATCAAATCGCACTTATGTCTGATCGAACCAAAGCCCACGTGCCCCCTGCAGCTCTGTTATTCGAAAACGCTTTCGAGCTCGCGGCGATCGGGATGGCACTGGTGGCGCCGGATGGTCGTTGTTTACGCGCCAATCGTGCGGTGTGCCAATTGACCGGTTACACCGAGGAGGAGTTGATCCGTCTTCGTTTGCAGGACTTCTCCCATCCCGAAGATCTGGCTTTCTAACAGGAGAAGATGGACAAGCTCCTGCGCAGCGAAGCATTCAGCTATCAGATGGAAAAGCGGTTGCTCCACAAAGATGGAACGGAGGTCTGGCTGCTGGTGAGCGTGGCGCGCGTTTCCGACGATACCGCGCCGCCTCGTTTTCTGATTTCTCAAATGCAGGACATCTCGGAACGGAAGGAGAGCGAAGCGAAATTGCGCGAGGCAGCGGCGGAGATCGAGAAGCTGCGGTGCGGGCTGCTCAAAGTCTGCGCCTGGACGAAGCGCATAAAAGTGGAGGGCCGCTGGGTTTCGATCGAAGAATTCCTCCGGGATTCCCTCGGGCTCCAGCTCACGCACGAAATGTCGGAGGAAGCCGAGAAGTTGTTTGGAAAACCCAAACGGCGCTAGCGCGTTTAGACCGCTTCCAAGACGAGCGTGGTGGGCACCTGAAAGGGCGGTGCGTCCTCGCCGCCGAAACGATCGTCGTTGCTCGAGAGAAGCACGCGCCACGCTCGTCCCCCGGAAGGGGCGAGCGCAGCGTCCTCCAGCCGGGGCTTCGCGTGACCGCCGCAGAGGTCGCTTACCACCAGACATTCGTGCCCGTGATGGCCGAGACGGAATGCTAGGATGCCTGGCGCGATTTCGAGAGCGGGCGGCCGGGCTGCGCGATCTGCGCGCCAGGCGACATGGCTGCGGCGGAGGGCGAGGAACTCCTGGTAGAGAAGCAAGATGGCGGCGTGCGCAGGATCGGTGTTTTCCTCCCAGCGTAGTTTCGAATTTTGAAACGTTTCCTGCGCTTGCGGGTCGGGGATTTTTTCTCGCGTCGCAGCTTCGCGGAAAGCGGCGAACTTTTGAAACTCGTGGCGTCGTCCTTCGCTCACGAGGCGGCCCAGCTCGGGATTGTGCTGGGTGAAAAATTGAAACGGGGTGGAGGCGTTCCACTCCTGGCCCTGAAAGATGAGCGGTGTTTGCGGGACGAGACAGAGCAGGGCAGAGGCGGCGCGATAGGCCGCGGGCGAGACGAGGTGGCCGAGACGCTCGCCGTGGGCGCGATTGCCCACCTGGTCGTGATTCGAGATGCAGTAGATGAACTGCGGCGGAGTGAGCCCTGCGGAGTCGCCACCACGCGGACGTCCGCTGCTCGGCTCGGTTTGCCCGCGGAAGAGCCAGCCGTGGGTGAGCGTTTGTGCCAGCTCGTCCATCGTGCCCTCGTAGTTCGCGTAATAGCCCTCGCGTTCTCCGGTTAACATGACGTGCAGGACGTGATGAAAATCGTCGGCCCATACACCATCGAGCCCGAACCCGCCGTCCGCGACCTGGCGCAGGAGTTGCGGTTCATTTCGTTCGTCCTCCGCGATGACGAAACCGCCTAACGAGTGGACCGCCTGCGCGATCTCGGCCAGGAGATGGGGCGAGGAGCGGTCAGCGATTTCGTGAGTGGCATCGAGGCGAAAGCCGTCGAGGTGGAACTCGCGCCGCCAGTAGGGAGCGTTCTCGAGAAAGAATGCGCGCACTGCGGGCGCGGAATAATTCAGCGCGGCTCCCCACGGAGTTTGCTCGTTCGGATTCGAGTAGTCGCCGTGGTAAACGCTGGTGTAATTGCCGTCGGGGCCGAAGTGGTTGTAGACCACGTCGAGGATGACGGCCAAGCCGCGCGCATGCGCCGCCTCGACGAGTGCTCGCAGGTCATCCGGATGACCATACACCCGCGCTGGCGCGTAAAGCATTACTCCGTCGTAGCCCCAATTTCTGTCACCCGGAAAATCGACGACCGGCATGAGCTCGATCGCGTTCGCCCCCAAATTCACAACATGATCGAGCCGCTCGATCGCGCTCCGAAACGTTCCGGCTGGAGTGAAAGTGCCGACGTGCAGCTCATAAATCACCAGCTGCGAGACCGGCGGTGGCCTCCAAGCTGCGTCGCTCCATCGGTAGGTGGAAGCGTCGATCACCATCGATGGGCCGTGGACCCCGGCGGGCTGCCAGCGCGAGGCTGGGTCGGGCCAGCCCTGGCTGTCGCCAAACCGATATTGGTAAAGATCCCCCGCACGCCCCTCGGGATCGACCGCGCTGAAATAACCATCACCGTCAGCCTCCAGCGCGATGGCACGGAGAATTTCGCCGGCCGGGTCGACGATGGACACCGCGGCGCGGTCGTGTTTGCACCACGTTCGATAGCGCACGCCGTCCGCTCGCACCTCCGCCCCCTGTGCGCGCGCCCCGTGTTGCGAGTCCAAGTTCATTGTTCCCGACCCTACGTGGCGCGCACTGGAAGTCACACCTCGCGCTCGGACCGCGTTTCCGATTGGTCAACCCCTCTGGCACTGGTTACATTCGCTTTCCAAGCGGGCCTATAGCTCAGCGGTTAGAGCAGGGGACTCATAATTCAAGACAGGCGTTTTGCGCTGTTTTTCTCCGCGTTGCGCAGTGTGTCGAAAACGGCATTTCACCTCGTGCGACGACAGCCCTGCTGCTGCTCAGCGTTGCGCCGTTTCGCAAGCCGTTGCAGTCAGAAACGTGAACGACCGTAGAAGACGACCGTAGAAGCGACCGCGAATTGATTGCAGATGCGCGATTGCAACTGATTGCTGCCCACGCGCCGGCCAGACTGCTACGAAACCCGAGTTCACATGCCGCGCTATAGCTGATCCGAGCGGCCGCTTCTCGGCGCTTCCCGCTTTTCGTGTCGTGCACGGCTCGATATTGACGGCGCGAGACGAAGATGTGCGAGCCGAGCGGGTCGTGATTGGTCTTCAACTCAGCGATAGCCTGCTCCA
>JBDSNB010000197.1:0-1644 GCA_039915555.1 Chthoniobacterales bacterium | reverse complement strand
CCCCCCGCGATGCTTTTTAATTCGCTCACTTTCATCGCGTTCTTCGCGATTGTTTTGGCGCTGCACTACGCGCCGCTCCCGTGGACGGTTAAAAAGTTCAATCTGCTCCTCGCGAGCTACATCTTCTACGGGGCGTGGTCGCCGCCCTTCGTCATCCTTCTTTGGATCTCGACCGTGCTCGATTGGTACGTGGCGAAGGCGCTCGATCGCACCGAAGCGCAAGGACGTCGGCGCTGGCTTCTCTTTCTTTCGATGGCGGGCAATCTCGGCATGCTCGGCTATTTCAAATATGGCGGGTTCCTGATGGATAATTTCGCGCACGCCATGAACGCCCTCGGCGTCGCCTATCAAGCGCCGAAATGGGACATCATTCTGCCGGTCGGCATTTCGTTCTACACCTTCCAGACGATGTCGTACTCGCTCGACGTCTACTTCCGCCGCTCGCGCCCGGCGCGCTCGTTCCTCGACTTCGCGCTCTTCGTCACTTTTTTCCCGCAGTTGGTCGCAGGCCCGATCGTAAGGCCGGTGGATTTGATTCCGCAATTCGCCACCCCGCGGACCGCGAGCGCGCGTCAGCTCGGTTGGGGACTGATGCTGATGGTGCTCGGTCTCTTTCAAAAAATCGTGCTCGCGGACGGTTTCCTCGCGCCGGTGGTCGACAAGGTATATGGGGCAAAGGAAATCCTCCCCGCGCTCGACGCCTGGCTGGGCACCCTCGCCTTTTCCGGTCAGATCTTTTTCGATTTTGCCGGCTACACCACCACGGCGATCGGGGCAGCCCTCGCGCTCGGATTTTCCATTCCGGATAATTTTCGCGCACCTTATGCGGCGATCGGGTTCTCCGATTTTTGGTGCCGCTGGCACATCTCGCTTTCCTCGTGGCTGCGCGATTACCTTTACATTCCGCTGGGCGGAAACCGGAAAGGCCCGTCGCGCACCTACGTCAACCTGATGACGACGATGTTGCTCGGCGGTCTTTGGCACGGCGCGGCCTGGACCTTCGTCGTCTGGGGCGGGTTGCACGGTCTTTACCTCTGCGCGGAACGTTTGCTGAAACCGCGCTTCGGACAGTTCCCGCTTTGGAGGACCCGCGGCGGAAAAATCGTGCTCGCGCTCTTCACCTACTTTCTGATCAATCTCACCTGGGTCTTCTTCCGCGCGCAGGATTTCACGACCGCGCGGCGCCTGCTCACGAGCATGCTCTTGTTAGACCGGAGCGGGGCGCCCCTGCTCTCCTCCTGGTTTATCATCAGCACGGTGGGCGTGATCGCCACGATGCTTGCCGTCCACTGGCGAATGCGGCAACAGACCCTGCACGAGGAGGTGCAACGCTGGCCCGCGGTGGCCGTCGGCCTGGCCTGGGGCGTGATGCTTTGGATGATCGTCACCACACAAGGAGGGGGAAATGCCTTCATCTACTTCCAATTTTAAACCCTCCGACACCGCGCCCGCTTATCAGCGCGAGTTGCCGTCACTCCGGCTCGGCCGCGCCTGGACGATCGGTGTGGTTCTCGCCCTCCTGGGCCTGATCGGGTGGGAAATGAAATGGCGCGCCTTCGGGGTGGAGCCTTCCTACGCGAACAGCGACGGCGCGTGGGCGATGCAACGCCGGCGGATCGATCACGGCGAGGGCAACAAGACCGT
>JBDSNB010000199.1:0-3962 GCA_039915555.1 Chthoniobacterales bacterium | reverse complement strand
GATCGAAGTTTATCCGAAAGAGGAAAACAAGAATCCGAACGCGATTTGGGAAGCGAGCCAGGCCGGCCAGACGCGCAATGGGACCGAAGTGGTCGCGAAGATGATCGCCATCCGCAGCCGTTTTGTTCCCGACCGGCTCGATGCCCAGGTAGGTGACACGCTTACCGTGCACGTGACCAACACCGAGCAATCCACCGATATGATTCACGGCCTCGGCTTGGTGGAGAACAATCTCAATATCACGATCGATCCGGGCGAGACGCGCACCTTCCAGGTGAAGCTGACCAAGCCGGGCGTCTTCCCATTTTATTGCACGAACTTCTGCTCCGCCCTCCACCAGGAGATGCAGGGATACCTCGTGGTGCAGGAAGCCGGCGCCGCGCCTCCTCCCACCGCGCCCGCGCCCTCGACTGGCGGCAACAATTAGGATGCAGATGCGCCCGGGCGCGGCCGCGGGGTCACGTTCCGGGCGGGTCTTCGTTTCGAAAACATGAAGTCTTTCCTCAACTGGGAGCTCCGGTTCCTGCGCAAGTCGCTCAACATCTGGTCGCGCCTGTTGTTGTTGGCGGCGGCGATCGCCGTGGCCGCATCCGTTTTCTTCCCTCTCTGGAAGCTGCGCCTGGTCGCCCCGCAATATGCCGACGGCCTCACGATGCAGATCTATGCCTACAAAATCGAAGGCGGAGGTCTGAACGGGAACGACCTCAAGGAGATCAACAATCTCAATCACTACATCGGGATGAAGCAGATTGAGCAGGCCGACTTCACGGAGATGCAAATCATGCCGTTCATGTTTGGCGTTTTCCTGCTCCTCGCGCTCCGCGCCGTCGTCTTCGGCGAGATGAAAGGCGTGATCGATCTCTTCATGATCGCCGCCTACTTCGGCACCTTTTCCATCGGCGCGTTTTTCTACCGGCTCTATTGGTATGGGCACAACCTCGACCCGGCGGCGCCGATGAACGTCCAGCCATTTACACCGCTCGTCTTCGGCACGCAGAAGATCGCAAACTTCACCCAATCGAGCTATCCGGAAATGGGCACTTATTTGCTCTGGCTCTTCATGCTTTTGCTCGTCCTGGCGATCTGGTTTTCGCGCAATGAGAAGGTGCCGGCGTGAAGGCACAGGCTGTCATTGCATTTCTGCCCATCGTTCTCTTGGGCAGTTTGTCGGGCGCGACTTTGCAGGAACGGATCGCCGCCGCCGCGCCTAACGAAACCATTCTGGTCGAAGCTGGCATTCATGATGGCTCCGTCACGATTAATAAACCGCTGCAGTTGATCGGTCAGCCCGGGAGCGAAATTCGCGGGAACGGTAGCGGGAACGTTGTCACCATCGCTACCGATAACGTAACCCTGCGCGGACTGAAGATCACCGGCTCGGGTTTGCGCCTCTCCGACGATAACGCCGCCATCTTCGTCACCGGCAATCGCGCCACGATCGAGAACAACGTCATCGAAGATTCGCTCCACGGCGTTTACCTGAAAAAAGTGCGTGATTGCCGCGTGCTCGGAAATCGCATCCGCGGCAAAACGACCTTGCCGTTCTCGAGCAAGCCCATCGCGCAAAACCTCACCGCGGAGATCGCCGAACTCTGCGCGCAACCCCTCGATCAAAACGCGCGCGGCAACGGCATCCACCAGTGGAGCTGCGAGGGCAATTTTCTTTCCGGGAACGAAATCAGCGACACCCGCGACGGGATTTATTTCTCCTTCACGAATCATTCCCACACGGAAAACAACCACGTGCACCACGTCCGCTACGGACTGCACTACATGTATTCCGACAACAACACTTTTGAGAACAACGTCTTCGCGCAAAACGCGGCCGGCGCCGCCGTCATGTTTTCGCGCGATCTCGTCATCCGCGGCAACCAATTCATCGATAACCGCGGCTCGCGCGCCTACGGCATTCTCTTTCAATCCGACGAGCGGGTGCGGTTGGAAAACAACACCATCCGCAACAACGCCGTCGGGCTTTCTTTCCAGCAGGCGATCGGCTTCGTCGTGCGCGCGAATGATGTCAGCGGGAATTACATCGGCCTGCGCTTCTACGGAAACTCGGACGACAATTCGTTTTCGGAAAACCGCTTTACCCAAAACCTGCACCCGATCGATGCCGCTGGCGCCGGAACCAACAATCGTTGGGCCGTGAACGGGGTCGGCAATCTCTGGAGCGGTACCGAGATGTTCGATCTAAACGGGGACGGCGTGAACGATCTGCCGCATCGCGAGCTCGACCTTTTCGGACCATTACGGCGCGACTTTCCCACGATCGCATTTTTATCTGGCAGTCCCGCGCTCAAGCTGTTGCGTTTCGCCCACGCGCGCGCGGCCATTCCCGGGCTCGACTCGATTGAAGACCCGGCGCCGTTGACGGCTAATTTCTGGAGAATCCGCGCGCGCCGCGCGGTCGTGAACCGTAGCACAGGCATCTTGCCTGTGGGGCCAGCGGGCGTCTCGCCTGCTGTTCTTCCATCATCGGCAGGCGAGACGCCTACCGACCGCACAGCCGGGACGGCTGTGCTCCGTTCACCATGATCGCCGCTAAGAGTCTGCGAAAATCCTACGCCAGGAAGGAAGTGCTGCGTGATCTTTCCCTGCAGGCGCATCCCGGCGACATCACCATGCTCGTGGGCGCCAACGGCGCCGGGAAGAGCACGACCATGAAATTGCTCGCCGGCCTCGTCGCGGCGGACGGCGGCGCTGCGCTCATTGCCGGGCATGACATCGGACACGCAAAACTGCAGGCGCAACGCGCGCTCAGTTATCTTCCGCAGAACCCCGATTTCCATCCGCGTCTCTCGTGCTTGCAGGTCCTTGATTTTTACGCGCGCTTGCGAGGCGTGAATCGGGAACGCTGCCATCTGGTGCTCGATCAATCCGGCCTCACGCCTGTGGCGCATGAAAAAACCGGCACCCTGTCCGGCGGAATGCGCCAGCGGCTCGGCCTCGCGCTCCTGCTCCTGCCGGATGCACCGGTTCTTTTGCTCGATGAGCCTGGTCTGAGTCTCGATCCGGGCTGGCGCAACCGGCTCCAGCAAATCCTGCACGAAGAAGCCGCGCGCGGAAAGACCGTGCTCATGACCACGCACCTGATCGCGGAATGGAATGGGGTCGCGAATCGGTGCCTGCTTTGTCACGACGGAGTCATCACACGCGAACTCGATCCCTCGGATTTGCCGCATGACTTCGATCAACTCGAAGACGCGTCGCCGACATCACCTCCGGGTAGCGCACGCGCCTCGCGTGCTGGTTTCGGTGTCCCACCGAAACGAACTTCCGAATCCAACACCATCGCCGAAAGCGATGCGCAAAAAGAAAAGTCCGCGAAGGCGAGGACGCCTTCGCCAGCACGCGAGACGCGGGCGCTACCCGGAATGCCAATTCACCGATGAACGCCGCGTTGACGATCACCTCAAACGGCGCGCCTTTGCAAGCCATGCTCTGGCGTGAAGTGCGCGGCTCGATCTCGAGCCGCTACTTCCAGGTCTTTTGCGCGATCGCCCTCGTGGGAGGCATCGCTGCCACCGTCTTCGCCGAGGACGCGAGCGCCGCGGGACTGTTCATCCTGCAACTCTCGCTCTACTGCGTCTCGCTTTTTGCCGTCCTCTTGGGCGTGAACAGCGCACGCGCCGAAAGCCGTGAGTGGCCGCTTCTCTTCAGTCAGTCCGTTCCCCGGAGTGCGTTTCTCCTCGGGAAGTTTATTGCGCTCGCGCTCATCTTTGCCAGCGCCTTGCTCCTCCTCTTTTTGCCGGCGCTCTTCACTGCCGGGCCCTCTTTGCATCTCGCTCAGCTCTACGTTTTCACGACCGAACTCACGTGCTTCTTTCTCGCCCTGGGACTGGCCGCCGGTTTTCTCGCGCGCGAACGAGTGCAAGGATTGATCCTCGCGCTCGCGGCCTGGCTGTTCCTTCTGGTCGGCTTCGATCTCGTCGCGCTCTTCGGCGCGCAGTGGCCGCTCC
>JBDSNB010000134.1:0-7099 GCA_039915555.1 Chthoniobacterales bacterium | reverse complement strand
GAAGATGGCGCGCCAAAGGAAGACGGTGCCGGCGAGCGGGATGAGACCGAAGACGGCGCGGAGCAGATAATTCCAGCGATAGACGAAGGTGTTTTGCAGGCCGAGCTTGAAGACGGCGGTGTACTTCGAGGGCTGCATCGCGACTATCGGATTACAGCGGAATGGCGGGGTTGGCCAGCGTTCCGCGTCCCGGCGCGACCGGTCATTCCGAGTTTCGGGAGACGGCTGAGCTCTTGCATTGGGTCGCACCACTTCCGCTCTCTTCCGGGGACCGTGCTGCCGGTGTTGCCCTTGTTCTCGCTCGTGTGCCTAACCTCTGCTTGGGAGATCCTCGGCCTCTGCGCGGCTCGGGATGACGTGCGCGCTCGAAATCTCTGCGGTGTTACCGTGTGTCGGCTAATTCGGCGGCGAGCTTCATCGCGGCGAGCATGCTGTCGGGGCGTGCGATGCCTTTGCCGGCGATCTCGAAAGCGGTGCCGTGATCGGGACTGGTGCGCGGGAAGGGCAACCCGAGCGTGAAGTTTACGCCTTCGTGGAAAGCGTGCAGTTTGAGCGGGATCAGGCCTTGATCGTGATACATGCAAATCACGCCGTCCCATTCGCCGGCGGCCGCGTGGAAGAAAACGGTGTCCGGCGAAAATGGCCCGCTGAAGATCGGGTGATCGGTGATTGATAGTCGGTGAATGGCATTCAATTCGACGACCGCGGGGGCGATGATCGAGACTTCTTCTTTCCCGAGTGCGCCGGATTCGCCAGCGTGCGGGTTTAGGCCGGCGACTGCGATGCGCGGTGCACGTCCGAGACGGCGTCGTAGGAAATCTGCGAACAGTCCGCCAACTCGCACGATCTCCTCTGGTGACAATACGTCCGCGACGCGGCGCAGCGGGATGTGCGTGGTGACGAGCGCTACGCTGAGCGAGCCGCCCGTGAGAAGCATGGCGAAATTTTCCACCCCGCAACGGGTGGCGAAGAATTCTGTTTGGCCGGGAAAGGCGAAGCCGATTTCATACATCCGTGCCTTGTGAATGGGGCCCGTCACCACCGCGGAAAGGTCGCCGCGTAAAGCGGCGGCGACAGCTTCTTCCAACGCGGCGGCAGCAGCTGTAGCAGTCTCGGGAGTGGGCTCGCCCAGGCGGCAAGCGGGATAATCACCGACGACGACAAACTTGCAGTCGGGGAGCGCGGGCAACGTCAGCGCGGCCGCCACGATCTCGGGACCGATCCCGGCCGCGTCGCCGAGGGTAATGCCGATGCGCAAAAGCTAGAAGGTGCGGATGGTGGCCTTTTGGCGGAGACCCGCGAGCCAATTTTCCTGCATGCGCTGCGCGTCTTCCTGGCGAAGTCTTTTCTCCACTTCTTCGCGGACCTGCGCGAGCGGTTTGGTCACACCGCCCCGGCGCTCGTCCACCTTCAGGATGTAATAGTTGCCGCCCAGTTCAACGATGTCGCTGACTTTCCCGGTCGGAAGATTAAAGGCGACCTGTTCCAGCGCGCCGGCCAGCGTTTGCCGTTCGATCCAGCCCCAATCTCCGCCCAGATCGCGCGTGCTGTCCTCGGAATAAATCTGCGCCATGCTTTCAAAATTCGCTCCTGCCTTCAACTTGCCGAGAATCTCTTGCGCGAGCGCTTTTTGGGAAGCGGAGTTGCCTTCCGCAGAGCGGCTAGGAATCATGATCATGCGGAGCTTGACCTCGGATTTGCTGGAGAATTCTTCGCGGTGTTTTTTGTAATATTCGGCGATGCGCACGGGTGACGCGACCATATTGGGATTCACGTTCTTTCCGCGCATCGCGGAGACGATAATCTTTTCAAATTCGTTTTTCTTGAACTCGCTGAGCGAAAAATTCTGCGCCTCCAGCATCTTCATGAACGTGTTGCGATCGCCGCCGAAATTCTCGCGGATGATTTCGCTCATCCGTTGCTCGACGAAATAATCGGGGAGGGCGTATTTCTCTTTCTTGAACGATTGCACGATCAACTCGCGATCGATCAGATCCTTCAGCGCCTGCGCTTCGGCGGCCTTGAGCTGCTTTTGGTATTCCTCCCCGGAGAGTTGCTGCCGCATCAGTCGCTCCCGGGGCGCGATCACCTGCCGGACTTGCGAGTAGGTGATGACTTCGCCGTTCACGACTGCGGCGATACCATCAATGACGCGCGCTTCCTCGGCCCGCATCGGTTGAGTGAGCGAGAGGCTGGAGAGCGCGAGAGCCGCGCCACAAGCGGCAGAAAATGCACGAATCATAACTTCAAATCTTTCTGGTTAATTCGAGTACCTCGGAAAGCCGACGGTCGATTCTACCGGTACTTAAGCGGGGAAATTTGCCGTCTACAAGCAGGAAGTCCCCGCGGCGAGTCAGCATTAATTTACTTTCCCGCACTTCCACGCGAGTGACTCCGGCTCTGGCGGCGGCTAGCTTGATCTCCGTCAAAATGAGCAAATTGTCAACTGCAGGCGGGAATTTCCCGAAGCGATCGCGCCAATCTTTCCGCAGCCGATCCCATTGCTCGCGGGTGCTGATTTGAGCCAGCGTCCGGTAGGCCTGGATGCGTAAGGTGGTATCGCCCACGTAGTCCGTCGGAATGAAGGCCGGCACACGAGTGTCCGTTTCCATCTGCACGAATTCGGCCTCGTTCGTGGCCACGAAATCGAGCCGCACCTCGACTTCGAGCCGTGTTTTGAATTTTTCCCCCTTCAACTGCGCGACCGCTTGCTTCAAAAGCTGGCAGTAAAGATCGAAGCCGACGGCCACGATATGGCCGCTCTGCGCGGTGCCCAGGATGCTGCCCGCGCCGCGGATTTCCAGATCGCGCATCGCGATGCGGAAGCCCGCGCCTAACGAGCTGTATTGCTTGATGGCGTTGATCCGCTTGCGCGCCGCGCCCACCATCATCATCTCGCGCGGGAGGAGCAGGTAGGCGTAGGCCTTGTGCTCCGCGCGTCCCACGCGTCCGCGCAGTTGATAGAGGTCGGCGAGGCCAAACCGATCGGCACGATCGATGATAATGGTGTTGGCGTTTGGAATATCGAGCCCGCTTTCGATGATCGTGGTGCAGACGAGGACGTCGATTCTTCCCGCGACGAAATTTTGCATCACCGTCTCGAGCGTGTCCGCGTCCATCTGGCCGTGGCCAAACTCGACGCGCGCACCGGGGCAAAGTTCGGCGATCCGGTCGCGCACTTTTTCGATCGATTGCACGCGGTTGTGCAGAAAATAGACCTGGCCCTGGCGTTCGAGTTCGCGCTTGATCGCATCGCGGATGATGCGCTCATCGTAGCCACAAACGACCGTTTCGACCGGCAGACGATTGAGCGGCGGCGTCTCGATGGTGGACATGTCCTTCACGCCCACGAGTGAGAGATAAAGTGTGCGTGGAATTGGCGTGGCGGAGAGCGTGAGCACGTCCACCAGTTTGAAGAGCTCTTTGAATTTCTCTTTGTGGAGCACGCCGAAGCGCTGCTCTTCGTCGATCACGACCAGCCCGAGATCCTTGAACAGGACATCCCCGGAAATGATGCGATGCGTGCCGATGACGATATCAACGCCGCCCTCGCGCAGGAGCTTGAGGACCTTCTTCTGCTCGGCGGGCGAGCGGAAACGGCTCAGCATTTCAACGCGCACCGGATAATCGAGCATGCGTTGGCGGAAGGTTTCGAAGTGCTGTTGCGCGAGCACGGTGGTGGGCGTGAGGACAGCGACCTGCTTGCCTTCCATGACGGACTTGAACGCGGCCCGAATCGCGACCTCGGTTTTGCCAAAGCCCACGTCGCCGCAAATGAGCCGATCCATCGAGCGCGCCTGCTCCATGTCGCGCTTGGTCGCTTCGATCGCTTTGAGTTGATCGATCGTCTCTCGAAACGGAAAGGAGTGCTCGAACTCGCTTTGCCATTTGGTATCCGGGCCAAAGGCATGGCCGAGCTGCGTTTCGCGCTCCGCCTGCACCTCGAGCATCTTCCCGGCGTAATCGAAAATGGAGGCGGCGGCGTTGGTCTTGGCGCGGGCCCACTTCGCATCCGCGAGCGAACTGAGCGGCGGCGACTTTTTGCCTACACCGACATAACGCGACACGAGATACGCCTGTTCGAGCGGGACGTAGAGCCGCGCTTCGTCGGCGAATTCGAGCGCGAGCACTTCCTGCTCGCCGCCGCCGACCGCGGGCACTTTCATGAGCTGCTGGAAACGGCCGACGCCGTGTTCCAGGTGCACCACGAGATCGCCTTCCGTCAGATCGCTGAAGTCGATTTGCGTCCGGTTGCGCGACTGCTGTTCCGCGCGTTGCAAACGGCGGCGGCCGTGCGTCGTCGCACGTCCAAAAAGTTCGGCCGCAGAGAGGACAATCAGTTTTCCGGCCGGGAAATAGAAGCCGCGTCCCAGCGTGCCTTCGGCTAATTCCACGCCATCGAGCGAGCCGCTGGCCGCGTCCATGATTTCGCGGAAACGCTCGATCTCGCCCTCGGTCTGAAAGTAGATGACGATCGTCTCGCCCGCCGCGCGCCACTCGGCGAGACGCGCGGCGAATTGCGCGCGTTTCGCTTCCACGAGCATGAAGTCGCCGACCGCAAATTCCGCCACGTCCGAGTCCTGGAACGCGCCCGCAAAATCTTCCTCCGTTCCCTCGCTGCCCAGCCATCCTTCGCTCACGAGAATGTGTTCGTTGTCGTCTTCTTCCGATTCAATCGCGACGCGCAGGTGTTCCTTTCCAATGTAATCGCGCACCGTTCCGCCCTGATCGTCAGACGCGGCGAGAAGGAGATCGACCGACTGCAATTGCCGCACGGAAGTTTGCGTATCGAGGTCGAATTCGCGCAGCGACTCGATTTCGTCGCAGAAAAATTCCGCGCGCACCGGACGCGGCGCCTGCCAGGAGAACAAATCGAGAATGCCACCGCGCACGGCGAACTGGCCGCGCGCCGTGACCTGCGCGGCGCGTTCGTAACCAGCCGCGCTCAACGATTCGAGCAGCTCATCCATCGCCTGCCGCGCGCCGCGTTTGATCCGCAACGACGCTGACTTGAGCGCGCGCAGCTTCGGTGCCGGCTGATCGAGACCGGCGCGCGTGGCCACGACCAGATGCGGCCCGGCCTCGCGAGAAATCCACCCAAGCAAGGCCAGCCGTTCCGCCGTGATCTCCGGATCCGGCAGGATGTTTTCGACGGCGGCGAATTCCGCTTCCGGCAAAAATAACGCCTCAGGCCGCCAGTTCACGAGGCTCTCGTAGAGAATCTCCTGCGCGCGCACCGTCGGGCACACGATCCAAAGGGTGCGCTCAACCTCGCTGGCGAGCGCACCCACGAGGAGCGCTTGCGCCGGTTCCGTGATATGCGAAAAGCGAACCGGCCACGCTCCGGCTTCGATCGCGCGCAGCTGGTGCGCGATCGGGTCGGCCGCGACGACGCGACGAAGGATGCTTTGGCCGACAGAATCTTGCACCGCCCAGCGTTCGCCGAAACCGCCGGAAGTTCAATCGGACAGCGGATAGTTGGCAGCCGCGAATTTACGGCACGGACTGTCCGGAGCGAGATTTGACGAGGCCGACGTCGGTGGCGTTGATCGTGCCATTGGCGGTCACGTCCTGTCGGAAGTTGGCGCTGCTGACGGCGATGCCGGATTGTGCTTTGGTGGCTCCTACATCGGTGGAGTTGACGGCTCTGCTCGCGACGGTGTCGCCGACCAGAAAAATAATGGTGACCCCGGTGTTGGGCAGGACCTGCGCGAAGCTGTCGGTGACACCAGTCAGGCTGACGCCAACTTTTTGTACGTCCGCGACGCCGGTCAGGTTCACCGTCATGGTGTTGCCGGAAAAGGTTGGACTCCCGGAGACGCTGCCGATGCCTTCTTCGAGGCTGGCGTTTCCGCTCACGACATCGTTGCTGAAGCTGATGACCAGAGTGTGAGCGCCGCCGGAGGATCGGCACTCGACGCCGATCGCGCCCGTGGAGGGAAGGTCAATATCGAAAGTGCCCGCGCTGCCGTGAATTTTGCGTGAGACCGCGGTGATGACGTTGAGCGGACGGAGCGGCAACTCCCAGAGGCCACGTCCGTGCGTAGCAATGCGTAGTTTTTGCGCCGGGGTGATTAACATGTCGAAGACGGCCACGCGCGGCAGGCCGCTGCCGAACGGTGCCCAATTCGCACCAGAGTCGGTGGAAGCGAAGACGCCGATATCGGTGCCGGCGTAGAGATTAGCGGAGTTTGAGGGATCGACGAGGAGGGCGTTGATCGGGATTTGCGGCAAGGCGTTCGCCCCGCTACCGCTGATGGCGGTCCAGGTGGGCGGAGCGGCGTTCAGATTCGTCGTTCGATAGACGTTGGGAATTCCAAAAGCGGAGAGTGTGACGTAGGCGGTCGTCTGGCTGTTTGGATCGATCACCGTGCGCGCGACGGGGACATTGGGAACGGTGTTGCCCGGATCGAGGTTCAGCAGGGGAACGGCGCCGGTGATGGTTCCGAAGAGGGCCCCGTTTCTCAGGCCAACGAGCCGGACGTTGTCGTTTTGCGGCGAAATGCCGATCGAGCTGATCGGAACGCCTGTCTGGATCGGCTCCTGGCTCACCTTCGCCATGGTGACGCCGGAATTCGCCGAGCGGTAGAGGACGTCGCTGCCGAAGTAGAGCGTGTTGGGATTGCCCGGGCCTTGTTCCAGTGGGGCGTAAAAGAGCACCGGGGCGGGACAGGTGATGCCATTCGCGGTGAAGAACCCGCCGAAGCCGCAACCGAACCGGCTCCAGTTCCCACTTTCGGCGTCCGCGGTAGTCAGAACGCGGCCGAAGCCCATGAAGTTGGGCTGGTTGGAGTAGGTGTGGTACATCGTGACGTTGGTGGTGTCGGCCGCGTTTTGATCGATCACCGAGTAGCCGCCTTCGCCGTGCACGCCAGTCTCGTGGTCGGTAAAAGTCAGGCCGCCATCGGTCGATTTGGCGGAAATGATCGTGGGCGAGCCACCGAGATAGACCGTGTTCATGTTGGTCGGGGATCGACGGCGATCGCGATGGAGAAGAAACAGAGCGGAGTGCAGAAGTCGTTGTCGACTCGCAGAACCCAGGTGGCGCCACCATCGGTGGAACGATAAACGCGCCCGCCGCCGAATCCGGTGGCAGCAT
>JBDSNB010000034.1:0-11856 GCA_039915555.1 Chthoniobacterales bacterium | reverse complement strand
CTGGGCGTCATCGTGAGCTTTATCGTGATCGTCGGCCTGGCGCGCGCGGCGGAATTTTCGAAAAAAGAATCGGCCCGCCACCTGGAGATCGATCCGGTGCCAAAGGATTGGAACCTCGCGCCTGATCCGGGGACGAAGTAGCCAACCGTCCCCGCCCCGGTGCGGTTTGATTGAGCGTTTGTCGAAAGGGCTGGGCACCATTAATTTGGCGGGCTTGAAAATTCGCACGCTCCTTACGCTTCTTTTGCTCTGCGGTGTCCTGGGTGCTCCCGCGCGGGCGCAGGCGCCTCTGCCGCCCACCGATTCCGCTGCGCTCGATTTCAAACAATGGGGCCTCCTCGCGATCCAGGAAGGCGGGCGCCGGAAACCGGTCGACACCTTCGCGCGCGAAGCGCTGATCAAAATCACGGGGCGCTCCGGTTACACCGCGCAGAGCGGAAAGAAATGGAAGGCTAACGATCTCGTGCTCTCGGCTTTGCTCGAGACGCACGATTGGAAGAACGAGCCGATGGTGCTGGTCTCGCTCGGCAGCCTGATCGAACAACTCGGGCTCGATAAAACGAAACGGCGGTTTTCATTCCAAGAATTAACGACGCTGCCGGAGATGCAGCGGCTCGCGAACGAAGCGCACGAATTGAAGCGGGCGGAGAAAACTCTCACCCGCACGCAACAGGAAGCGATGAACGTGAGCGAGCGGCTCACCCTCCTGACGCGCATCATGGATGGAAGCGCGTTTCTGATTTTGCCCGCGGCGGCGAAGGTGACGGATCCGTGGGTGGTGCCTCCGAGTTTTGGCGATTATTACAGCGAGCAACAGTTCGCCGCGGTGCAAACCCAGCTGCAGGCTTTCGCCGGCGCCTACGTGAAAGCGGATGGCTTTCAATTCTCGAACGGCGCGCGGGAATTGCGGACGGCTTTGCGCGGGTTGAGCCCGCAGATTTATCCGACGGAGAAGGAGCTGCGCCTGGAATATTTCTATAACCACTTCGATGGCTTCTATCGCGCCGCCTGGTCTTACGGGCTCGCGCTCGTGCTCATCTCGATTGCTTATTTTCGCAAGACTTCCGGGCTGCTGCGCAATCTCGGAATCGTCACGGCGATCGCCGGCCTCGTGTTTCATGCGGCCGCGATCACGATGCGCTGCATGATCGCGGGCCGTCCACCGGTCACGAACATGTATGAGTCGATCATCTGGGTTTCGTTCGCGGTCACGCTCTTCGGAATGATCTTCTTTGCGCGTTATCGCGCCACGGTTTACCTGCTCGCGGCCCTGCCGGTTTCGCTCGTCGCGCTGCTGCTGGTGCATCAAATGCCGATCGCTATGCCGTCGAGCATCGATCCGCTGGTGCCGGTGTTACGGGATAATTTCTGGCTCACGATTCATGTGCTCACGATCACCTTGAGCTACGCGGCCTTCGCGCTCGCGATGGGGTTCGGGCACATCCTGCTCTGGCGTTATATGCGGAATCCAGCCGCGGCGCGCGCGGATCAGCCGATGCACTTCTGGCTCTATCGCGTGCTGCAACTCGGAGTGCTCTTGCTCGCGGCGGGAACGATCCTGGGCGGGGTGTGGGCGAATTATTCGTGGGGCCGCTTCTGGGGTTGGGACCCGAAGGAAACGTGGGCCTTGATCGCGTTGCTCTGCTACATCCTCACGCTGCACGGGCGGCTCGCGGGTTGGTGGACGCAATTTGGTTTGGTGGTGGCGAGTGTCGTCTGTTTTCTAGCGGTCCTGTTCGCGTGGTATGGCGTCAATTTTGTGCTCGGCAAGGGGCTGCACAGTTACGGCTTTGGCATTGGCGGCGAGAGTTACGTCGCGAGTTTCGTTCTCGCGGATTTGCTCTTCGTCGGGTTCGCCGTCTGGCGACATCGCGCGAGTAAGAGCGCGGCTTCGGCTCTGCGGCGCGCGAAAAGCGAGACCGTCGCAGTCTGATCCGCGCGCTTTTTTTCGACGAGCGGGCAGGCTACCCCGCATGGATTCGAACCATGAATAACGCCTCCAAAGGGCGCTGTGTTACCGTTACACCACGGGGTATGGGGAATTGCTGATTTCTGATTTTCGATTGCGGATGAGAAACCGCAACCGTGCAATTTTTCCGACGGCACCAGTCGCCACGCTCGCTGACCTTGGTTCCTGCCGGATGCCGGCCTGGCAGATTACCCCTCAGCCTCGAACGCGGGCAGGCGGATATCCACCGTCGTGCCGCGGCCGCGGACGCTGGCGACGGCGATCTTGCCGCGGTGCGCTTCCACGACGGATTTCGCGATCGCCATTCCGAGGCCGGTGCCGTGCGACTTGCCGTGGGTGACGAAGGGTTCGAAAAGTTTCGGCAGGACTTCGTCCGGGATGCCGCAGCCGGTGTCGGAAAGGCGGATAACGGCGAGGCCTTGCACGAGGTCGGTGCTCATGGTCAGGATGCCGCCGCCTTTCATGGCTTCGCGGGCGTTCTTGATCAGGTTGCAAAGGACGCGGGTGAAGCGGGCGACATCGATCTCGATTTGCCCTTCGTAGCGGAGGTGGCGGACGAAATGGATGTTCTGACCGGGAAGGAGCTTGAGCGCCTGCTGGTTGAGCTCTTCCATGAGACGCCAGACGGAGACGCGCTCCAACTTCAAGGAAGTGGAGCCCCGGGCGTAATCGAGCAGCTCCTGCGTCATGGAGAGCATGCCTTCGACGGCGCGGTTCTGCATGGTGGTGAGCTCGTGCAGGCGAGGGTCGTTGCTTTCGTTGGCGATCAGATCCGCGCAGCAGCGCATGATGCAGATCGGATTCTTCAGGTCGTGGATGATGGAGTTCGCCATCGAGCCGACGAGGCTGAGCCGCTCCGTGCGCATGACTTCGGTGATGAAGCGCGAGTTGACGTTGCGCAGCCGTTCGGAAACGGAGCGAAGGAAATTCATGTGCAGCCGGCTGGGCGCGAGCTCGAGAATGTGCTGGAAGGTCCGATCGTCGACCGTGCCGAGGAGCGTGGATTCCGTGGCGGTGGCCATGGCGGAACGCGGCGCGCCATCGAGCAACGCCATCTCGCCGAAGAAATCTCCCGGTTGCAGGAAACCGAGCGTTTCCTGTTCGCCGCCGCGGCCGCGCTTGGAAATCTTGACGGAGCCTTCGCCCACCAGGAAGAGCGAATCGCCGGGATCGCCTTCTTTGAAAATGACGTCGCCGGGCGCGAGCCGCATGACCGCCATCTCGGGTGCGATCTTCTTCAGCAGTCCCGGCTTGATGCCTTCGAAAAGGCGGTTGCGAGAGAAGTGCTTGAAGGCCTGCAGAGCTGGACTGGAGGCCATGATCTCGCCTTAAACGGCCGCGGCCATTTTGTCCGTGGGGTTGATGACGGAGAAAGCCGCGGACTGCAGGGCGGTGCGGACGGCTTTGAGATATTGCTCGGAACCGATCGGTTTCTGGATAAATCCGCAGAGGCCGGCGCTGAGCATGTGATTGAGGCGCTCCTGTTGCACGAAACCGGTGCAAAGCATGACCCGCACATCGGACCGTAATCCGCGGAGACGCTGGAAGGTTTCCTCGCCATCCATGAGCGGCATGCTGAGGTCGAGCAGGACGAGATCGAAATGGCGCGGGGTGGCGCGGAAGAGATCGAGGCACTCGAAACCTGATTGCGCGGTCACGACGTTGTAGCCGGCTTCACGCAGGAGTTCGCCCGCTAGGATCAAGAGCATGCGCTCATCGTCCACCACCATGATGCTTTTTTTCTCGGTCTGGCTGGCGGGCTCGGTCTTGGCGTGCCGCAAGCGCGTGTAATCGGGATGCATCACGATCTTTTCGCTACTCGTGCCGGAGAGTTCGACCAATTGGGTGGTGACCTGCGCGGCGCGATTGACGCTCTCGCGCAGCATGCCGAAATATTTATCGGCGCCCTCGTTGCCTTCCCAGATGTTCTCGATCAGGGCGCTGGTACCCGCAATGATCTGAAGGAGATTGTTGAGTTCGCTCGCGATCGCGGGAGAGCGTTCGCTTCCGCCGGACGGGAGTGGTGATTCGATCGGTTGGTCGTCCATGAAAATGTGCTTTCGCAGAGCTGGGCGTCGGGGTCGCTACAGTTTGGTCGGGCTAAGAAAAAATCCTTCTTCCATCACTTGGAAAAGCAGGCCGCATGCCGCCGCTTGCAATGCTCATAAATTGTCTGTCGTTCCCGCAGCCCGTGGCGACCGGGATTAGTAACCGGGAGGACCGGCGTTCAGCGGCTGCGTGGTCGCTCCGAGGTCGCCGAACGTGCCGGTAGTGGATCCGTTCCCGCCGAAACCGGTGTAGTTCGGGTTATTTGTGAAGACGTTCGCCGGGGCGTTGCCGTTCACGGTGACGACTTTGCCGTTGAAGATGTTGACCGTATCGGCGGCGATGGTCTTTAAGCTGTTTCCGCTCAGGGTCACGTTGTCGGTAAAGTTCACCGTGCCGTTGCTCTAAACAGGACCGCCCGTGATGCGGAGATTGTTGAACTTGTAAACGACCACGCCGGCCGGCTGAAAGGCGGTTTCGTCATTGATCCCAAAACGCCCGTCAAAGTCGTAATTCACATCGACCGCCGAAGTCGAACCCAAGAGGAAAAAGGAGGCGGAGCCGTCCAGCGCCGCCCCGCCATAAATCGTGCCGCTATTGGTGGCGCCGGCGGTGGTGAGCGTGGGGTGTCGGAACGGAGAGCGATTTGCGTGGGATCGCTGCCTCCCTGGATAATGTAAAGTGGCCGGGCTGTTGATTGTGACCGGCAAGGGGTGCGGCGTGGGGAGCGGAGTGGCGGTGGGCGACGCAGTGGGCGCGGGCGTGGCGGTTGCGGTTGGCTTGGCGGTCGCGGGGATTCGCCGTTCGCAAACCGGCCAAAGCGGGCTACCTTGTTCCCTCGCTAAAATGAACCAATTAGAGATTAAAGATTTACACGCCACGATCGCCGGACAGGAGATCCTCCGTGGCCTCAGCCTGACGGTGCCAAAGGGCGAAGTGCACGCGATCATGGGGCCTAACGGCTCGGGCAAAAGCACACTCGCCAAAGTGCTCGCGGGGCATCCCGATTACGAAGTCACTGGCGGTTCGGTCTTGATGGATGGCGAAGATATTCTCGCGCTGGCGCCCGACCAACGTGCGCGTCAGGGCATTTTCCTCGCCTTTCAATATCCAAACGAAATTCCCGGCGTCACGATCGCGAACTTTCTCCGCGCGGCCGTGCAGGCGCGTCTCCCGGATGGCGAGGAACTCGAGGCGACCGATTATTACGCGAAGCTTTACGAGAAGATGGATTTGCTGGAGATGGATCGCAGTTTCACGTCCCGCGCGGTGAACGAAGGATTTTCCGGCGGCGAGAAGAAGCGGAACGAGATTCTGCAACTCGCGATGCTGGAACCGAAATACGCCGTGCTCGACGAGACGGACAGCGGGCTCGATATCGACGCGCTCAAGGTGGTCGCGAATGGCGTGAACTCGCTCCGCGGGCCGGACCTCGGCGTGCTCTTGATCACGCATTATCAGCGGTTGCTCGATTACATTGTGCCCGATCACGTGCACGTGATGGTGAAGGGCGAAATCGTGCGCAGCGGCGGCAAGAATTTAGCGCTGGAATTGGAAGAAAAAGGCTACGAGTGGGTGCGCGATATCCTCGCGGAACCGGCTGTCGCCTAAGGAGAAGAAGTTATGGTCAAAGAAGTATCCCCACTCGAAATCGAACGGAACGCCGGCAATTTCAATTATCCGGAAACGCACACGCATGATGCCGGCGTGGGTCTGACGGAAGACACCATCCATTACATCTCGAATATTAAAGAAGATCCGGATTGGGTGCGCCAATTCCGCCTCAACGCTTACAAAACTTTCCTGAGCAAGCCGATGCCGACGCATTGGGCGAGCAAGGACCTGGAAGCGATCGTCTTCGAAAATATTCGCTACTACCTGAGCAGCGGGACGCAGCCAAAACGCAACTGGGAAGATGTGCCGGATGACGTGAAGCGCACCTTCGAACGGCTCGGCATTCCGGAGCAGGAACGCAAATTTCTGGCCGGGGTGGAAGCGCAGTTCGATAGCGAAGCCGTTTACTCGAACATCAAAGCGGCGGTCGGCGAACAGGGCGTCATTTTTGTTGGTTCACGCGAAGGTTTGAAAGATCACCCGGAGATTTTCCGGAAGTGGTTTGGCAAAGTGATCCCGACCGGCGACAACAAATTCAGCGCGCTCAACAGCGCCGTCTTCAGCGGTGGCTCGTTCATCTACGTCCCGCCGGGCGTGAAGGTGAAGCATCCGCTGCAAGCCTACTTCCGGATCAATGCCGAAAACTTCGGGCAGTTCGAACGCACCCTCATCATCGTGGATGAAGGCGCCGAACTCACCTACATGGAAGGTTGCACCGCGCCGAAGTTTAACACCGCCACCCTGCACAGCGCGGTCGTCGAGCTCGTCGCCATGAAAGGCGCCAAGATCCAATACATCACCGTCCAGAACTGGTCGGCCAATGTCTTCAATCTCGTGACCAAGCGCGCCATCGCGCACGAAGAAGCCGAAGTGAAGTGGATCGATTGCAACATCGGTTCTCGTCTCACGATGAAGTATCCGGGCGTCGTCTTGAAAGGACGCAAAGCCCGCGGTGAAGTGCTCTCGATTGCGCTCGCCAGCAACGGCCAGCATCAGGACACCGGCGCGAAAATGGTCCACGCCGCCGATGAAACCACGAGCAACATTATCTCGAAATCGATCAGTATCGGCACCGGCCGTTCGACTTATCGCGGCCTCGTCCACGTGCCGAAGCACCTCAGGAACTGCAAGAACAACACCGAGTGCGACGCACTCTTGATTAACGCGAACAGCCGCACCGACACCTATCCCGCCATCACCGTCCGCGGGACCGGGAACGCCGTGCAGCACGAGGCCAGCGTGAGCCAGGTCTCGGCCGAGCAAATCTTCTACATGCAACAGCGCGGCCTCTCTGAAGCGCAGGCCATGAGCTTGAGCGTGAACGGATTCGTGAACGACCTCGTCCGCCAATTCCCGATGGAATACAGCGTCGAGTTGAAGCGCCTGATCGAGCTTGAGATGGAAGGCTCGGTCGGCTAATTTTTTGCTGCCCGGAGCACGCAGAATCGCGGCGGTCGCACGACCGCCGTTTGCGTCTCTACCAGCAACCGGTTATGAGCACTGTCGTTCTCGAGGATGTAATGGAAATCGAACCGCCGCAGGAAAAATCCAGCGCGGCGATTCTTTCCGGTTTGCCCGAAGGGCGCAACGGTGACCTGCCCGAGTGGTTCCGCACCCGGCAGACGGAAGCGTGGAAGCGTTTCCTCGCTGCGCCGGCGCCGAATCGGAAGGATCAGCCCTGGCGTTTTTCGAATGTGAACGCGCTCGACCTGGCCCCGTTTTTCCTGGCCGACGCGCCCTCCGATGAGAGCACTGGCAACATCCTCAGCCGCTCTCGCGTTTTGGAGAACGTCGCCGCACGGATGATTTTTGCCGACGACCATCTCCTGCGTCACGATTCGCTCCCGGACGCGCTCTGCGAAAAGGGTGTCATCTTCCAACCGCTCGAGCGCGGCCTAGTCGAACACGCGGATCTGTTTCAAAAACATTTCATGGCGCAGCCGACCCCGCTCGGCTCGGCCAAGTTCGCTGCGCTGCACGAGGCGCTCGTCCGCGGTGGCTCTTTCCTTTACGTGCCGAAAGGCGTCGAGATCGAAGCGCCGATTGAAATTTTTCATTGGCTCAGCGCTGAGAACGCGGCCGTCTTCCCGCACACCTTGTTGATCGCCGATGAGCTTTCAAAGGTGACCGTGATCGAGCATTTCCGTTCCGCCACGAAAGGTCGCACCGGATTTTCCTGCGGCGTAAACGACCTCGTGGTCGGCCGCGGCGCGAAATTGAAATACGTCTGCGTACAGGACTGGGACGAAAGCGTTCTTTCCATCCAGATGAACGCCACCACCGCCGAACGCGATGCGGCCGCGCTCAGCTTGAACGCCAACGTCGGCGGCGCCTACTCGCGCTTCGAAAGCTTCAGCCGCCTCACTGGCGAAGGCGCGCGCAGCGACTTGCTCGCGGTCGCGATCGCGCAAGGATCGCAAGAGTTCGACGCCCGCACCTTGCAGGATCACGCCTCCCCGCATACCACGAGCGACCTGCTCTACAAGAACTCGTTAACCGACCACGCCCGCACCACTTTCGGCGGCCTCATCCGGGTCGAACCAGAGGCGCATTTCACGGACGCCTATCAAACCGTGCGCAACCTTTTGCTCAGCGATGACGCCGAAGCGAACTCAATGCCCGGCTTGGAAATTTTAGCCGACAACGTGAAGTGCAGTCACGGCGCCACCACCGGTCAGCTCGCAGAGGATGAGCTTTTTTACCTCCTCGCCCGCGGCATTCCGCGGCACATCGCGCAGCATATGCTGGTCGCCGGTTTCTTAAACGAAGTTGTCGATCGCCTCGATCACCCGGTCATCGCCGCGAAGCTGCATGATTTGATCGAAGCCAAGTTCGCGCGCGGTTGACGCCCCATTCCTCCCTTTAAGACGGCCACGCGCATGCGACCGTTCGTTTTCGTGGCGTTGATTCTCATCGCGGGAATCAGCCATGCGGCGGCGGGAACAGACGAAATTCCATCGGTGTCGTTTCCGCGTTTCCCGCTCGAGATCGGCCGCACCCATTTCTACCCGGCGAGCGGAACACCGGCTGCGCAGGCCGAACTCAATACGCCCTTCCCTAACGATTTTCCTCCGTCCCTAACCATTGGGCTCGAAACCGGGAACGAGGCAGACGGTGGCGGGACGTTTTATCATCCTCGGTCGTAACTATCTCCGAGTTTACAACCTCCGCGAGGTCAAGACGGCGCCGTTTAAAACCATTCAGGCCTGGCTACGACCTAGATCCGAGCCGAAAATTCAACCACTTTGGTATCTCGTAGTCTCGGTGTGTCGGCTTTTGCAGTCTGAGGATTTCACCCTCTCTCCGACAGAGGCATATTGGCTTGGAATTGTGGACGAGGTGCCGGGCACCAAACTGGCGAACTTGAGGAAAATGGTGGAGTCGCTTGAAACAACCTGCGAATCACCAACCAGACCTTCCTGTCGCGACATCAACCTAGCGACTTTCGGATGAGTTTCACCTTCACCTTCTAATTGCGTAGGCAAAAAGGGGTCCGTCCTATAATGTCGGCAAATCGGCTTGGCAGAGGACGACTGCAACGATGGAATCATGCCGAGATTATATGACCGACCCCTTTTTTCTCGGCGGAAAGTAGCGCTCTACCCCGCGCGATGCGGGCAAAAAAAGACCGGGGGTTCATCACCATTTGGTTTTACCCAACTGGGAGAGGAATAGCCCCCGGACAGTGAATCAGTGTTAATCGGAACCGAATCAATTCAACCGGATAGGTGCGGTTCACAGATTTGAAAGCCCGGCCGTTGCTGCGCATGCATCCGTTACGGCGCAGATTTCCGGTGCCCTGATTCCCATATTGCAATCCGTGTAAATCGGGACCGAGGGAGTGACGCCCAGCCCTTTCGTTAGACCCGATCGCCGCGGGGCCGCAAGCGCGACTACGGCAAACCCGTGCCGACGTGGGCCCGGAGCAATCCGAATTTAATCTTGATTCGCAAGGGCCCCCGGGGAATCGCGTCGCCCGTCAACTCTGCATTCGGCGCTGCGCCAGGAGAGTCTGCTCGAGCAGCGGAAGATGGGCGATGTCTTTGGGGCGACCGATGGCGCGCTTGCTCTTGATGATCGATTCGAGCGGAAGCACCGGCACCTTCAGGCCCAGCCAATCGAGCTTGATCGCCGAAGGCAATTCCACGTCGAAACCTTCCAAGCCATCAATCCGATAGAGGAAGTTGACCAGCGTGTCGTCCGTCAGGGCCACGACGGTTCGAGCCAGGACCGTGGCGCCGAGCTTTTGGCAGACGGCCAGCACCCGCACATACCGACGCTCGGGAAGATTGATCCACAGGTCGGCGTCGAGCGTGGTCGCCGGCACCCCCTGGAGGAGGGCCGCACTCATTCCCGCTACCTGGAAATCAATTTCCGCTTCGCGGAGAGCCCGGAGAAGCCGAGCGAGCGCAGAAAGCCGGTGTTCATTTTCCAGCGCTGATTGGGCGTGGCCGCGAGGCTGCGCGCGAAGAGAATTACTTCGTGTTCGCTTAGGCCGGGCAGGTCTCGGAGTTTGCGCAGGGCGGCTAGGTATTTTTTTTGGCTTCGCAATTGCAGGATACTAGCACGCCCTCTTCCTGCGGCCAACGCTCGAGGACCGGATGGTCATTCGTAAAGGCGCACGACCGCGTGGGCTTCGTTCCTGACCGCGAGGACCAACTGCGACGGAGCGAGCACCTGCACATGGCTACCCCAGCTCAGAACCCAGCGCTCGATTTCTTCGAGGCCGCCCAGTTCCATTTCGAGGGTGGCGGTGCCATCCTTCGCTTCGCGGTAGCGTTGCGTGTCGTGCCAGGTGCGCTCGCTGACGAGGCGCGCGGCAAAGGCGTCGAAGGCTAGGCGGACGCGATGTTTTTTTCCGCCCTCGAAGACGCCGAAGCTGCCGCTGAGGACTTTGGCGATGGAGAAATTGGCGGGACGGCGGAAGGGCTTGTTCGTAAGCCGGACGTGGCGCATGCGCGGGAGGGCGAAGGTGCGGAGTTGTTTGCGCGCGAGGTCTTCGGCGAAGAGGTACCACTGGTTCTCGAGCGAGGCGATGTGGAGCGGGCCGACGCGGCGCGGTTCGTACGCTTTGCTCTGGAGTTTCCGGTATTCGAGCTCGAGCTCGACGGAGCGCACGACGGCCTGGCTGACGGTCTCGAATAATTCGAGGTCGGCCACGCTGGCGCCCGCGCTGTGGAACGAGATCGCTTCCTCCAGGTCGCTCCAGGAAAACGACACGCGCTCTTTTAGGCTGTCGGCTATTTTGCGAAAGGCGGAACGGAGCGGACGCTCGAAGGGGGTACCTTTGTATTGCGCGAGCGCCTTTTGCGCGACGAACAGCGCCGCCACTTCGCCCTCGGAGACCTCGATGCTGGGGAAGCTGGCGACGGCTTCTGTGTAATAGAATCCAACACGCAGCGGATCATATGCGATCGGCAATCCGAGCCGGTCGCGCATAAAATCGATGTCGCGCTGAATGGTCTTCGAGGAGACCTCGAGCGCGTCGGCGATCTTTCTACAATTCGGATAATCCCCCGCCTTGAGTTGCCCGTGGATGCGCATCATCCGCTCCAGCGGCGGGCGGGAGGAATGGTTTTCAGGTTTCATGGGAGGGAGGAATCAGCCGCAGATTACGCAGATGGCGCAGATGAAGAAAAAGAAAGCGACGCCTCGATCCTCTTATCTGCGCCATCTGCGGTGAAAAAGATATTTCAGAAATTTTTCGGCACGGACAGCGGATGTCCGACCCGCCAGTTCAAGATGGCGGGCATGAAAACTTATTCGAATCGTTACCGGCGCAGCACGCTTCTTCCCGTTCCCTACTCCTATCGCCCCGATCGACTCGAGCGCGGCATCCGCATGCTGCGCGCGCTGCGGCTCTCACTCGCCGCCGCGGCACCGCGGCCGCGCGCGCAACAGCGGGAATTCGATTTCGCGCGGCAGTAGCGCGGAGAGAAGTCTTGCGCGGCGACGCAGCGATCCCTAGCGTCTGTTTTCGGGAGAGGCTTGGGGAGCGCTCTGTCGAAAAATCATGAACGTTACCGGAACGATCGAAACGATTCTGAACCAGAAGCGCGGCGAGATTTTTTCGGTCGCTCCCGAGTCCACGGTGTACGATGCGATCGCGCAGATGGCGGCGAAAAATGTCGGCGCACTCGTCGTGCTGGAAGGCGAACAGTTGGTCGGCATCCTCTCCGAACGCGATTACACGCGGAAGGTGATGCTGTGCGGGAAGCGTTCGCGCG
>JBDSNB010000269.1:0-16916 GCA_039915555.1 Chthoniobacterales bacterium | reverse complement strand
GGTAGTTACGCCGGCGCTGTCTTTGACAGCGGCAGCAGTTTGTTTGGCGGCCTCGCCCACCGGTGTGGGAGAGGTCTAAAAGCCCTCGCAGATCCCTCTATCCTTCCGCCGGAGGGCCGGAACGCGCTGGAAGGGTGAAATGGAAGGTGCTGCCTTCCCCGACTTTCGATTCGACCCAGATGCGGCCGGGGTGTTCTTCGACCATCATCTTGGCGATGTAGAGCCCGAGCCCGATGCCGCGCCGATCCTGGCTGTTGATCTGGGAGAAGCGCTGGAAAATGCTTTCGATCTTTTCGGTGGCAATGCCGGCCCCGGTGTCGCTGACAGAGACCTGGATGTCTTTCCCTCCGGGCCCGGTGCGGGCGCAGCTGACGGTGATTTCTCCCTGGGCCGGGGTGAATTTGATCGCGTTGCCGATGAGGTTCGAGAGGACTTGCTGGACGCGGCTGCGATCGCAGACGACGGCGCCGCAGCCGACTTCGGACTGGGCAGTGAGGGTAATGCCGTGGGCGGCGGCGTCTCCGCGGAAATCGGCGACGGCTTCGACGATGAGTTCGTTGACATCGTGGATCTCGTAGTTCAGGACGAGTTTCCCGATGGCGATGCGTTCGAGATCGAGCAGATCCTGAATGAGCCGGAGCATCTCGGCGGTGCTGCGGCCGATGGAGGAGGCGATGCGTTTTACTTCCTCGGGGTGGTCGGCTTCCTCCTTGAGATTCTGGAGGGCCATGGAGATATGATGGAGAGGATTTCGCAAGTCATGGCTGACGATGGCGAGGAATTCTTCCCGGGAAGTGAGTTCAGTGCGGGTTTTCCGGTGCCGCTCTTCTTCCTGGGATAACAAGTGGGCGGAGGAGCGGGCGGAGGCTTCGTGATGGGTGCGGCCCATCGCGGTGGCGGCATCGGTGCGAGAGCGCTCGGCGCCGATGGCGACATCGGAGGTTTCGCGTTCGAGGCGCAGGCGTTCGTCGCCTTCGGCACGGCGTTCGGCGCCGCTGCGGCCGGCGTCGGCGCGGCCGAGATCGCGCGAGGCGTCGGAGTCGCTCCGGCTCTGGCGGCGGGCTTCGTCGGCCTGGACACGTTCCGCGTCGCGGTTGGCGTCCGCCTGTTGGTCGGAATCGTGGCGGGGCTCGGTCGTGCCAGGCGGGACGGGCTCGGGGGAGTCGTTAGGGGAGGACATCGCTTGAAGTTAGAAGGCTGAAGGAAGAAGGATGAAGGGAACCGTAAGATACATCTCGCGAAAGGATTGGCCATGCGCGGATCTGCTCGTCTTCGTATTTCTCGATGAGGACTCCGAGGACATCCATGAGTGATGCGAGAGGATGCCTTTCGTCCTCGCCTACTTCATCGGTGCGCGAGTGCTGATTCGGCGTTGGGATGCGCGGCCGCAAACTCATTCAGCCGTTTCCTCGTGATGACGTGCATCAGAGGCGGAAGGCTTATCAATCCGGGAGAAGTAACTCCCTGGGAAAGGATGAACGGGAATGCTGGCTCGGAACTCTCCGGTTGCCCGCGGGGCAGAAGGCGGAGGTCGGAGGTCCGGGATGCCCTCGGTCAGTTCCGGCGCGTGCTCGCCCGCGCTGCGCGACGTAATACCGATTTGTAATCGGAGGCTTCCGGGGCGGCTCGCCGATTGCGCATCGGCGTTACGCCGATCCCTCCGCCAGGTTTTCTGGCGGAGGGCCGGCGAAGTAGGTGTGACTTACGGGTTTGGGGTGGCTGTGCCCATGGGCGCAGCTTTGCCGTCGCGGATGGCGTCGGCCTGGTTTTCCATGCCGTCGGCTTTTTGCTCGGCGGCTTTACGGGTGGCGTCAGCCTGGTTCTCCAACTGAACGTTAGTGGAGTGGTCGTTCGCCATTTTTTTCTTGTCTTCGATGGCGTCGGCCTTTTTCTCGGCGTCCTTGCGGACGGCGTCAGCCTTGTCTTCGACCGCGTCGGCTTTCTTTTCGACGGCGTCTTGGCGGGCGTTTTCCTGTTTCGAATCGCAGGCTCCAAGGGTGAGGGCCCCGGCGACAGCCAGGATAGGTAAGATGATGTGCTTCATGCTGTTGATTCGGAGCTGGGCACGGCATTAGCCGTTTTTTTATGCAGGCGGAGGGGACAGGCGCTGGTTTCCGCCGTAGCTCCGATTTTGTGATCGGATGGGTTTGGGCGGTTGGCCGATTGCAAATCGGCTCCGGTTTGGCGAGGAACGGCGGTTTAGAAAGCCCGACCGTCGACTCCGGCGTAGCCCCGATTTGTCATCGGGGGTTTCTTTGAAGGTCGCCGATTTGCAAACCGGCGGGCGTGATTGCGGAAAGCACGGGATGGACGGATATTTGAGCCATGAAAACATCCAGACTGACGACGATGATTCTGATGTCGGTGACCGGGGCGGCGCTCTTCGCCTCGGTGGCGCAGGCGGAGCCGCGTGCGGCGCGGAAGGCGAAAAGCCACAGCGTGCTCGATCAAAATCCGGAGGAGCGTTACGTGCTCGTGACCGGGTCAAACATTCCGCAGAAGGTGCAGCTCCGCTCGATCGGGACGACGACGCCGTACAATGTGCGGATTTATTCGCACCGCGAGCTGCAGAGCACGGGGCGCTCGAATGTGGGTGAGGCGCTCTCGGCGCTGGAACCTTCGTTGACGCTTTCGGGGCGCTAGGAGTTTCCGGTTTTGCAAAAGCGCAGGCGTGGCCGGCCTAACGAAGGGCGAGGCTGCGGAGCAGTTCACGGTCGATCTTTCCATTCACGCGCAGGCCGTGTTTCGCGCGGAAACGGCGGATGGACTGGCGTGTCTCGAAGACAAATTCTCCGGTGGTGAGGCCGACGTAATATCCGCGGCGTTGGAGCGCGAGCTGAACCTGGCGGACGGTGGCGTCGCGCCCGTTGCTATTGTAGGCGGAGCCGAGGGGGATGCCCGGCTCGTGCTGGCGACGAGTTTCGTGGGCGCTGACGGTGGAGTGGAGGCCAAGAAGCGCGATGGTGCTGAGGATGAAGTGGATTTTCATAAGCGGGATGCTCTCGCGTGGGTTGCACTTTACGATCGGGCCGCTGGGGGTGTTTGGCAATGGTCGGCCACCGGCTGACGCCGAAGCGGTGCCCTGTAGGTTGCGAGGCGTGATTGGAGTTGACGAAGGATGTCGCTCCGGTTTCCATCGGTGCATATGAAAACTCGCTCGATGTTAGTTGTTTTGGTGCTGTCGTTTACGGCAGCGGGATTATGTATCAATCAGGCGGAGGCCAAGCCGGCTCCGTCTCCCGACGCGCAGAAGACGGAAGCGGAAGCGGCGAAGGTCGATTCCTCGGCCAAGCCAGCAGCGGAGAAGACCGCGAAGCCGGCGGCGGCCAAGGCGGACGCAAAGATGGCCCCAGCCGCGACGGCCGCGGCCGCGCCCATGAGCCCGCAGATGGGGACGTGGACGCTGAATGAAGCGAAGTCGAAACTGGCACCGGCCACGGGCAAGAATACGACGGTCGTTTACTCCGCGGCGGCGAAGGAGATGACAAAGGTGACGGTGGAAGGCGTGGACAAAGACGGGAAACCGACGAAGGGCACCTGGGTGGGCAAGTTCGACGGGAAAGCCTACCCAGTGAAAGGAAACCTGGCGTATGATTCGGTGATGTACAAGATGGTGAACGAGCGGACGAACGACATCAGCACGATGAAAGACGGCAAGGTGGCGTGGACGGGGAAAATCGAGGTGGCCAAGGATGGCAAGTCGCGCGTAGTGACGGTGAACGGCACGGACGCGGACGGGAAGAAATTCAAGAGCACAGCGGTCTACGACAAGAAGTAGGCGGCGGGTCGAATCGCCGATCGCCCAAGAAGCGTTATGGCTTGCGCTCCGCGTCGGTTTCGGCGCGGAGCGGCTTGTATTCGTTTTGGTCGTTCCATTGCGGCCACCTGTCGGTCTCGGCTAATTCGCGACCGAGCAGGTAGGCGACAGTGGCTTCCTGCGCAGTGCCGGCGAAGGTCCACGCTTCGTCGAATTGATCGCAGGGCTGGTGGTAGCAATTCGTGTTAAAGGCGGAGACGATTTTCTGGCCGGCAGCGGTGCCCCCTTCCATGAGATCGCGGCCGGCGCGGAAGGCGAGCGCAGGCACGCCGCGTTTCGCGAACGGGTAGTGATCGGAGCGGAAATACCAGCCGGCCTCGGGATTGGGCTCGGGCGTGATGCGCAGGTTCTGGGTTTTGGCGAGGCGGGCGAAGTCGTCTTCGAGGGTGGTGCGGCCAACGCCGATAAGTTCGAGATCGCGCGCCGCAGGGAGGACAACGTGCGGATCGAGGTTGATGACGGCGGCCGTTTTCGCGAGCGGGTAAAGGGGATGGCTGGCGTAGAATTCGGAGCCAAGCAGGCCTTTTTCCTCGGCGGCCCAGGCGGCGAAGAGGACGGTGCGGGCGGGCGGCTCGCCGGCTTTAAATTCGCGGGCGATCTCGAGCACTTCGGCGGTGCCGGTGGCGTTGTCGACCGCGCCGTTGCGGATCACGTCGCCGGATTTGTCAGGGCCGTTCTGGCCGTTTGCATCCCAATGTGCTCCGTAAAGGATGAACTCGTTAGGCCGGGTGGCGCCTTTGATTTGGGCAAGCACATTGTGGCTGGTAAAAGGGGTGGCCTTAATTTCGCCGCGAACGGAAACGGTGGCGTCTTTGAGTGGAAGGGCGCGGAAGCCGGGGTCGCGGGCGCGCTTTTTCAAGTCGGGCAAGGTGTGGCCGACTTTTTTGAGGAGGTCGGTGGCGACGTCGAGCGCGAGCCAACTGCTGAACTTTAATGTGGCGGGCGCGAGCGGCGCGAGGACCATGGTGGGGAGCGCATCGCCGCTGCCCATTTGGGTGAAGGGATAACTGGCAGCCGCTTCTTCGTGGATGATGAGGAGGCCGGCGGCGCCGGCTTTAGTGGCGGCTTCGGCTTTCGCCCCGGAACGTCCGGCGTAGGCCATGCGGCGACCTTCAAAGCCGAGATCGCGGCCGCCTTCGAAATCGGGGTCGTTCGCGAGGATGACGGCGATCTTGCCGGTCATGTCGATGTCTTTGTAGGCATCCCAGCCGCGCGCGCGATCGACCACGCCGTAACCGGCGAAGACGAGCGGGGCATCGGTGAGCGTGGTTTGGTCGGGATTGCGCAGGGAGAGGGAGGCGTTTTTTCCGAGGACGAGCGGAATGGACTTGCCGGCGATTTTGAGCGTGAGCTGTGCGCCGGGTTGGCGATCGAAACGGACGAGCGGGACGTCTTGATACCAAGTGCCGTTATCGCCGGCGGGTTCGAGGCCGGCCGCTTTGAAGGCGTCGGCGAGGAAGGCGATGGTCCTTTCTTCGCCAAGTTCGCCCGGGCTGCGGCCGAGGAATTCATCGGAGGCGAGAGTTTTAACATCGGACTTGATGCGCTCGGCGGAGATGGTTGGCGCGGGCTCGGCGGCGAGGATGGGAACGAGACAAAGCGGGAGGAGGAGGCGAAGCGCGAACATGGAGGAAGATAGCACAGGCTGATTGCAGGCTGGCGGGGACGCCTCGGTGCGCGTTAGACTTCTCGGGTCGTGAACGAAGAGACGGAAGCCATCGAGTCCCCTCCCCGGGTGGAGGACCATTGGAGTTTTTTGCGCGATGTGGCGGTCTTTCAGCTAAAGATGGTGGTGGATAATCTGCGCGATTTCGCGCTGATCCCGGTGTCGTTAGGCGCGGCGGCCATCGATTTGATTTTTAAGAGCGAGCTGTTTTACGGCGTGCTGCGGTGGGGAGCGGAGAGCGAGAAGATCATCGACGTTTACAGCCCGCTGGGGCGGCGCGCCGGAGCCCCGGAGATGGGCCCGGCGTTCACCATCGATGCGGCGGTGGCGCGGCTGGAGAGCGTGGTGGTGCGCGAATGTGAGAAGGGCGGGACGGCGGCGAGCATCAAAGCGGCGATGGATCGCGCGATCGCGCAGTTGCACAAGGAAACGGGGCCGACGCGCGACAAGGCGACGGATCTGGTGACGCGGGCGGCGGATAAAATGCATTCTTCCGTGGTGGCGAATCAGCGGACGCTGAAGGATGAACTGCGCATCATGAAGTGGAGCGCCGGACGTGAGGCAGCGGAAAACGCCGAACGCCCAACGCCGAAGGTTGCACGGCCTAACGAGGGAGATGAGGAGCCGTAAGAGTTGAGATTTTGTGGCGGTTCTCGCGGTCCCTCGCGAGGGTAATCGCCCCCGTCAGGAAGATCCCTCGACCGAGCTTCGCCGGCTCGGGATGACACTCGGTGGCGTGAAGCCTACGCTTGCCCGGCGGGCGTCTCGCGTGGTGCGGGAACGGGCGAGACGGGCGCTTGGGCTTCCGCCAGACGTGGAACAGCGGCGGGTGCCGAACGCGGGGTGGCTGGCGCGGGCGTGCCGGTTTGCTGGATTTCGTCGCTGAAATCGTCTTTCGCTTTTTTGAATTCTTTCATCGCCTGGCCCATGCCTTTCGCGAGTTCGGGTAGTTTTTTCGCGCCAAAGAGCACGAGCACGAGGAGCAGGATGATGATGAGATCAGGGCCGGCCAGGTTCGAGAAAAACGCGAGCGTGATCATAGATGAGACGAAGCATCCGGCACTGCAGGGAAGTTGCAAAGAGTAGTTGGGTGGAGAGCGGTTGGTCGAAATTCCAGCGCATCCAAAGCGGGCCTCGGGCACGTTTCATTGGCATGGGACAACTGGATGGAAAGAAGGTCGCGATTCTAGTGGCCGATGGTTTTGAGCAAGAGGAGATGACGAAGCCGCGGGAGGCGCTGCGAGAGGCGGGCGCGGAGACGGTGATTGTGTCGCCGACGAAGAAGCAGATTCAGGGAATGAACCACGCGGATAAGGGTGACAAGTTTGACGTGGATGTGGAGTTGGCTTCGGCGAATCCGCAGGACTTTGACGCGCTCCTCATCCCGGGTGGCTTGATGAATCCGGATGAGCTGCGCTCGACGCCCGAGGCGCTCAAATTCACGAAGCATTTCTTTCGCACGGGCAAGCCGGTGGCAGCGATTTGCCACGCACCGTGGGTCTTGATCGACGCGGAAGTGGTGAAGGGCCGGACGTTAACTTCCTGGCCGGCGATTCAAACCGACGTGAAGAACGCGGGCGGTAACTGGGTGGACGAAGAAGTGGTGGTGGATAACGGACTGGTGACGAGCCGCAAGCCGGACGACATCCCGGCGTTTAATCGCAAGATGATCGAGGAATTTGCCGCAGGAAAACACGCGATGGAAACCAAAGCGGAAGAGAAAGCCGCCACACCCATTCTGGAAACATGAGCTACATCAAACGAATGTTCGAAGCGCACCCGGTGAATCCGTCTTCGGATCACGCGGTGAATATGGAATGCATCACCGCGGCCTACGCGTGCGCGGAAGCCTGCAACGCCTGTGCTGATGCGTGCCTGGGCGAGAAGGATGTGGCTGCGATGGTGGAGTGCATTCGCAATTGCACCGATTGCGCGGATGTGTGTCTCACCACGGCGCGCAATGTTTCGCGTTTTACGCGCACCGACAAGAAGCTGGCGGGCGCGCTGCTGCGCGCTTGCATCGAGGCTTGCGGGATTTGCGGCGCGACGTGCTCGAAGCACGGCGAGATGATGGAGCATTGCCGCGTGTGCGCGGAAGCTTGTGCGCGCTGCAAGAAGGCGTGCGACGCGCTGCTCGCAGAGTGAGCCGAGCCCGCCGTTCTACGCGGCTTTGGTCTTCGGGACCGATCCCGGGAAATCGATCACAACCGCGGAGTTGGTGATCGGTTTGCCGGTGGACTCGCTCGTCAGTTTGCCGGCGGCGATTTCGCTGAGTGCGACATCGGCCAGGCCCATGCCGGGAGGCGTGAGAACGAGTGCGCGGTGGCCGTTGACCAACTGCCGCACGCGCAAGCGGACGACGTTAACGAGCAGTTCGGTTTCGGGAATGACGGCGACGGCGTTTTTGAGCAGGATTGAATTCATAAGGTGCGGGCGAGCGGGCGGGACACTCGCCCGCTTTCCAGAATACCCACTACAAAATCGCGAACTATCTTTGGCTGCCGGGTTTAGATAAAAGTCGAGACTCGATCGCGGGAGGGCGCCGCCAGCCTGCCCTACCCGACGCCGGGCGCGGGTCACGTTTCTGGCGTTCCGGGGATTCTCTTGTCTTGCTCAAAAATTCGCTCGCGAACGATCGTCTGCGTCCGTGGCTGCTGGAGATCGAGAAAAGCGGGCCGGATTGATGGCGGATTCCGCCAGCGCCATGCAACCAAGCCGGCGGCGAGGCACGTAACACAACGGTGCAAAGAATCGCGTGCAACGGGAAGGCATTCTTTCTCCCGTGACGCGTGCCAGGGACGCGAAACCGGGGGGGAAACGTGGGGTTCAGCTGGTCGCGCCGCCGAGCCTAGCGGCCGCGGAAGTGGGCACGTGGATTTACGAGATCGAAGAGGACCGCGTGCATGCGGATGCGAACATGGCCGGGCTTTTCGGCGTCTCCGAATCCGACGCAGCGGGTGGACCGATCAGCGCTTACTTGCGCGCGATTCACCCAGACGATTTGGAGCGCGTGTCGAACACGATTGGCGAGGTCGTGCGCGAGGGGACGACTTACGTGGCCGAGTATCGGCTGGTGCAAAAAGACGGCAGCCTTCGCACCGTCGTCGCGCGCGGCAATGTAGAGCGGGATGCGAGTGGCAAAGCCGTGCGTCTCCCGGGCGTGGTGCTCGACATTTCGGAACGGGTGCGGGCGGAGGTGGAACGCGGCGCGCTCTCGCAGGAACTGGATCGCACAGAGGAGCGGATGGGATTCATCCTGGAATCGACGGGAATCGGCGCGTGGGATTTGGATCTGGTGGAGGATAAATCCTGGCGCTCCCTGCAGCACGATCGGATTTTCGGCTACGAAACGCCGGTGTCAGATTGGAACTTTGAGACTTTTCTCGGTCACGTTCTCGAGGAAGAGCGCGCACAGGTCGCTGCCGCTTTCGAGGACGCGGTGGCGCGGAGTGGCGAGTGGAATTTGGAATGTAGAATCCGGCGCACGGATGGCGCGGTGCGCTGGATTGCGCCCTCGGGACGCGTAGTCCGCGACCCGAACGATCAGCCGACGCGGATGTACGGCACGGTGGTCGACATTACGACACGCAAGGAAGCGGACGAAGCGATCCGGGAAAGCGAAGTGCGTTTCCGTAAATTAACCGACACGCTGCCGCAGATGGTCTGGGTAACGCGCGCGGACGGATTTCACGAATATTACAATCAGCGCTGGTATGAATTTACCGGGGTGCCGCATGGGTCGACGGATGGCGAAGGCTGGAGCGGGATGTTTCATCCGGACGATCAGGAACGCGCGTGGGCCCGCTGGAACGAGAGTCTAGCGACCGGCGAGCCGTACGAGGTGGAATATCGGCTGCGGCATTACACGGGGGAATACCGCTGGACGCTGGGCCGGGCGCTGCCGATCCGGAATGCGCAGGGCGAGATCGAACGCTGGTATGGCACGTGCACGGATATTCACGAGAGAAAACAGATCGAGGAAGCGCTCCGCAGTGGCCGCGAACAACTGGCGCTGGCGCTGGCAGCCGGAGAACTGGGGACCTGGACCGTCGATGTGCCGACGCAGGAGATGACTGCTTCGGACGATTGCCGGGCAAATTTTGGCCGCTCGCCTAACGAACCGTTCACCTACGCGATGTTTTGGGAAAGCATCCACCCAGCGGATCGCAAGCAGACGGAGGCCGCGGTGCGGCGAGCGATCGAACGCCGGGAAGATTATGCATCGGAATACCGCACGATCTGGCAGGATGGCACCCTGCATTGGATCGCGGCGCGCGGGCGACCGGTTTATGCGGCTGATGGGACCGCGCTGCGGCTGGCGGGCGTGACGCAAAATATCACGGCGCGAAAAGTGGCCGACGAACAGCGCGAAGATTTGCTGAATGCGGAACGCGCAGCGCGCGCGGAGGCGGAACGCGTGGGTCGGATGAAGGACGAATTTCTAGCGACGCTGAGTCACGAGCTGCGGACGCCGTTGAACGCGATCTTCGGGTGGACGCAGCTGATGAAGAGCGGGCTGGACGACGCGGATGAAGTGGCGGAAGCGGTCAATGTCATTGATCGCAATGTGCGGGTGCAGACGAAGCTGATCGACGATTTGCTCGACATGAACCGGATTATTTCCGGCAAGCTACGACTCGATGTGCAGAATACGGAGTTGTCCGAGAGCATCGAGGCGGCGATCGAGACGGTGAAACCCGCGGCTGAAGCGAGAGGGATTCGGATTGAAAAAATTCTCGATCCCCTGGCCGCTCCGATGTCGGGCGATCCGGCGCGCATCCAGCAGATCATTTGGAACCTGCTATCGAACGCAATCAAGTTCACGCCGAAGGGCGGTAAGGTGCAGGTGGTGTTGGCGCGGGTGAATTCGCACATCGAAATTTCCGTGGCGGATACGGGTCAGGGAATCAGCGCGGAATTTTTGCCGTATGTGTTCGATCGGTTTCGGCAGGCCGACGCTTCCACCAATCGCAAACATGGCGGACTGGGGCTCGGGCTGGCGATTGTGAAACAGTTGGCGGAGCTGCACGGCGGCAATATCCGGGTGGCGAGTGGCGGCGCGGGTTTGGGGACGACTTTTCGCGTGAGCTTGCCGACGAAGATCGTGCATCACGAGGAACCGGAAACTGACCGCGTGCATCCCGCCGCGCAGAGCGGCGTGCGCCGCCACCGGAAGAATGCGCTCCTGCAAGGGTTGCGCGTGCTGGTGGTGGACGACGAGCCGGACGCGCGGGAGCTTCTGCGACGCATGTTGGAAGACTGCGGCGCGCACGTGAGCTCGGCCGCATCGGCGGCGGAGGCTTTCGCGGCGGCGGTGGCGGAAACCCCGGAGGTTTTGGTAAGCGACATCGGGATGGCGGAAGTGGACGGCTATGAATTGCTCAAACGACTGCGAGCCGCGGGCATCGGCGATCGACACAAGATGCCGGCGATCGCATTGACGGCGTTTGCGCGCTCGGAGGATCGCTCTCGCGCTTTGCTGGAAGGCTTTTCAGCGCATCTTTCAAAACCGGTGGAGCCGGCGGAACTTTTGGCCACGATCGCCGCGGTCACCGGGCGAACGAATCAGCAATTTTGATCCGTACGACGCACTAGAATCCACCTATGCGACGATATTTTTTCTGCTATCCTGCGGCTCTGAAAACATCGTTCCTGGTCGCGTTGGTGTGGCTTTCGTTTCTGCCAGGTTTGGTTTCTGCGCGCGAGGCGCGGGAGCAGGCGCGGATCGATTTCCTGCTCAACGCGGTGGAGCACGCGGCGAACATAAAGTTCATCCGCAACGGCACCGAGTATGATGGCCGGGCGGCCGCGACGCATCTGCGACACAAGCTCGATTACGGCGGCGAACGCCTGAAGACGGCGGAGGATTTCGTTAAATATTGCGCGACCGAGTCCTCGATGACGCACCGGAAATACAAGGTGTCCACGGGGAATGGCGTGACGACCGAGGCAGCGGCTTTTTTCACAGCGAAGCTGCTGGAGTTCGATCACGCGGGGCACTGATGGCGCGGGTCTAGCTCCGAACGCTCGTTATATGATCCCCTGTTTTTGGAGCCGCTGGCGGGGAATGCCCTTCGCTCTGCTGGCACTGGCCCTTGGAGCCGGCGGCTGCACCCTGGGCGAAGGAAAGAAGGTCACGGAGAAAATTCCGCCGCTCTACTCCGCGGCTTCGCCGGCTTTTCGGCAGGCGACCGGCTCTTTGTTGGGCGGAAATTTTGTGGACGGCAACAGCATCACCACGTTGGAAAACGGGAGGGAAATTTTCCCGGCGATGCTGAGCGCGATTCGCGGCGCGAAACATACGATCAACTTCGAGACGTATATTTTTAGGGACGGCGAGATTGCGAAGAAGTTTGCCGAAGCGTTTGCCGAACGCGCGAAAGCGGGCGTGACCGTGAACGCGATTCTCGACGCGCAAGGCACCGGGAAAATGGGAAGCGAGAACTTGGCGCTGATGGAAAACGCGGGCGTGAAGGTGGTGAAATATCACTCGATCCTTTGGCTGGATCCGCGGCGCTTCAATAACCGGAGCCATCGCAAGTTGTTGATTGTGGATGGCAAGGTGGGCTTCATCGGCGGAGTCGGGATTGCGGATCTTTGGCTGGGCAACGGCGATACGCCGGAGCATTGGCGGGACAATCATTACAGGGTGACCGGGCCGGTGGTGGCGCAGTTGCAGGCGGCCTTTATGGATAATTGGTTGAAGACGGAAGGCACCGTTTTACACGGAACGGAATATTTCCCGCCGCTCTCCGCGACGGGCTCGTACACCGCCCAGGCGTTCAAGAGTTCACCGCGGCAGGGCGACATGAATATTCATCTCATGTATTTGCTCGCGATCGCTTCCGCGCAGCGCAGTCTCTTGATCGAGAATGCGTATTTTTTGCCGGATGAATTGTTGCGCAAGAGTTTGATCGACGCGGCGAAACGCGGGGCGCGGGTGGAGATTGTGGTGCCGGGAAAACATATTGATCAAGGCGCGGTGCGGGCGGCTTCGCGCAAGCATTGGCCGGAGTTGATCAAGGCCGGCATTCGCATTTACGAATACCAACCGGGCATGACGCACGTGAAGCTGATGATCGTGGATGGCGCGTTAGTCTCAGTGGGCTCGGGGAATTTCGATTTGCGTTCGTTGCGTTTGAACGATGAAGCGAACATGAATGTGCTGAGCCCGGCCTTCGCCGCGGAGCAGACGCGTTTGTTCAATAAGGACAAGGCCCGCTCGCGCGAGATCACGCTGGATGAGACGGGCAAGCTGGGCGGATTGAATCCGGTGCAGCAGGCGGCCAGCGTGCTGGCGCCGCAGTTGTAGGGCGTTGGGAAAGGCTGGCTTCGCCTGCGTGACGGCCGAGTAACGCCTTGGCGTCTGTCACAGGCGCCCGACAAACGAGGGATATTTGTGGCTCGCTTAATCCTGCTTTTGGCTCGCGATTTCCTGAAGCAACTTTTCGGCGGTGACGAAGCGGGGTTCGATATCGACGGGAATGTTTCCCATCTTGTCGAGCGCGCGCTGCACTTCCGGACGGATGACGCCGAGCCGGCTCTGCATTTCCTTTGCTTTCTCGTACCCGCCCTCGGCCTGGATGGTCATGAACTCGCGCGTGAGTGAGGCGACGGCCTCCTTTATCTTCTCGGGGACGACGGCGAAGGTGCCGTCTTTTTTGACGATGACGCCGCTCGCATCAAGCAGGTAATTCAACTGCATGGCCTGGCCTTTGCCGTGGGCTTCGTTAATCCCGAAGCGGATGGTGCGGAAGGCCGACGCGAGGAAGGTGGTGTAGAGCGGACGCTCGAGCGTTTTCGGGAGGACGCCTTTGTCGATCATGTGCTGGACGCCGAAGAGGCCGGAGATGTCGGCTTTGGCTTCTTCGAGCGCGCTGCCGGCTTCTTTCATTTCCTGGCGCACCGTGGTTGTGCGGCCGTCGACGGTGATGTTGTGCGGGCCGAGGCCGTGCATCAATTCGTGCACGAGAATGTGGGTGAAGAACGCTTCGAAGGAGAGGTCTTTCTGGTCGGGGGCGCTGAGCACGACCTTGGAAATCGGGACGAGCGTGCTGGCGAATTTCGCGTCCTGCACATTCTTGAGCATGACGCGCTTGGTCCCCTTCTCGCTCACGACGCGCTCGTCGTTAGGCAAATTGAAGGCGGCGGTCTGGACGCCGTGGTTGGCATCGCCGGAGCAATAGATTTCGTTCACGACCACGATGGGCGCGAGCGCGCCGAGCTGCGGGTTGCGATACTTTGGATCGATCGGGAGATGATTCTCGATGTCCTGCAATTCGGCGGAGAATTTTTGGAGCTTCGCGCTTTCCTCTTGATCGAGAATCGTGATGAAGGACTCGAAGGCGGCTTTGTAATTGAACCAGCCGTCTTCGTAGACTTCGTAGGGCCCGATGGTCGGTTCGACTGCGCCGTTCAATTCCATCCACGCGACGTCGCTCGCGTAGTAGTCGTTGGTGAGGAATGATTCCGCGCGCGCGGTGAGGAATTTCTCCAATGTCGGCTCGGTCGTCAGCTCGGCGGCTTCGCCCAAAAGTTTGGCGGCGCGCAACAAGTCGCTCTGGTATTCGATGTTGTAAGGCACCAGGCGAAAGCCGCGCCCATCGGCTTCGCGGCGGATGACGGTGAAGAAGCTTGTCGCTTGCGCTTGCTCCTCCGCGGCGAGCGTCGCGATCCATTGCTCGACTTCTTCTTTCGTCGCGTCGTTGGGATAGAAACCGGCGTTCTCCGGTTTCGCTGGTGCGCCGAGGACGAAAGGTTTGTCGTCATCGAGGCGCGACCACGGACCTTTGTTCAGCCGAAAATAATGGAGGCGCGCGCGGCCGGCGGGCGATTGATCTTCGGCGAGGTCGAGCAGCATGGAGGCGTTGCCGTCCCAGACCTGGCCGAGAAAGATCGAGTCAATGATCTTGGACGCTTCGATCAATTTCGCGAGCACCTGAAGATCGGCGGGCGTTAGTTTCGAGAGGTCGGCGGTGAGATCGGTGGGCGCGAACCGGGCGGTCATTTGCTCGAGGCGTTTTTGGTCGGGCAGGCCGCTCACTTCCGGCGTTGGTTTTTCTGGGGCGGCGAACGCGGCGGTGGCGAGGAGCGTGAGAGCGAGACTGGTCTTCATGATTTAATTCGGAAGACCGAATGTCCAACGTCCAACGCTCAACGTCCAACGTTGAACTCAGCGCGAGAAAGCCCCACGCTTGCCAGAGGATGGGCACCATAACGACACGTGCGTTCTTGATTGAAGATTATGACAAGGCGTTCGCGCTTTGGCAGGAAATGGCCGGAATCGAAATCTGTGAGGGCGATTCGCGCGAGGAGATTCGCGGATATTTGGAACGCAATCCGGGGTTGAGTCGCGTGGCGGAAAGCGAGGGAGAAATCGTGGGTGCGGTTTTGTGCGGGCACGATGGGCGGCGGGGATTCATTTATCATCTGGGAGTCGCGACGGCGTTTCGCGGGCGCGGGGTCGGGAAGCAATTGCTGGACGATTGCGTGCGCGGCCTGCACGCGGCTGGCATTCCGCGCGCCCTCCTTTTAGTGGCAAGCGAGAACGCGACCGGCCATGAGTTTTGGTTGCGTCACGGGTGGGAGGATATCGATGCGCTGGCGATGGCGCTCGAGGTGAGTGGCTGAGGGTGAATTCGCGGTGTATTTCCGCGGGCGCCGTTTGAATAGTGACCGCAACCACGCCATAAGATCGGATGACTGACAATTTGATGGCTCGGCGTTTGATTCAGGTGGGAGCGCTTCTCCTGATCGGGGACGGCATAATGGGTTTGATCAAGCCGCGCTGGCATTCGCTGCTCTGGCATTTCGGGCCGCAACTGGCGAAAGCGGTGACGGAGGAACTCGCGGAACATCCGAACACGGCGCGCGCGATTTACCTCGCGGAAGCGGCGGCCGGCATTGCGTTGGCCGCCTCGCAAACGCCGGAAGAAGGCTGGTAAGTTTCTCGACGCGGGGAAGAAATCTCGCTTCGCCCTCGACGCGGCCCCGCAAACGGGCGAACCTTCCCGATGAAGATTCTCATTTCTCTCCTGGTTCTTCCCACTCTGCTTCTGCTCGTCTCTCCGCTGCGTGCGGAGGAGAAGCCCCGGGTGAGCCCGCACGAAAAAGTCACCGCAACGATCGACGGCAATGACATGATCATCGTTTACGGTCGGCCGTACACGAAGGATCCGAAGAGCGGCGAGCCGCGCAAGATTTGGGGTGCGCTCGTTCCTTATGACAAGGTCTGGAGGATGGGCGCGGATGAAGCCACGCTGCTGACGACCGACAAAGCGATCGAGATGGGCGGGAAATCGATTCCGCCGGGGACGTATTCCTTGTTCCTTCTGCCGGAGGAAAAAGGGGCGACGAAATTGATCGTGAACAAGCAGACCGGTCAGTGGGGCACGAAGTACGATGCGGGCCAGGATCTGGCGCGGGTCGACTTGAAGAAAGAGACCCCGGAGAAAAAGGCGAATCAGTTTACGATTGGAATCGAGAGCGCGGACACGGGTGGCGTCCTTAAGGTGATGTGGGAAGACGCGGAGTACTCGGCACCCTTTACGGTCAAGAAGTAGCCCGCTTCTTCCAGACGAGTGCAATGACGAGTCCGGCGCAGATATAGCCGACGAGTTGCATGCAGATGTAGGCTGCCGTGTAGATGGTGGGGAAACCGTACCAGTTCCAGTAGGAAATATTCGTCGCCACGGCCGCGAGAACGCCCAGCAAGGTCACGAAGCCCCAGCGCGCGACGAAGCTGGCGAGCCTCGTTTGCGCGAGTAGGAAAACTGCGAGCAGGCATTGCGCAAGCTCGGTCGCAAATTCAATCGTCAGGCGTTTGCCGAAGTTGAACGGCTGCCCGGGCGGATGATACATCAGGAACCCCGAGGGATTCGACGCGTAGGCCGCATCGATCCGCTTCATCGCTTCTTCTTTTTGGGCACGGGTGGCATCGGGCCCCAAACCGGTCCCCGGAAAATAGTAGAGGCCGGGCTTGTCTCCCATCTCACTCTGCATCGCCGCGACGACGGCTTTTTCATTTGGAATCTCGCCGATCCCCGCCTCACCCAGCGGCAGAAAAGTGTGCGCGATGAACGACCAGAAAAACATGGCGATGGCGCCGAGAACCGCAGCGAGAAGTATTCTAATCATATCTCTTTCTTGTTGGGCGTGAGGAGGATGGACGATCGAGCCGTTGGACACAATGAAATCGCGCGACCAGTTCAAAGAAAATCTGCAATCCGCATCGACAAAATGCCCGCAAACGAAGAACAATTCTTGCTGCAATAAGAGATCACACCTCGCAGGCGAAAGTGCCTCATGGAGGCGCCATGATACCAATCACCCAGAAGACCGAACGCTTCCCGCGCGAGTTGGAAGTGCTGCGGCTTTTGGCGGATAACATTCCACAAATCGTCTGGGTGACGCGGCCCGACGGCACGCACGAGT
>JBDSNB010000103.1:0-21692 GCA_039915555.1 Chthoniobacterales bacterium | reverse complement strand
AGAAGGCGGCGGAGCTGCGCAACATGCTGGAGGATTTAAAGCGCACCACGAAACCAATGCGGCGTTTCACGCGGCATAGTTTGCCGAGCGCGATCGATCCGGCGCAGGATGTGGAGTCGCTGCGCGACGCGCTGCAACTGGAGCGAGCGCCGGCGGTGATGGAGTGCTTCGATATCTCGAACATCTCGACTACCCATGTGGTGGCTTCGATGGTGTGTTTTCGGGATGGGGTGCCGGATAAGAATAATTATCGGCGGTACCGGATTCGGACGGTGGCGGGGCAGGATGATTTTGCGAGCATGGCGGAGGTCGTGAGGCGGAGGTACTCGAGAGTTTTATTACAGGCGCGGGAGGCGAATCCGGACGCGGAGTTTTCCCAGGAGGAGACGGTAGAGGGAATGCGAAGGTTGGAAACGTCGAACGCCGAACCTGGAGACGAGGGAGAACGACGCGCGGTGCCGTTGGTGCGGTTGCCGGATTTGATCATCGTGGATGGCGGGAAGGGGCAGCTTTCTTCGGCGTGCAAGGAGTTGCAGCGGCTGGGGTTGTCGGAGTTGCCGATCATTGGTTTGGCGAAGGAGTATGAGGAGATCTATCGGCCAGGGCGGAGCTTGCCGTTGCAGTTGTCGATGGATTCGGGGGCGTTGCGTTTGTTGCAACGGATTCGGGATGAGGCGCACCGGTTTGCGAATGGGTATCACCAATTGCTGATGAAGAAGCGGATCGGGGAGAGCATTCTCGACGATTGCCCGGGAGTGAGTCAGAACCGGAAGAATCTTTTGCTGCGGCGGTTTGGTTCGGTGAATCGGTTACGGAAGGCAAGTGTGGAAGAAATCGCGGCGACGGAGGGGATCGGGCCGAAGCTGGCGGAGGAAGTGCATCGTTTTTTGGAACGGCATTGAGTTGAACCGCAGATAACGCAGATTGCGTAGATGGCCGACACGGAACCAATGCGCAGCTTTTCTCCGAGCATCTGCGCCCTCGGCGTAATCTGCGGTTTATTTCTTCTCGCTCTCCCGTTCTCCGGGGGCGCGCAGGAGCCGAGGCCGGAGAGTTCGCCGGCGGGGGTGGAGGAGACGATCGTGCCGACGTACGAGACGCAGAAGCTGGCGCGCGCTTATGTGCTCGATATTCCGGCGCCGCGCGGGCAGATCGTGGATCGCAATGGGGCGCCGCTGGCGCAGAACAAACTGAGCTACAATCTGGCGTTTAATTTTCCCACGCCGCTCGAGTTCTCGGATGCGCAGGCGCTTTCGTATGCGCGAGAGAAAATTCAGGCGGCGGAGAAATTACTCAGCCGCTCGTTGCGCGTCTCTGATGTGTTGATCCTGCGGCATTATCACAATCGCGGGATTTTGCCGTTTGAGATCGCGCAGAATTTGTCGGAGGACCAGAGCGACGCGCTGAAGAAAAAGCTGCCGGCTGATATGCTTTTGCGGCCGATCTATATTCGCGTTTATCCGAATGGGCGACTGGCGGGACACGTCATCGGCTACACCGGGAAGACGGGACGCAACCCGGACGGCATTATCGATAATCACGAGGTGCTCTGGCCGGAGACCGAGGGGCGCGACGGACTGGAGCAGACGTTCAACTCCATGCTGACCGGTCAACACGGCGAGTACAAGCTGACCTTCGACAAGGATGGACGGAAGACTTCGGAGCGGATCGTGACCCCGCCCATCCCGGGTTACACGGTGGTGACGACGCTCGATCTCCGGTTACAGGAACTGGCGGAGAAGTCGCTGGAGGCGAAGGCCAAACGCGGTGCGATCGTGATCATGGAGCCGAGCACGGGCGACATTCTGGCGATGGCTTCGTGGCCGACGTACAATCCGAATTCATTCATTCCGAGTATCTCGACGGAGGAATTTAAGAAGCTGCAGGACGATTCGAATATTCCGCTCCTGCCGCGCGCTTTTCGCTCTTCGTATCCACCTGGTTCGGTCTTTAAGGTGCCGGTGGGAATCGCGGCGCTGGAGAGCGGCTCGGTCAGCCCGTACGATACGTTTAATTGCGTGCCGGCTTTGCAGGTGGGCAACCAGACTTTTCGCAACTGGAAGAAGACGGAGCGCGGGGAATTGAATTTTGTGCAGGCGTTTACGGAATCGTGCGATACCTGGTTTTATCAGGCGGGCATCAAGATGGGCGCGGCGCCGATCATTGATTGGTCGGTGAAGATGGGATTCGGGGCGAAGGCGGGAATTCCATTGCGCGGTGAAGTGGAAGGGCGCGTGCCGACGGATGAGTACATGAAGAAGGTGCACGGGCGGCGTTTGCTAAATGGCGACATCGCGAACCTTTCGATCGGGCAGGGCGATCTCGAAGTGACGCCGCTGCAGATGGCGCAGGCGATGTGCATCGTGGGGAATGGCGGGACATTTCTGCAGGCGCGCCTCGTGCAGCAGGTGCAGACGCTCGATAACGAAATCGTGACCGCCTATCAGGTGCGCGAGAAGCGTTCGATCAACGCGTCGTCGCGCACGATCGCGCAGTTGCACGAAGCGATGCAGGACGTGGTGAGCGCGGGGGCCGGGACGGCGCATCAAGCGGCGGTGGATAATGTGGCGGTGGCGGGTAAAACCGGGACGGCGCAATGGGGACCGAAGAAGCGGGAGCGGACGGCGGCGTGGTTCACGGGGTTCGTGCCGGCGACGCAGCCGCAGTATGCGTTTGCGGCGCTCTACGAAGGCGATGTGGATGCGAATGTGCACGGGGGAAGTCATGCGGCGCCGATGATTGGGAAGATTTTTCGCGAGGTCTACGAGGGGACGGGCAGAAAAAAGATTCGGCGCGCGCAGGAGGTGGACGACGATGACGACCAGCCTCGGGTGGAGGATGAGAGCGGGGATTAGGCTGTGAGAATTTTAACGCCGAAAGCCGAACGCCGAACGTGCATTTCATTCGGCGGTGGACGTGCGGCGTTCGGCGTTGGACGTTTGCTTCCCCGGTTCGCCGGGTAGGATGAAAGCAAAACCTAACAGCGCGCTCTTGATCGTCGGCCACGGTTCGACGGTGAACCCGGATTCGAGCCGGCCGACTCTGGCGCACGTGGAGGAAATTCGACGACGCGGCCTTTTCGCGAAGGTCGCGTGTTGTTTCTGGAAAGAGGAACCAAGTCTGCGCGACGCGCTTTATTCCTTTCAGAATCCTGCGGTGGAAGAAGTTTTCGTGGTGCCGAATTTTATCAGCGAAGGCTATTTCACGCAGACGGTGATTCCGCGCGAGCTGGAATTGGACGGGGCGCTGACGACGCGGGCGAGTGGGCAGGTTTGGAAATATTGCGAGCCGGTCGGGAACCATCCCGCGATGACGGAACTTCTTTTGCAGCGTGCCCGCGAGGTGGCGCCGGGCGTGCCGGAAAATGAGGCGAGCCTTTTGATTGTCGGCCACGGGACGAGCTTGAACGATAACAGTGCGGTGGCGGCGAAACGGGAGGCGGCGCGGATGCGGGAGCGGGCCAATTATGGGGCGGTGCTGAATGTTTATATGGAGGAAGCCCCGCTCGTGGCGGAGTGGGCGCAACTGACAAAGACTCCACACGTGGTGGTGGTTCCGTTTTTCATTTCTGATGGGTTGCACAGTTACGAGGACATCCCGGTGTTGCTGGGAATCGAGGCGGAGCCGTCGGGCGATATTTTTCAACGCAATCCGCACGCGTTGCAGGGGCGCTCGCTGTATTACGCGAGCTCGCTCGGGACCCACCCGCGCCTGGCGGATCTGCTCCTCGAACAGGCGGCGGCGTTCGATGAGAATCGGGACTCGCGCGGGGAGACTTTTGCGCGAGGGTTAGTGGCTTGAAGGAACCAGCCACCATCGCAATGCTGCAGGAACTCGGCGCGTTTATTCTCGCGGGCGCGAAAGGGCCGGCGGATGTGAAGCGGATGGTGGAGATGATTCGTGAGGCGCGAAAGTTTCGCTGGGTGGGAGTTTACAAGCTGACCCGTGGCGACTTGGTCATCGTGGCCGGAACGGGAGACGATCCGCCGTGTTACCCACGCTTTCCGGCGACCCAGGGATTGTGCGGCGCGGCGGTGGAATCGCGTGAGACGGTGATGGTGGAGGACGTGCGCAAGGATGTGCGTTATCTGCCGACCTTCGGGACGACGCTCTCTGAGATCGTGGTTCCCATTTTCAGCAAGACGGATCGCGTGGTGGGTGTCATCGCGGCCGAGAGCAAGAAGGTGAAGGCGTTCACGAAGGACGATCGCGAAGTGCTGGAGCGGGTGGCCATGCTGATGGGGCGCGCCTTTAAGTGAACGAGGAGGCAGTTCCGCTGCCGTGTTGGGTTGGTGAAATCCTGATCGATCGAACCGACGACGAGCAACTTCGGCTCTGTCATCTGGACGACGCGGAACGCGTCGATTTAAAGACCGACCGGATGGCCGGGGCGGCGGCCGAGATCGCCCGCTTTGATGACGCGGGGAAATATCGGCCGCTCAAGACGGCTCCGAACTTGCGACACGGCTGGCAGTTAATTCTGCGCAACATCGAGCAGCTGTGGCTGGCGATGGATTTTTTTTATCCGGGCCGGATGGACGCCTTGCAGGCCTTCGGGCGCAACGCCTTGGTGACGACGCCGCTGCGCACGACGCTCGCGCGGCAGAGCGGAATGTACCGCATTGCCGGGCAGATTAGTGATGAGCAGGTAAACGAATTGGTGGCCCGGGTTTGCCGCTCGGAGGGCGGGTGTTTGCGCGCGATTCTTTGGGATCTGGACGGAGCCAGGACGCCTGCGTCCTCCTTGTTACCGGCAGAGAAGTTTGATCCCGCGTACGACCAAACCAGACGCAGCGAGGGCACGACGATCCCGCTCCTTTGCCCGGAAGCTTGCAATTTGCTCGTGTCCGAGGCGCGTGAAGTCGTGAAATCGAGCGCGCGCTAAAGCGACATGATCATTCGCGCGCGAGCGGTGGTGACGATGGCGGGGGCGTCGATCGCGAATGGAGCGGTGGCGCTGGAGGGGAACCGAATCGTGGATGTCGGATCGTGGCCGGAAGTGCGGGCACGGAATGCGGGGGAGGCGATCGATTTGGGCGAGCGGGCGTTGCTGCCGGGATTGATCAACGCGCATTGCCATCTCGATTACACGCTTCTGCGCGGCGCGATTCCGTCGCAGTCGTCGTTCACTGGATGGATCCAAGCGATCAACGCGCGCAAAACGGAACTCGCGCCGGCCGATTACCTTCGCTCGATCGAAGCGGGTCTCGCGGAGGCGGCAGGCTTTGGGACGACGACGATCGCGAATCTGGAGGCGTTTCCCGAATTGGTCGGAGAGGTGGTGAACGAACCGCGGCTGCGCACGTGGTGGTTCGCGGAGATGATCGATTTGCGAGGTCCGGTGGTGGCGGCGGATGTCCTGGATCGTCTGGAAAAGAATGTGCGTTTGCCAAACGGCCTCGGTCTGGCGCCGCATGCGCCTTTTACCGCGTCGAGAAATTTGTACGCAGAGACGGCGGCGCTGGCCGCAGAACGGAGTATTCCGGTCACGACGCATCTCGCGGAATCGGCGGAAGAGATGGCGATGTTTCGTGATGGAAGCGGCGCGCTGTTCGATTTGGTGCAGCAGATTGGTCGGCCGATGGAGGACTGCGGAGGGGTCACGCCGCTCGGGCTCATGTTACAAAACAAGCTGCTCGATGAGCGCTGGCTGATCGCGCACCTGAACGAACTAACGCCGGCCGATTTCGAATTGCTCGCGGACGGTCCGCGGTTCCATGTGGTGCATTGTCCGCGCAGTCACGCGTGGTTTGGGCACACGCCGTTCGCGCTGAAGAAGCTGCGCGCTCTCGGTTTCAACATTTGTCTGGGAACCGATAGCCTCGCCAGCAATCACGACTTGAGTCTCTTTTCTGAGATGCGGCATTTATGGAAAACGGAGCCTTCGCTGCGCGCGGAGGAGATTCTCGCGATGGTAACGGTAAACGCGGCTGCGGCGCTCGGACAGCCGAACACTCTCGGGCGGCTGCGCGCGGGATGCGTCGCAGATTTGATCGCCGTCCCATTTACCGGCGCGCGGGCGGAAGTGGCAGAGGAGGTTATCTCCTTCTCCGGGAGGGCATCGTGGCTGATGGTGGATGGCGAGTTGTCCCAGTGCCGGAGAGAGTGATTCTCGTTTCTGCTTCCTTTTTCTCAATTCTGAAATATTCTCCGCCCTGCGAGTATATGGCTAAGATCATTATTATAGACGACGAACCCGCCATGGTGGAGGTCATCGTCACGCTCTGCCGGGAAAAAGGGCATCAGGTTTTCCCATTTAACTCTGCTGCGAAAGCAGTGGAACAGCTCGACGCCATTTCGCCGCAGGTTGTCATCGCCGATATCAAGATGGAGACGATGACGGGCTTCGATGTGTTACGGCATGTGCGCGAGCATCATCGGCAAACGGCCGTAATCCTGATCACGGCGTACGCTTCAGTCGAGACAGCGGTGGAGGCGATGAAAATGGGCGCGTACGATTACGTGACCAAGCCCTTTAAGATCGACGAGCTGCAAATGACGGTTCAGCGGGCGCTCGATTATCAGGCGGCGCTGCGGGAGAACGTCTACCTGCGGAAAGAGCTGAAGAACAAATACCGCTTCGAGAACATCATCGGCACGAGCGGTCCGATGCAGCACGTTTATAATTTGATCAACAAGGTGGCCGACACCGACAGCACGGTTTTGATCCAGGGTGAAAGTGGGACCGGCAAAGAGTTGGTCGCGCGTGGGCTGCACTTCAACAGCAACCGGCAGCATCATCCTTTCGTGGCCATCAATTGCAGTGCGCTCCCGGAAAATCTGTTGGAGTCTGAATTGTTCGGACACAAGAAGGGCGCGTTCACGGGCGCTGTCTCGGACAAGCGCGGTCTTTTCGAGGAAGCGAATCTCGGAACCATCTTCCTCGACGAGGTAAACTCGATGGCGACCTCGCTCCAGACGAAATTGCTGCGGGTCTTGCAGGAGCGCGAGGTGCGGCGCGTGGGCGATAACAAGAGCTCACCGGTCAACGTCCGCGTCGTCGGTGCGACCAACGAGCCGCTTGGACCGAAGATGAAGGACGGAACGTTCCGCGAAGATCTGTATTACCGTCTGGCGGTCATCCCGGTGGAGATCCCACCTTTGCGCGAGCGGCTCGAAGACGTGCCGCTGTTGGTGAATCATTTTCTGCAAAAGCAGGCCAGCGCGTCTGGCGGGGAGCCGAAGAAGATCGACCCGCAGGCGGTGGAGATTCTGTGTCTCTACGATTATCCCGGAAACGTGCGGGAACTCGAGAACGCGATCGAGCGAGCCTGCGCGCTTTGCGATGAAGAGATGATTTTGCCGAGCGATTTGCCGCCGCAGATTGTGGCCGCCGCGCGCGGGGAGAAGGCGGACCAGGCCGCGGCCAACATGCCGGTGGGGCAATCACTCGACGAGTTCATTCAGCAACAGGAACGCGGCTATATCGACGCCACGCTGAACCATTGCGAAGGCTCGCGCGAGAGAGCGGCGAGCATGCTCGGGATTAGTATGGCGACGCTTTATCGCAAGGTGGAGCCGAAGAGCAAGAAGTAGCGGGCCGCGTTGCTTGCAAGGGACGCTCGCGGCGGGGTCCTACCTTTTTGGTTCCTGGACGGGACGGCGCCCGTCCCTCCATTAGCCGCGCTTGCTGTAGATCTTGAGTTGCTCGGCGGCTTTTTGGAGCTCGTCGAGCTGCTGCAGGGTGGCGGCCTGTTTCTTCATGATCTCCTCGTTAGCCGCCTTCATTTCCTGAATGACTTTAAGTGCGGCCGCGGCCGAGGGAGCGGATTGATTCGCCGGGACAGCCGGGGCTGCGGCGGCGGGCACAGCCTGGATGACGACCGGGGTGGGGGCTTGCGCGCGGGCGAAACCAGTCGCCAGGACCAAGGCGCAGAGAAGAATCGTGAATTTCATGGGCGGAATTTATTTGCCGGAACGGCTCGAATAGATGCGCGCGACGCGCACCGCTTCGATCACGCCAGCGATCTTCTCATCAATCTTGGTTTGGTTGTCTGCGATCGCGGCTTGTTGGGTTTGCAGTTCGCGGATGGCGGTGAGCAATTGCTGCTCGGAGGCCGCGGTGGGCTCGGCCGGATTTGCCTGGACGAGGGTCGCCAGCAAGAGGGCGGCGAGAATGGGAAAGCGTTTCATGTAATAAAAAAGTTGGGCGCGATAGGATAGAGCAAGTCGCATTCCTCCCTGCAGAAGGGCGCATGAGCGTGTGCTGTCTTCGCAATGCGCGGCGCGGGAATTGCTTGCGCAAGCGATCATTCACCGCCTACCGTCCAGCACACATGGCCGGTCAAGGAATGCACCAATCGCAAAACCTGTCGCTGCAACAGGTCCTTGCCCCGCAGCTTCAGCAGAGTCTTCTCATCCTGCAGGCGCCGCTCCTCGAGCTGCGGAATCTTGTCCAGCAGGAAATGGAGACCAATCCGGTCCTGGAAGAATTGGCCACGGAAATCGGCTCGGACGAAGGCGAGGAGCCGAAGAGCGAGACCGCCGATCAGGACTTCAAAGAGGAGTTCGATCAACTGGCGAAGCTCGATGACGAGTGGCGCGATTATATGGCGCAATCGAGCAGCTACAGCGGCCGCTCGCAGGACGACGAAGAGAAACGGCAGTTCTTCTTCGATTCCATCGCTACGCAGGAAACGCTGCAGCAGCACCTGATGGGGCAACTCAATCAAACCGCCCTCAATGCCGGCGATCGCAAAACGGCTGAAGTCATCATCGGCAACATCGACGACAGCGGTTTCCTCCAGTCTTCACCGGAAGACATGTCGATGAACACCGGCATTGCGCAGGAAGACTTCGAGAACATGCTCACGCTCGTCCAGAGCTTCTACCCGCCGGGCGTCGGTGCGCAGGATTTACGCGAGTGCCTGCTCATCCAGTTGAAACGGGACGGCAGGCAGAACAGTCTCGAATACAAAATTATCAGCGATCACATGCTGGACCTCGGGAAGCGGCGCTTTCCGGAGATTGCGCGGAAGATGGGGCTCAGTGCTGAGCAGGTGCAGAAGTGCGCCAACAACATCGCGCAGCTCGATCCGCGGCCCGGTCAGATCTTCGCCGAGTCTCCGCAGAATTATGTCCTCCCGGATGTGACCGTGGAAAAAATCGACGGCCAATATCAGATCATCCTGAACGGCGAACAGATTCCGCACCTCCGCATCAGCAATACCTACAAAGACATCATGTCGCAGGATGGAAACGGCAGCGACGTGAAGGATTACATCCGCGACAAGATCAGGAGCGGAAAATTTCTCATCAAATCCATCCACCAACGTCAGCAAACGATTTCAAATATCGCGCACGAGATCGTGAAGCGGCAGCTCGAGTTCCTCGATCAAGGCAGCGCGCATCTCAAGCCCATGACGATGGTGCAAATCGCCGACATCGTCGGCGTGCATGAGACGACCGTGAGCCGCGCCATCTCCGGCAAATATATGTCCACCCCGCAAGGCGTGTACGAGATGAAATATTTCTTCACCCCCGGCTACCAGACCTCAAGTGGCGAAGCGATGAGCAACACGAGCGTCAAAGAAGCCATCCAAAATCTGGTCCGCGACGAAGATGGCAGTACACCGCTGAGCGACAAAGAGATCGTGGAGATCCTAAAGGAGCGCGGCATCCCGATCGCCCGCCGCACCGTCGCGAAATACCGCACCGAACTCAACATTCTGCCGAGCAACATGCGGCGGAAATATTGAGGCAAACTACTTCTCCGAGAGCTCGGTGATCCCCGTCCAGTCGGTGGGGAGGGCGGTGATTTCCAGTGCTTGAATCTTGCGGAGATAAAACTCGGCCGGGCCGTCGGTGCCGCCGCGCGCCTTGCAGGCTTCGCGCATAAAATCGCGCGCCTCCGCGAAATCGCCGGTCCGAAAGGCGTCGAGGCCCGCTTCGAAAGGCTCGATCCAAATTGCCTCGCCATTTTGCGCCGCGCCGCGGCAGAGCAATTCGTGGATGAGCACGCTCTCCGTTTTTCCTGCGACCCGGAACTCGCCGAGCCGGCGGATGATAAATCGATCGCCGAGCTGACTTCTTACCGCATCGGAGATGAGGGCCTGGGTGCGCAGATATTTGTTTAACGATTCGAGCCGCGAAGCAAAATTTACCGCGTCGCCGATCATGGTGTAGTCGAAGCGGAAGGCGGACCCGAGATTGCCGGCCAGCACTCTCCCGCTGTGCACTCCGATCCGCGTTCGCAGCTTCTTGCCCTGGATTTCGAGCTCGCTTAACGAACGCAGATCGCACGCAGCTTCGGCGGCACGGAGCGCATGCTCGGGCTCATCGATCGGCGCGCCCCAGGCCGCAAAGACGGCGTCGCCAATGTATTTGATGATGGTGCCTTTGTTTTCGAGAATGCACTTCGTCGTCTTGGTGAAATAGGAGGTCAAAATCTCCGAGACCTCTTTTGGGTCGAGCTTTTCGGAGACAGTGGTGAAGTTTTCCAGGTCGGTAAAAATGACGCTGGCCTCGACCAGTTTTCCGCCCGGGCGGAGATCGAAATCGGAATCCGAAATGCGATCAGCCATCGCAGGAGAGAGATAAAATCCGAACGCCTTGCGCAGTTCCTTCCGGCGCCGCGCTTCGAGAATATATTGCGACCCGACGGACCAGACAAAGCCGGCTGGCAGCTGGAGCCCCGCGGGGATGAGCCAGGCAAACCAAATGCGATCGCCCCACGCCAGGGCGCAGGCGGCGGTGACCAGGCCGACGGTGGCCACCCCGACCGCGAGCGCAGCCACCCCCGGCCGCAGAAAACCCAGCGCCCCGGCCGACAGGCCAATGAGGAGGATGAGCCCGAGTTCCCAGGGGCGCGGCATGCGCTGGAGCCATTCGCTCTGCAGGAGGTTGAGCAAGATGTTGGCGTGCACTTCCAGCCCCGGGCAAAAACGCTTGCTGATGCGCGCGTAGGGCGTGGAAAATTCGTCCCGGCTCGTGCCGAGATATCCGACCGAGGACCGCGCGCCGATGAAGATGATCTTGTTCCTGAAAAAACCGGGGGGCACGCCCTCGGCTTGCAGCGCCTGCGCGATATTTACAGACGAGAAGGTGTCGCGCGGTCCGTAGTAATTGATCCAAAAATCGCCGAGCGATTCTCGCGATTTTTGCGTGATCGGTGCGTCCAGGATTTTGGCGGCACGCCAGGTCGCGCTCGGCACCATGCTCGTCCCGAAGAAGATTCGGCGCACGCCGTAGTCGGGATCGAGAGGTTTGAACGCGAGCACGCCCCAGCCCGCGGCCGCTTTGCGCAGGAGCGGAATCGGAGGATAGACGCGCTCCTGTTGCACCTGTCCCGAACCTTGCGAATCATCGAGGGCCGCACCGAGGACGACGCGCCCATTTTTTCGAATCGCGGCGGCAAATTCGTCATCCACGCCCGGTTCCGGGGCCGGCGCGTCGAAGACCACGTCGTAAAAGACGAGCCGAGGTTTTTCTTCCGTGAGCCGGTTGAGCAATTGCGCGTGCAGGCCGCGGTTCCAGACGCCATCGAGGGGTTGGTTGAGCTCCTTGGCCGCGAAGTCGTCGAGGTAAATTAGCGCCACCTCCTCCGTCTTCAGCGTGGACCGCAGAAGAAACGGCAGATCGTAGCTCACCCGCGCGAGTCCAGCGGCGAAAGAATAGTGGAGACAAATAACGCCGATGAGGGTGGCAAAGAAGCTGCCGGTGAAGACCGCGAGGGCGCGCGTGAAATACTTATGGTCGCGCACGGCGCGTGCCTGCCGCAGCGTCCATTCGATCACCGCGCGCGGGAAGTATTTGTGCTCGCGAAGGCGCATGGCGGCGGCAGCCGGGGCGGCGCGTTAGAAGTTAATCCGCATCCGCGCCAGGATGGTCCGCTCGCGCGGCAATTCGTTATAAAGGGTTAACGGGTTTAGCTGGTAATCTTGATCCGTGAGATTGAGGAAACCGAGCGTGATCTCGCCGAAATTCCGCCGAAAGCGATAGCCAACGTAGGCATTGAACTGAAACAAATCTTCGCCGGGAAGTGCGGGATTGTAGCCCTCGTTGCTTTGCCGCGCCCAGTAGCCCTCCGCGCGAGCGAAGAGTCCGCTCGGATGATTGTAGAGCGCGAAGATCTGCCCTTGGTGCAGCGTGGCTTGCTCCTGATTCTCCGCCAGCGTATCGAGGATCGCAGCCGGCACTTCGCGGAAGCGGGTCGTGAGATCGGCGTGGATGAATTGGTAGCGCAGCCCGAACGACCACTCGTCTCCGAGCAGTTGGTTCAAGGTGAAGAGCACGTTTTGCTCTTTGTAATCGAGCTGTTGCGCAGCCGAGGAAGCGACGATTGGCGGCACCAAGGCGCCAGCAACGAAGGACGCGTCAAACGTGCCGATCCGCCGTTTCACATCTGAGCGAAGCAGGCTGCCCTGCAGTCCCACGTAAGTGCCGGTGGGAAATTTGTTTTCGATCAACAAACTGCCGGTTTCATAAAATGGCGCGCTGACGGAGCCGACGACCGATTCCGAAATGATGCTGCGGAAAACCTGGTTGAAGCCTGCGACCTGATTCGGCTCCAGCTGCACGCTTTCGTCGAAGCTCACGCCGCCGAGCGCGCGCGTGTAGGCGCCGCGGACGAACAGCTTATCGAACGGATTCCAGATCACGCCCGCCTTCGGCGAAAAACGCGTGCGCGTGCTCTGCGAATCGATCAGCGGCGGGTTGCGATGGTTCTCCGGAAAGTGGAGCCGGTCGAAGGCCAGCCCGCCCGTAAGCGAGAGCGAGCGCACCGGACGCCAGGTGTCGTAGGCGTAAACGGTTTGTCTTTCCAGAGAGGTCTCGAAATTGTGCGCCGCCGCGGGATTATTGAAGAACCGCGAAGTGAACGGCGGCGGATTATCGAACCGATCGGACGTCTGAAATTCGCCCGATTGGAAACGCGCGCCCGCGATCAGCGTGTTCTGTTCTGTCTCCCAGATCTGATTAATCTCGCCCGTGTAGGTGGTGAACTCGCTGTGATAGCGCAGATCGAGCGGGAGCAGAAACGCGCCGGTGATGTCGCCGGTCCGATTGCGCGTAAAGATGAGCGAGCGACTTACGTTCGGCCGCGTCCCAGTGCGGACGAACTCAGCGGAATCGGCCGCGCTGTTTACGTCCCGAAAGGTGATCTCATCCGCGAGCCGTCCCGCGAGCAGGAGCGTTTGGACGCCCGGCGCCCATTCGTGCCGAAACCCGGCGAGGAGAATGGCGGGCTGTTGCACCTCGCGGAAGTTTACCCCGGGCGAGAAATCATCCTGGTTGTAGCGCTGCAGGAGATCGTCCTGGCGCACGTCCTGATACTTCGTTTGCAGGAAAAGCACGTCGCGCGGCGTGATTTGAAACTTCATCTGCCCGTAGGTTTCCGAGCGTTTGATCTCGTTGTTAGGCCGCTTGCCGTTATCGTAAAAGTAATCGGTGTCGATCGAGTAACTGAAATTTCCGAAGGTGCCGTACTGCGACGCCATCTCCTGCACCTCCGTCCCGCTGATATAGGAAGTGCTCGAGCTAAACCCGAAGCCGTCCGACTCGAAGAGCTTTGAGTATTCCTGTTCGGAAACGAACTGCGAAAGCGGTCCGCCGCCGACCGGCGAGAGCAGGTTGGCCAGTAACAACTCGTTAAACCAAGGCGTCTCGAAACGGAGATTGATCCGCTTTGGATCGCGCAAGGCATTGTAGCTATTGGCGAGGAAAAGATGCGCCGAAGCGTTCGAGTAATTAGCGTCCACCGCGCGTGTCGCCTCGCGCACGCTCAGCTCATCCATGCCCGCCGCTTGGTAGATGGCCGCGAGGTTCGCCCCGCGTACCGCCTTGTCCTGATCGAGCAGGAAACGCGAACGAAAGACGCGCCGGTTGTCGTTTAACTCAATCGAGCGTTCGAGATCTCGGATGCCGCGATTGATGCGGTTGTTTTGCTTGTTCTCGATCGCGGAATAGAGCCAGGGCGTGGGATCGTTCGGGTCGAGTTCCTTGGCGCGATCGAGCTCCTGATACGTCTTGCGCGCGTTGCCGAGATTACTGAAAGCCTTGCCGAGGTAGCTGTGAAAAATGGAACGGTTCGGCTCGAGCGCGGCTGCGGTTTGCAGATCGCGCCGACCCTGCACCGCTTCGCCGCGTCGAATGTAACAAAGGCCGCGACCGAGCCAGGCGTTGCCAAGCGCGCTGTCGATCGCCATCGCCTCCTCGAAGGAAGTCTGCGCGTCCTTGATTCGATTCTCGGCCGCGAGGAGAAAACCGCGCAGGGCGTGCGCGGCGGGGTTCCGCGGCGAAAGCTGCAGGCCGCGCTCGAGCGCTTCCAGCGCCTGCGGCACGCGGCCGAAACTGAATTGCAATTCCGCGATGCGCGTCCAGGCAAAGCCAAACGAAGGATCGATCTCCGTCGCCTTCTGCGCCGCTTCGAGAGCGGCCGGCAGATCGGCTTTCGATTGGCGATAATAAGACTCCGCCACCCAGCCGCTCGCGGTTTGCGGGAGCGCCGTGTCTTCGCGATCGCCGAGTGTGACGGCGGCGATCAGCGTGAAGAGCGCGTCGCGCCCCGGAGTGTTGGCTGCAGCTGCGCGGAGCAACGGCCGCGCCTTGTCCACTTGTCCGACCGCGAGAAGAAGGCTCGCGCGATAAACCTTCCCGCTATCGGAGAGGCCGGAACGTCGGCCGGAAAAGCTGCGCAGCGCCGCCAGCAAATCGCCTTGCTCATACGCGCCGAGCGAGCCGCCCCACGCGTCGCGTTCGCGCGCCGAAAATCCCATCTCTTTCAGATCGAGCACGCCTGGGTAATAGAGACACCACTGGATGACATTGATTGCGTTCAGGACCGCGGTCTTGCGCGGCACGCCGCCGGGTTCCACTTCCGCCGCTTCGCCGCCTCGCACGCGTACCGAGCCTTGGGGGTTGGAAAGCTCCAGTTCGCCATCGAGCATCACGAAGCTCGTCTTCCCGCCCGGGGCCACGCGCACAACAAACTCCGTCCCGCGGATCGCTCCGTTCGCGGCCGGCGTTTCCACCTGCACTTCGCGCGTCTCTTCCCGGCTGAAAAAATAAGCGGCGCCCTGTTTCAAATTCAGGGTCGGCTTGCCCGCCGTCTCGCGCGGAGGAAGGATCTCCGTCTCCGTCAATTCATCCACGCGCAGAATGCTGGCATCGGCCAGACGCACCGCCGCGCGGCTTTCCTCGCCGGTGCGGAGCCGATCGCGAATCGCCAGATTTTGCCCCTCGGCCGCGCGACTCCACGCGCCGCTCCCCGACGCCACATCCACCACATTCTCCACGCTCAAGACTTCCGCCCGGCCGTCAGTGTCCTGCGCCCGCGCCGCGCTGAGCGCGAGCGTGAGCACGCTGAGCAAAATGATGGAAAACAGCCGGGGGGTGACCATTGCTGCAATCATCGTGCAATTTTTGGCGTGTTTAGCCAATGTATTATTGCAGCGCGAAGACATCGACCAAGGCCGCACCTCCTGAGACGTAACTCTTTCTTCAGAAGACGATTGAGGACTGGTCTGTCCAGAAAACGGAGGAATAAACTTCGCGCAAAGCGCGCAGGCGCGAAGAATGTCGAGCGACGATGCGAGCGGACTCTTCGCTTTGGCGTGTTCACTTGAGGCTCTCGGATTTGAATTGTCCTCAAAAGGATGGCCTTGGATTCGAGAACACAATTCCGAAGGAAAGGGCGCCGCGAGTGCCACTGGGACCGAGATCGCCGCTACCGTTGGCGGATCTTTCGTCTCCGCGATTCGTTCTTCATTCGCCTCTATTAAGTGGTTTCGTGGCCCCTCGCGGCGGCCATCATGGCAGGGCATGGGCATCTACGAAGGCGGCACCGGTAGCGCCGTTCTTGCCCGCCACCACCTGGTAGCGCCCTTCCTGCCGCGCCAGCATGGTGCTGATGAGTTCGCGCATGAAGCGGTGGTCATCTACCACCACGATGGAAATGTGCTGGGTTCGCGGCGGTGTTTTGCGGCTTGGAGCTCTCAAGTAACTGCAACCGCGTCCTGTGGTTGCTTCCATCACGCTTGCCTCTGCAGAGAACTACCGGATCTGCCCGGTGAGGTTTTCGCTTTTCTTTGCAGCGATGAAAATTACGTGCCGGGCACTCGAGAACCCTCGGCGGGTGGATATGTCTCGGGATTGCGGAAGCTTCATTTGGGCAGCTCGGGGCCCCATCGGCGGTGCGGGCGAGACAGCTGATACTCAGTCAGGTCCGCGCCGTGCGGTTTCCGACTCATGAGCCAGGGAAGGGAAGTGCCTTCTCCTCGACTTATTGCAGGCTGTAGACTTCGACGAGCGCTACGCCGGTGGTGTTATTCTTGCCGCGAACAATCGCGGTGTACGCGCCGGGGGGGAGATTGGCGACAAGTGCGGATTCGCGGGGGTCGGCGGGGGGCACGGTGGTGTCGATGATTTCCTGGCGTTGGTCGCTTTCCCAATTATCGTTGGCCGCGACGAGGCCGCCGGCGGCGTTGCGCAATTCGAGCGTGGTATCCTGCAAGGCGCCGGGAACGCCGCGGTTCGTCAAGTCGGGCCCGATGGCGCGCGCGATGACTCGAGTGGTGGCGCCGGTGATGATGAAGCCGCCGATCATGACGTCGTCGCCGGTCTGGACGAAGCCGCGGGTGCTGATGTTAACCAGTTTCGCGCTACTGGAGGTATCGAGGCTGGCGGTGCCCAGATCGTACGCTTCCACGAGGGCGAGGCCGGTGGCGCCATTTTTTCCGCGCACGACTGCGGTGTAAGCGCCAGGATTTAGCACGGCGACGAGGGCGGACTCGCGGTCGTTAGGCGGGGGGACGGTGGAGTCGATGATTTCCTGTTCCTGGGTGGCGCGCCAATCGTCGTTGATGACGGAGAGACCGGTGCCGACCAGCTCGAGGGTGGGATCGGGCAGGGTGCCGGGCACCGGCACGCCGCCAACGCTCAAAGAAGGTGCGATCGCGCGAACGATAACTTTTTTAGGCGCGTTCCCGGTGATGATGAATCCGCCAATGAGAACTCTTGGCTCCGCCCCGACGGAGAGCCGGGTGGAGATGTTTGCCACCCCGTCGAGCTGACGGAAGAAAATGAGCGGCAGGGTGGCGGTGCCGGCGGAGTTAGTGGCGAAGAGCTGCACATTTGTGATCACGCCGCCGGATAGTTTCGGATCGCGCCCAACCTCGCGGTCGTCGAGTTGGTCGGTGAAGGTACCGGAGATCGTGCCTGCGGTCGGATCAAAGCCCAGCCCTGCTGGTAGGTTGCCGACAAGGTTGAAGAGGGTCGGATCGTTCGGGCCGGTGGCGGCCGGGGCCTCGATTCTGTAGAACACCGGCTGCCCGACGGTGAGGCTGGTCGCACTCGGGCTTACGATCACCGGGAGCGCCAGATTGGAGCTGAAGGTCAACTGTAGAGTGCCGGTGGCGACGAAGGTGCCCTCTGTGACCCGAAGGTTTACTCCGTAGCTGCCGTCCACGGTGGTGGTGCCGGAGATGACGCCGGTGACGGCGTCGACCGCCAAACCTGGCGGCAGGTTGGTCGCACTCAAGCGGGCGGCCGCGGTCGCGCCACTAGTGAAGACTTGGAAACTAAAACGCGAGCCCGTTCGTCCGGTCGCGCTTGTGCTGCTCTGGATGACTGGACCTGAGGCCGCTGGGCTCTGGATGGTAAGGTTGAGATTGGCAGTGGAGGTTACAGAAGAGTTTGCGGCACTCAGCCCGATCGAAAAGGTTCCGGCGGATTGCGGGTTGCCGACGATGGCGTTTAAGGTTGTGTCGAAGGTGAAACCCGCGGGCAGATTGGTGACGCTGCGCGAGGTCGCACCGATGGTTTCGAATTGATAAATAAATCGCTGCCCAAGGGTGCCGGTGACGGCGAGAGGGCTCGCGATGACCGGCGGCGGCTGGACGATTCCGTTGCGGACCGCAAAGGCGGCGCGGCCGACGATCGGGGTGCCGAGGGTCAGCGAGCGGAGCGCGTTCGGGCCGCCATCCAGAAAAGCTCCGTTCACGGCCGAGCCGTTCAGTTCTAAGCTGGTGGACCCTCCGTTGGAGTAGCCGGCCCGGGCCGAGGATCCGCCCAAGCCGCCCGTCCCGCCGCTCGAGTCGCCCGTTTCCCATTGGATCGAGCTGTAGTTAAACTCGAAATCGAAATTCCCAGAGCCCGTGTCCGAACGATCGATCAAGACCAACTGGAAGGTGTTTAACTTATCGGCCTTACTACTAAAGTAACCGACATTGAACCAGTTGACGGCGAATGCGCTGCGGCCGCCGACTGTGTCGATCCCATACTGGACCACTCCGCTCGCCAGGTTGCGTGTATCCACGTCGGCAAAAAACGGAGCGATGATCGGCGTGCTCGTCATCCGGAGGGAGAACGGGGTGAAAGTGCTCAATGCAGCGGAGAAGGTCACGTTTCCGTTGTTGTTCACAAAGAGATTGCTTTGCACCAACCCGAAAAAATTGATCGTGAATCCAATGGGAACGGCCGGAGTGGAGCCATCGTCGTTGCGAGCCAGCGTGTTCGTGGTGAAGCCAGGATTCGAGCGAATGGCCTGGCCGTTTGCCTCGAGGATGAGCGCCGGGGCAAGGGCGAGGGTCAACGCGCCGACGGCGATATACTTGTGATACCTGAATATGGCGAAGGGGGGCATCGCGATTTTTACTAATTTTGCCGCCGATGTTCTCAGCAAACCGGCGAGATGTCGATAAAAAGAAGCACGCGCATGATCTTGGAGGCGCGCATCGCGGAAGGTTTCGGCTTTGAACCGGCTGGGTTCATGGCAAGGGTGGCAAGGCAAAGACCTCGATCAGCGCCACACCGGTCGAACGGTCCTTGCCGCGAATAATCGCGGTGTAGGCACCGGATGGGAGGTTCGCGACCACCGCAGATTCACGTCGGTCGACCGGCGCCACGGTGGTGTCGATGATCTGTTGGCGGTGGTCGCTTTCCCAATCGTCGTTCGAACCGACGAGGCTCCCGCTCCCGTCACGCACTTCCATCATGGTATCCTGCAAAGCGCCGTTGACCCCGCGATTGGCGAGGTCTGGTCCGATCGCGCGCGCGATGACTCGAGTGGTGGTGCCGGTAATAATAAAACCGCCGATCATGACGTCATCTCCGGTCTGGACGAAACCGCGGGTGCTGATGTTGACCAGGTTCGCGCTGCTGGAGGTATCGAGGCTGGCGGTGCCCAGATCGTAAACTTCAATGAGAGCGATGCCGGTGTCGCCGTTCTTACCGCGCACGACCGCGGTGTAGGCGCCAGGATTCAGGATGGCTATCATGGCGGACTCGCGGTCATTGGCGGGGGGGACGGTGGAGTCGATGATTTCCTGTTCTTGCGTGGCGCGCCAATCGTCATTGGTGACCGAGAGACCGTCGCCGACCAGTTCGAGGGTCGGATCGGGCAGGGTGCCAGAAACCGGCACGCCTCCGACGCTCAAGGAAGGCGCAATCGCGCGGATGATGACTTTTTTAGGCGCGTTCCCCGTGACGATAAACCCACCGATAAGGACTTTGGGCTCCGCCCCGACGGAGAGCCGGGTGGAGATGTTGGCCACCCCGTTGAGCTGGAGGAAGAAGATCAGCGGGATGGTGGTGGTGCCGTGGGAGTTGGTCGCGAAAAGTTGCACGTTACTGATCACGCCGCCGGAGAGTTTGGGATCGCGCCCAACCTCGCGGTCGTCGAGCTGGTCGGTGAAGCTACCGGAAATTGTGCCCGTGATCGGCTCGAAGCCGAGGCCGGAAGGCAACACGCCTTCGACCTGGAAGGTGGTGATATCGCCCGGGCTGGTGATGGCCGGCGCCAGAATCGTGTAGAGAAACGGCTTCCCGACAGAGAGGCTGGCGGTGTTCGGGCTGATGATGACCGGAATCGCGGGGTCGGAGGTGAAGGTTAGTTGCAGGGTGCTCGTCGTGATATTGGCGCCTTCGGTAACAGTGAGCGCGACCGCGAAGCTGCCGTCCTGCGAAGCGCTGCCCGAGATGAGGCCGGTGACAGCGTCAAAAGTCAGACCCGGGGGCAGGTTGGTCGCGCTCAAGCGCCCGGCGGAGGTGCCGCCGGTAGTGAAAACCTGAAAGGTGAAGCGGCGGCCCGTTCTTCCGGTTGCGCTGGTGGCGCTGGCGATGACGGGTGCGTCGAGCACGGCGTTCTGCACGACGAGAACGAGAGTGGCGTTGGTGGTGCCGATCGCATTGGGCGCACTCAATCCCACCGAAAAGGTTCCCGCCTGGGTCGGTTGGCCCAGGATCGCATTGCGCGCAGCATCGAAACGCAAACCGGGCGGGAGATTAGTCACGGACAACGAAGAAGCGCCAGTGGCGAGGAACTGGTAGACGAACGGTCGCTCGACCGTCGTGACGGCCTGGAGGGGACTGGTGATGACGGGCGGGGGCGCGCCGTAGAGCGATTGCGCGCCTGCGATATCGTCGGCCGCGATCAACTCCAGGTCGCTGATGAACGGGTTCATGATGGCATCTTCGCCCGCGTGTTCCAAACCGAGAGCGTGTCCCAGTTCATGTAAAAAGACGCGCCGGATATCGGGAAGGGCGAAGGCGTTCGCGCCGATCCGGAGCGGGCCGCGGTAGGAATCGAAAACCTCGTTTTGGTTGTAAACGATGTCGACCTCGTTAGCGACGGTGCCCTGCCGCATTGTGATGGTGACCGCCAGGTTGCCCAATCCGAAGGACTGGCCGAAGACGGTGGGGGCAAAGACGACGGAGTTTATCCTATCCCCCGAGGCCGCTGGGGCCGGCGAAGGAGGACCGACGCTGAACTGCATGCGCTGCATCCAGTGATTCCACTGGGTGATGCCGGGTGCGACCGCGTTGTTCCAAGAAGTATTACCGTCCGTGAGAGGCTGGGGGGAATTGCCGAGGTCCAGTCGCATCACTACCTGTGACCCAGCGGGCCAGCTCGCGCCGGAGACCGTAAAGGCGGGGCACGGGGAGGGAACAGAAACGCACGCGAGACAAAGCGCGGCGATGCAAAAGCCAAATCTGGGTGGCGCTTTGGGTGGGAGGGGAAAACGGGAAAACATATATTTCCCTAAGGGGGGACGCATAGGTATAAGGGAATTTCGTCTGGATGTTCGCATAAATTTTACCGATTTTTTGATGAACCAACAGGCTTTTTTTCTTTGCTGTGAGACTGCGAACAATTCTCGAGCTCGCCGTTTTTTTGGCTGGTCCGATTAATGGGCTCGGCACGGCTCGGTTTGCGGTGATAACTTTCCGCCATGTCACCTGCCGTGCGCGCCGCCGTCCTTGCCGAATGGCGCGGATTGCCGGAGAGAAAAATCAAGGCGGACCGGTGGCGCTCACCGGGTGAAGTGCTGCCGAAGTTGATGCAAGAGTATGGCCTGAAGGAGCGCCTCCAGGAGACGGATGTGATCGAGGCCTGGAAACTGATCGTGGGCGATTTCATCGCGGGGCATTCCGCGCCGACGGCTCTGCGCGAGGGAGTGCTGCATGTCCGCGTGCTGCAGCCGGCTTTGCATTATCAATTTGAGACGATCTCCAAGCCGGAAATCTTGCGCAAACTGAAGCAGCGGTTCGGCGGGCGCGTGATCAAACAAATTCGTTTTCGCGTGGGGTGAAGACCACGCTCCATTCGACCGGGCATTACGGACGGATGTTTCCGGCTGCGCCGGCGGCGGACGAGTTGTATTTGCAAAGTTGGAGGCGCTGGGGCGTTCGCTCCTCGTGCCGGGCGAAGCGGCGTGCGCCTGCGCGGTCAGTCGACGTCCGGTTGGCTACACGTA
>JBDSNB010000243.1:0-7166 GCA_039915555.1 Chthoniobacterales bacterium | reverse complement strand
GTGCGGATGGGCAAAGCCAACTTTGGGGGGATCGTGAAACAGGTCTGCCTCGAATACACGCCCGAAGTGGAGATGGGCGATTACGTGCTCGTGCACGTCGGTTTTGCCTTGAGCAAAGTCGATGAAGCCGAGGCCGCGCGCACTTACAAGGCGCTCGAGCAAATGCAGCAGTTAGGCGAGCTGGACACGCCGGATGTTCCCGATGCCGAGGATCCCATCCCGGCCAATGCCTCATCGGATTCCATTTCCCAAGCCGCATGAAATACCTCGACGAATATCGCGACGAAGGGTTGGCGAAAGGCATCGTCGCGGAGATCAAACGCCTCGTCACCAAGCCGTGGGTTTTGATGGAAGTCTGCGGCGGGCAAACGCACTCGATCGTGAAATACGGAATCGATCGGCTCCTGCCGGAAGAGATCGAACTGGTCCACGGTCCGGGCTGCCCGGTTTGCGTGACTTCGCTCGAGATGATCGACAAGGCGCTCGCCATCGCGCAGCGGCCGGACGTCATCTTCTGCTCGTTCGGCGACATGCTGCGTGTGCCGGGCTCCGACTGCGACCTGCTGATTTTAAAATCACGCGGCGCCGATGTCCGGGTCGTTTATTCGCCGATCGATTGCCTGAAAATCGCGCGGGCCAACCCGGACAAACAAGTCGTCTTCTTCGCGATTGGTTTTGAAACGACCGCCCCGGCCAACGCCATGTCCGTCTGGCAGGCCAAACAGCAGGGGCTGAAAAATTATTCCATCCTCGTCTCGCACGTGCTTGTCCCGCCGTCGATCGCTTCCATTCTGCAATCGCCGCTTAATCGCGTGCAGGGGTTTCTCGGGCCAGGCCACGTTTGCGTGGTCATGGGTTATAAGGAGTACGAGCCGATCGCGGCGCGCTACAAGGTGCCGATCGTCATCACCGGCTTCGAGCCGATCGATATTTTGCAGGGAACGCTGATGACGATTCGCCAGCTCGAAGCGGGCAAGGCGGAAGTGGAGAATCAATATCCGCGCGTCGTCACCCGCGAGGGCAACAAGGTAGCGCAGGATTTGATCAACAAGGTTTTCGAGGTGGGCGATCGCAAATGGCGCGGAGTCGGCTCGATTCCGAAGAGCGGTTACAAACTGCGCTACGAATTTCACGAGCACGACGCGGAGCGAATCTTCGACGTGCGGGAAATCGATACCGAGGAGCCGGCGCATTGCATCAGCGGCCTCGTCCTGCGCGGAGTGAAGAAGCCGCACGATTGCGCCTGCTTCGGGAAGGAATGCACCCCGGAGACCCCGCTCGGTGCGACGATGGTTTCCGCAGAGGGAGCCTGTGCCGCCTATTACGCTTACGGTCGTCATCTCGAAATCAAAGAGCCGTCCGCGGAGGTCGTGCACGTTTGAGTGCTCCAGCAGTAAAGGACAAATCCGCCGAGAGTTTTCGCGACAAAGTGCTCCGCAAAGCGGGCGAGAGCATAGAGATGAAGGAGAAATTTTTCGTCAAGTATGCCGACCAGATTGAGACGTTGAGTCGCGAGATGGCGGCGCGCTTCGCGGACGGAAAAAAACTGCTCACGATGGGCAACGGCGGCAGCCTGTGCGACGCGATGCACTTCGCGGTCGAGTTCACTCATCCCATCATCGAAAAACGCGCGGCGTTTCCTGCCATCTCGCTCATGACGGATATCGCCACCATAACCGCGATCGGCAACGATGCGGATTACTCGCGCATCTTCGTCGATCAACTCCGCCTCCTCGGCCAGCCCGGCGACATGGTTCTCGCCGTGAGCACGAGCGGGAAATCGCCCAATCTGATCTACGCCCTCGAAGAAGCCCGCCGGCGCGACATGCTCACGATCGCGTGGTCCGGGAAAGATGGTGGACGTTTTCCGGAGCTGGCCGATTACTGTTTCGTCGTGCCATCGTTCAGCATCCACCGCATCCAGGAAGTGCACGCCACGCTCGTGCATGTCCTGTGGGATTTGATCCACATCGCAGCTGGAGCGGAAGATGTCATCTGACGCGGACTCCGGCCTGCTGGGCGCGTCCTGTCCGATCCCGATCACGAACTACAACGAGATCGTTCTCGCGCACGGGAGCGGCGGAAAGCTCAGTCATCAGCTGATGGAGAAAATGGTGCTGCCTCAGTTTCGCAATGAGCTGCTCGATCCGCTGCACGATGGCGCGATTTTTTCGATTGGCGGGCAACGTGTGGCCTTCAGCACGGATTCGTATGTCGTGAGCCCTATCTTCTTTCCCGGCGGCGACATTGGAAAACTTGCCGTCCACGGGACGGTCAACGACCTCGCGATGTGTGGCGCGCGTCCGCTCTACCTTTCGGTCGGTTTCATTCTCGAAGAGGGGATGCCGATGGAAGAATTCTGGCGCGTCGTGCAATCCATGCGCGAAGCGGCCGACGCGGCCGGCGTCATGCTGGTAACGGGCGATACCAAGGTCGTCGATCGCGGCAAGGCGGATAGAATTTTCATCAACACTTCTGGCATTGGCGTCATTCCGGATGGGATCAACATCGGCCCGGTGCGCGCACAGATCGGCGACACGATCATCATGAGCGGAGCCATGGCCGTGCATGGCATCGCGATCATGTCGGTGCGCGAAGGTCTCGAATTTGAAAGCGAGATCGCAAGCGACACCGCGCCGCTGAATGGTCTCGTGGAAACAATTCTTGCCGCGGGTAAGGACGTGCATGTGCTCCGCGATCCGACGCGCGGTGGAATCACGAGCGCGCTGACCGAGATCGCACAAAGCGCCAAGGTGGGCATGCAGTTAAGCGAAGCGGCGATCCCGATCGACGAGGATGTGAAAGGCGCGTGCGAGATCTTGGGACTCGATCCGCTCTACGTCGCGAACGAAGGGAAATTGCTCGCGATCATTTCAGCGGCCGACGCCGAACCAGTGCTCGCCGCGATGCGCGCGCATCCGTTGGGTGCCGAAGCGGCGATCATCGGCGAGGTGGTCGCAGATCATCCGGGCTTTGTCACGATGAATACCCGAGTCGGCGGACGTCGCGTGGTCGACATGATGTCCGGCGAGCAGTTGCCGCGCATTTGTTAGGGCGGGGGGTCACGGTTACGCCGCGAGCAGCGCTGCTTCGCAATGCTCGGCGGTCTTGTAGGGCTCGAGTTCGTCGTACGAAACCGGCCACGCGGAAGAGATGCCGCCGTGGTGTTTGAGCTCGCCGAAATCTTCCTCGCGCAGACGGAAGAGGGCCGCGCCGTAAAACTTGGTGTTGGCGCCGACGTCGTAGTTCGTGTGCGGATGGAGCGGTTTGCCGGCGGCGTCGCGCCAGACTTCCTTGGTGTTGTAGCGGCCCTCCAAGTTCACCGCGCGGGTGCTCCAGTTTTCCTTCTCGCGCGGCACGAAGGGGCCGTGTTCGATCAGGAGAATTTTCTTCCCGCTGGGCGCGAGCCGGTACGCCAGGGTGCCGCCGCCGGCACCCGAACCAATGATGATGAAATCGTAGTGGTTGCCGTTGTTCATGCCCGATTCGTCGCGGCAGCGATGGAATCCTTACGTCGGAATAAGAAGGGCCTCACACAAAGAACACAAAGATCCACAAAGGGAGCGAAAAGCTTTTTACTTGGTGAACCTTTGTGTCCGCTCTGTGAGGCATTCCCCAGCTTGCCCCCAGGATTGTAAGGTTTCGATTTCGCGGCCGACGAATTGGCAACTCAAAAGCATCATTCCCTATGCCACTCGAAACGCTTACAATCCCGCAACCAACCGCCACCCGGAAACCCACCTTTATGGACCAACCGAAGCCCGTTCTCCCGAAGACCGAAAATCGTAAACTCCTGAAAGGGCAAAAGGCGATCGTGACCGGCGCCAGCTCCGGAATCGGTCGCTCGATCGCGCTCGGACATGCGGGCGCGGACGTGTGCATTAATTACGTCACCAGCGACGACGAGGCGACGGCGATGGTGAGTGAACTTGAAGGGCACGGTCACACTGCGATGTCGTTTAAAGCGGACGTCTCGAAGGAGGATCAGGTGGCCGCCATGTTCGCGGCGGTGCGCGAAGAGTTCGGCACGGTGGATATTCTGATTAATAACGCCGGACTGCAAAAGGATGCCCCGATCGAGGAGATGACGCTCGCGCAATGGCAGAAAGTCATCGACGTGAATCTGACCGGCCAATTTCTCTGCGCGCGCGAAGCGATTCGCGAATTCAAACGGCGCGGCGTGAATCCGAAGGTTTCGTGTGCGGCGGGCAAGATTATTTGCATCAGCTCAGTGCATGAGGTGATCCCGTGGGCCGGGCATGTGAACTATGCGGCGTCGAAGGGCGGTGTGATGTTGATGATGAAAAGCATCGCGCAGGAAGTGGCGCCGCATCGAATCCGCGTGAACTCGATTGCGCCCGGCGCGATTCGGACGCCGATCAACACGGAAGCGTGGGACACGCCGGAGCATTATCAGGCGTTGCTCAAACTCATTCCTTATAAGCGGATCGGCGAGCCGGAGGAGATCGGACGCGCGGCCGCGTGGCTCGCGAGCGATGAATCCGATTACGTGGTCGGCACGACCCTCTTCGTGGATGGCGGGATGACACTCTACCCGGGATTCGAGACGGGAGGTTAGGCGATGATCACGATTTTAATTTCCCTGCTCGTGATTTTACTGTTCTGTTTTGATGCTGGGCCGCGCCATGAATCGAGCTGATGCAGTTGTAGTTGGGATCGCTGATGCTGCTGTTGGAGCCGGTATCGTTGATCCCGGCCGGGGTAGGCGAGACCTCCCGTTAGAACGGCCGGGGTCGGCGACCCAGGCTCCAACGACGTCATTTACGCCATGAGCCCGGACGCGGAATGGCTCGAGACCGACGGGCTCGGCGGATTCGCCAGCGGGACGGTCTCGGGAATTCGCACCCGGCGCTATCACGCGCTGTTGCTCACGGCCACCACGCCGCCCGCCGGACGCGTGGTGCTCGTGAGTGGCCTCGACGCGTGGGTGGATACGCCGCAAGGAACGTTCGCGCTTTCTTCACAACGCTATGCGCCGGATGTGGTGCACCCGGATGGCGCGACGCGGATCGAGTCCTTCGAATCCGAGCCGTGGCCGCGCTGGCGTTTTCGGTTGAGCGCGGACCTCGTGGTGGAGCAGCAGTTGTTTGTCGGCCGGGAACGTTCGGCGGTGATGATGTCGTGGAAAATCGCGGAAGGCTCGTGTGATGGGGCGACCTTGCGGGTGCGGCCGTTTCTCGCGGTCCGCGATTTCCATTCGCTGCAACACGAGAACGGCGCGTTCCGTTTTGATCCTGAAGCGGACGGTGAGCGTTGGATTTGGCGGCCGTACGAAGGCGCGCCGAGCCTGATCGCTTATGCGAACGGACGCTATTCTCACGAGCCGATCTGGTACCGTAATTTCCTCTACGCCGAAGAGCAGGCGCGCGGTTTGGACGCGAGTGAAGACCTGGCTGCGCCGGGCCTTTTCGAGTTTTCGCTCGCGAAAAAACGCGCCGTCCTGGTCTTTGCAACGGAAGGCCACGGGTTTGCCGATCACGAACCGATCGAGGCGCGTTACGCCGCTGCGCAAACGGCGGAGTGGCGTCGGCGGAGAGCTTTCCTCACGCCGCTGCATCGCGCGGCCGACTCGTATCTCGCGCGTCGCGGAAAGGGCAAGACGGTCATTGCCGGCTATCCGTGGTTTGGCGATTGGGGACGCGATACTTTCATTTCGATTCGCGGCCTTTGCATTGAAACGGGCCGGCTGCGGGACGCGCGCGATATTCTCACGGAGTGGGCGGATGTCGTTTCCGAAGGAATGCTTCCGAATCGCTTTCCGGATCAGGGCGATCAACCGGAGTTCAATTCGGTGGACGCGTCGCTTTGGTACGTGGTCGCGGTGGGTGATTATCTGGGCGCGGTGGCGGGGGACGCGGAGGCGACAAGCGATTGTCCGACCGAAAAATTGCGCGGTGCGATCGAGGCGATTCTGACGGGCTATCAAGACGGGACGCGTTTCGGGATTCGCGCCGATGAAGATGGTCTGCTGCGCGCGGGCGAGCACGGCCAGCAGCTGACCTGGATGGATGCGCGAGTGGATGGTCGCGAGATCACGCCGCGGGTCGGGAAGCCGGTGGAGATTCAGGCGCTCTGGTTAAATGCGCTCGCGATTGGCGCTCAATTTTCCGCGCGCTGGCAGCCGGTGCTCGAGCGGGGGCGGAAGTCTTTTGAAGAGCGATTCTGGAATGATGAGGCCGGTTGTCTATTCGACGTGATTGATTGCAATCACGAAGCGGGCACGGTCGATCATCTCTTCCGGCCGAATCAGATTTTCGCAGTGGGCGGGTTGCCGCTCGTGCTTCTTTCGCCGGACAAGGCGCGGCAGATTGTCGATGCAGTCGAGGCGCATCTGCTCACGCCGCTCGGACTGCGTTCGCTCGCGCCGGCGGAGCCGGGATACGTCGGGCGCTATGTCGGCGGCGTGGCGCAGCGTGACGGGAGTTACCATCAGGGGACGGTGTGGCCGTGGTTGATTGGGCCGTTTGTCGAGGCATGGCTGCGGGTGCGCGGCCATTCGGCGGAAGCTAAAGTGGAGGCGGGCCAACGTTTCATCGGGCCGCTCGTCGAGCACCTGAATCACGCTGGGCTCGGCCATATTTCCGAAATCGCGGACGGCGATCCGCCGCACACCCCGGCGGGTTGTCCCTTCCAGGCTTGGTCGTTAGGCGAATTGCTGCGGCTCGACTCGCAGTTGTAGCGGTCGCCGCCCGGGCGATCCCGATCCCGTGTAAGCAATTCGCGGCTGGCTCGACCAATCAGCGTGGCGACGCAATGCGATTGCGTCATCGGCTGATCGCGCTCCTCGAGGAGGAGGATACTGGATGCGCCGCGCGCGATCGCGCGCCGCTGCTTTCGTTTATGGTGGCGGGCGGTGGGTTTTCGGGTATTCGCAGCCAGACCAGTGGGTCGGACAGCGGAGATGAGGGTGGCCACGATGTTGTTTGATCAGACATCGGTAGGATGTGCTGCCTAACAGCGCGAAAAGTCTCGCAGGTGCCGGGCGTCAGAGACCGAATCTGCCGGATTTTGCTGGTTTTTTGATACACGACACTCGCTTTAGCGCGTAAACGGTATGGAGGCAGTCCGTCGGGGGGTGTGGCTTCCCACTGCGATGATCTGGTCGGTCAGCGAGTGGCTCCTGAGGTAGGACTCGAATGTGTAAA
>JBDSNB010000172.1:0-7358 GCA_039915555.1 Chthoniobacterales bacterium | reverse complement strand
TGCCGAAAAAATTTGTGGCCTACACGCCGTGTTTTCGCCGCGAGGCGGGTTCGGCGGGGCGCGAAACCCGCGGCATCATTCGGGTGCATCAATTCGACAAGGTGGAGCTGGTGAAGATTACGACGCCGGAGAGTTCGTATGAGGAGCACGAATCGCTGACGACGAATGCCGAGCGCGTTTTGCAATTGCTCGGCTTGCACTATCGCGTGATCGAACTTTGCACCGGCGATATCAGTTTTGGCTCGGCCAAGACTTACGACCTCGAAGTCTGGTCGCCGGGACAAAACGCGTATCTCGAGGTTTCGAGCTGCTCAAATTTTGAAGATTTTCAAGCGCGCCGGATGAACTTGCGCTTCAAGGATGCGGACGGGAAGAATCGGTTTTGCCACACACTGAATGGTTCGGGCGTGGCGCTGCCGCGCCTGTTCGCGGCGTTGATCGAGGCCGGGCAGCAGCCGGATGGTTCGGTGAAATTGCCGGCTGCGCTTCAGCCATACTTCGGCGCGGCGGAGATTTCGTAACGCCGCTTTGCGATCGGCCGGACTGCGATGGCAGATTGTGCGGTCATTCTTTTGCAGGGCGGTTTCCCGGGGATCGGCAATTGGATGGCGGATGAAATCCTGTGGCGCGCGAAGATCGCATCTGCCGCGCCACCGCACCCCGCTCCAGCGCGCCACCATCGGCGGCCGCACCACCGCCTGATGTGCGCGCTGCCAGAAATCCGGGTAGCGCAGGCTGCCAGCCTGCCGTTTCCGGCAGCCTGCCGGAAACATCCGGGCAGCGCTCAGAAAACCTCGCTCCAAAGCGCAGAGGTGCGGCAGCAGTTACGGCTCGCTCGCGAATAAATCCAGTTGTCCGGTCGCGGCCGCCGGGGCTTCGGCGCGCGTGGGCAACTCCAGTTCGTATCCCAGGCGTGCGGCCAGCCGCTGGCAGGTCTCGAGCGCGAAGCCTTCGAAGTGATTGTTCACAAACGCCCAGACGTTTCTGGTTTCCTCCAGGTGGCGCTCGATTTTCAGCGCCCAGCTCTCGAGCGCGGCCTCACGTTTCCAGAGCAACTTGCCGTAACGATGCACACGTTCGCCCGCGCGATCGTATTTCGTTCCGTAATCACCGAGCAACCGGATGTAGACGAAATCGGTCGTGTGCGGCCACGGCTCGAAAGGCGCGAGATTGCGTTCGTGGAGCGGGCTCGTATCGGCCCAGACCCAGCAGACGCGATGCTTTTCCAGGAGCCGAATAATCTGCGGCCGATGCCAGCCGGCGTGGCGGAACTCGATCGCGAACCGAAAATCGCGCGGCAGTTGCTCCAGGAAATTGCGCAGGACCGGCTTGCCTTCTTTCGGCGAGAATGAAGGAGGCAGCTGGATCAGGAGCACGCGCAGCTTTTCCGCGAGCGGCTCCATCGCGTGGAGAAAGGCGGTGAGCTCCGGGGTGCAGTCGTGCAACCGGCAGGCATGAGTGATGGCGCGCGGCAGCTTGCAGGCGAAACGAAAGGTCGACGGTGTGCACTTCGCCCAGCGCAGGACCGATTTCGCAGCCGGCGCGCTGTAGAAAGTGGAATCGAGTTCCACCGCGGGGAAATATTGCGCGTAGAATTCCAGCCAGCGTTCCGGTGGAAGGTCGGCCGGATAGAACGGGCCTCGCCATTCGTCGAAACTCCAGGCACATGATCCGAACCGAATTTTCTGCTGAGCGTTTAGGTTCAAAATCTCTTCCTCAATTCCAATCGCATCCGAGGGGGCGAAAACGGGTGCGTAACTTGACGACGGAAGCAAGGTTAACTACCCTGCGGGAGCCAATGCACGATCGATTTCACCCCTCTGTACTGCGCCTGCTCTTGGCGTGCGCCATCGCCTGGCCGGCTCTCAGCCCGGCCGCGGTCGTTTTCCGTTCGAAAGACAAAACGCGGGTCGTCACCCCCGGCGAAGAGAACGTCAGCGGCAATGCCCAGCAGCTTTTCCAGATCGCACAGGGTGCCGAACGCTCGAACAATCCCAGCCGCGCCATCAAAGCCTACCGCTCCCTCGTGCGGCGTTATCCGAGAGATGTCCTCGCGGAAGAGGCCGCCTACCGTTACTCCGTTCTCCAGGAGCAGCATGGCGATCCGCTGAAAGCCGCCGCCGCCTACCGCGTGGTGGTGGAAAATTATCCAAAGAGCCCTCACTTCCGGGAGGCGATCGAAGCGCAGTTTCGGATTGGTGAGATGTATCTGAACGGGAAAAAACTCAAACTCCTTGGGATTCCGATCAAGAGTTCGATGGAGAAGGCGGTCGAGATTTTTGCCGCGATCGTGCGCACCGCGCCGTATGGCAAATACACCGCCCGCGCGCAATTCAACATCGGGCTCGCGACCGAGAAACAAGGAAACGCGGAAGCCGCCGTCGCCGCCTACACCGCGGTCGTGGAAAAATTCCCGGACGATCCTGTGGCGGCCGATGCGCAATATCAGATCGGCTACCTTTGGTTCAAATCCGCCCGCCGGACGAATGACGCTAAAGCGGCGACGAACGCGAAGCTCGGCTTCCAAGATTTCCTCTTCCGTTACCCGAAGAGCGAAAAGTCCGCGCAGGCGAAGGATAATTTGCGCATTCTAGACCAGAAACAAACGAGCGACGCATTCCAGATCGCCAAGTTTTACGACAAGCAGAAGAACTACCGTGCCGCCGTCATCTACTACAACGACGTCATTCGCCAGCAGCCCGGCTCCACCCAGAGCACGCGCGCGCAAAAGCGGGTCGCGGAATTGCGCGCCAAAGTAGGCGACGCCGCCTTGCAGGAGGCCGCGCTCACCGCCGCCACCGCGAAGAAACCGAAGCCGCCCGCCCCCGCCGCCTCCTCCCAAGAGCAGAGCGAGAGCAGCATGCCGATGATGCATACGTCGCCCGACGACGTCGCGCCGCTCCCGCCGCCGGAAGCTGATGAGTCGCTTCCGCCGCCCGCTTCGCTCACCCCTAACATGACGCTCGCTCCCGCGGTGCCGTCGCCCACCCCCTCGCCGACGCCCGAGGCTTCGCCCTCGCCGGAGGAGTGAAAACTCTCGTCTGCGCGTTCCTCCTCGCCGTCTCCTTGAGCGGTTGTGCTGGCTATCGCTTGGGCGAGGTCAAGCCGGCGTACTTGAAGGAAGTCCGCAGCATCGCGGTTCCCACGTTTAAGAATCATACCTTCCTGCCACGGATCGAGGCCCTGGTCACCAACACCGTGATCAAGCAATTCCAACAGGACGGCACCTTCCGGATCGCGAGCGAGGACAACGCCGATGCGGTCCTGCGTTGCGCGATCACGACCGTGGGCCGCAACCCCGCCCGCTCCGTGCGCGGGAACGTCCTCGCCACGACGGAGTTTAATCTCGGCCTCCTTGTCACTTACACCCTCGTCGGACGCGACGGAAAAACGCTCGCCGGCCCGACCGGCGTCTCCGGCACGACCAGCTTCTTCGTGAGCTCCGATGTGACGACGGAGGAACGCCAGGCGCTCCCCCTCGCCGCGGAGGACATGGCCGTGCGCCTGGTGAGCCAGTTGAGCGAAGGCTGGTAAAGCCGTGGGAAAAGGCGACGCCAAGCTGTGGGCCATCCTCAACGATAAGCTCGACATGCTGCGCGCCGGCGGGCAACTCGCGGCCGCCGTGCGCATCGCCGAAACCGCGCTGGACCTGGCCGGTCGTGCCTTCCCACCCGGCGATCCGTCGTACGCGCTGAGTCTGGAAAAATTGGGCCAACTTCACGATCAAGCTGGCGACCGCGCCGCGGCCAAACCGTATCTCGTCAAAGCGCACGAAATCCTCATCCAGGCGGAGTCGCCGAATCAACGCGCCATCTATCGCTCATCGCGCCGGTTGGGATTTCTCTCCGAACAGTTGCAAGAAAGCGAAGAGGCGATCGCGTTCTACGAGCGAGCGATTCAATCCGCGACGCTTCTCGAAGATCTGCCCTATTCGGATTTCGGCACCTTGCTCAACAATGTGGCCTTGCTCTATCGCAAGTCCGGACGCCAGAAAGCCGCTGAGCCGTTTTATCTGCATGCGCTCGCGCTCTACGAAAAACAACTCGGCCCGGAGCACGCCGATGTGGCTTCCGTCCTGAATAATCTCGCGGTCTTCTACACCAACGAACGCCGCTACGCCGAAGCCGAGCAAACGCATTTGCGCGCCCTCGGGATCCGGCAAAAAATTCATCCGACGTCGCACCCTGATATCGCGCAATCGAAATGCAATCTCGCGGTAGTTTACCATTCCCGCGGCGACTACCCGCGGGCCTCGGAATTGTATAAGGAATCGCTGCAGGTCTGGGAGGAAATGGCCGACAAACCGCCGGCCGATTATGAAATCGTGGCTTCAAACTACGCCGACCTCCTCCGTTCGCTCGGAAAAGCGAAGCAAGCCAGCCAGGTAGAAACGCGCGCGCGCAAAAAGATGCGCTGATCCCGCCGCCGCGGAGCCTCGTTCAATCCACCCGCGTTTTTACCGGAGGCGTGATCGTCGACTTTGGCGATGACGCTGATTGCTGCGACCAATCGTTGATTGCAAAGACCTGACACCGATCCAGCACCGCGTTCCAAGGTTCACTCGTCTACCTCCCAATGACCAGTTTTCCTTTCTTCCCGAGGTAGTGTTGGGTGAGATGGCGTAAGGCGGCTCGGTCCCCCGGTGAGAGCGAGGCTGGGGCGTCAACAACCAAGATCGTGCCGCGTTTCCGCAAGCGCACACTAGAAAACCGTGGATCGGCAGCGAGCGCTTGGGCCAGATGTCTGACGCGGTAGTCAAATCCAGGCATCTCCGGCTCTGGTTGGAAAGGCCCCTCTCGCTTCCATATCTGGTAAGTACGGGGGAACCTTGTCCGGAAATAATTCATCGCATCGTCACCCGGCGTCACCGACGAGACAATCTCGGAAAGCTCTGAACGCGGGCGACTCAAAGCGAACTCCGCGAAACGGCGATCTCCCAGCACGTGCAAAATATGCCACGGCATTTCACTCCAACGCATGTCGTTCGTATGGTAGTCCGGGCTGGAGAAGATTACGTGCAGAGCTCGGAAATCACCCGTTAACGCGCGTTGAAACGTTTCCCGGTAGGGAAGCCGAGGCTTAGCTGAGTTTTCTTCGCATTCTTCTCTACAGTATTCGATGAGGACGGCCCGTGATTCCGCCGCGGTGTGGGCATATTGCGGCTTCACGGCAAATGCCGTTTGAGCGATAATAACGATAGCAAGAGAGAAGCAGGTCCTCACGATCGACTATTAATCACTTGTTTCTTGCCATCAGGCGCTCAGCGAGGCGACGCTGGGGGAGGTGGCCTTTGAGGGGTGGGCCGGTAATTATACTGAAGGCTAAAAGACACTAAATCATCTACTACCGACGCACTCAGCGTGTCGCCGGAGGGTTTGCCCGCACGCATCATACTCCCCTGATCCGGCTCTTCTTCATACGGCTTGTTGGATTTCACGGTTGCCCATTCATCCGTCACAGCCACACGCGTGTAAGCGAGCGCTTTCACAGTCTTGCCATCTTTTGAGACAAATTGGTCGAACAGTTTCATCGTCTTCCTACCTTTGTCGAGAAAGCCTCCAAAAAACCCGGCGTGGTTGTGCTTGTAGCCGGGTTTCGTGTTGTCGGTATTTAAGTATTTGTGGGTCTTGGGATCCCATCCCGTTGCGATCAATGTCCCAATGGCGGGCGACTTCTCCTTAACAGAAGCACCGCGCTGCCAGCCATAGCCGCTTTTGGTATGCGGTACCGCGTGCAACCCGTCGCGGAGGGTCGTGCCTGCTAACACCTGAGCAGCGCCTGCGCATTGATAAGGCCGTCCGTTCGCTCTCTCGACGATCGCACCTCGCAGGGCCGCGGTGGTCAATTCGGGCCGCATAATGTAGTGAAAGGTTTCTCCGTCTTCATTTGACACGGCATCCAACCCCATCGGATCCACGCGATTGACCGGATCACCGCCGCAATAGCGGTAGAGATTCCGATCGCCCGCCGCGAAACCCTTCGGATCCTCGCTCATGAAACGCCCCAGCCGCGGATTGTAAGCCCGGTTCCGATACTCGTAGAACCCATACGGTGCCGCCCACTCCCGGCCCGTAAACAGAAAGCGATTGCCGACCAGAGTCCCACTCAAAAGCGAGCCGCGCGGATTCCCGAGAACCGGCCCGCTGCGGATTTCGGGCGTACCGAAAGCGTCGTAAACGTATTGCTCCACCACTTCTCCGGCGGAGTTGGTGATCGCCGCCACACTCCCGAGCCGGTCCTGGTGATAGTAATAGACCGTGCCGGTGTCGCGCGAGAGAATTTCATCAATCCCGATCCCGTAAACGTTCTTCGCCACGATTGCGCCGTTGCCATCGTATTCGACGATCGGCCGCTCTCCGTCATAGATATAGAAGGTGGCTACGCCGTTGCTCACGCGCCGCACGCAGCGCCCCAGCGCATCGTAGCCCAGTTCGTAACGGTTCGTTCCCTTGGTCGCGGAAGCCAGCCGCTGGTCGCCAATGTAGCGATACGTCACGCTGTCATACCCGTTGATCTCATGCTGCGGACCGTTCGAGACCGGCAGGCTGTTGCCGATCTGATACTGGTTGAGCAGGTTCGGGATGTAGCTCAGCCAGGTGCTCTGATCGGACACACCGGGGCTGCGGTTGCCGGCCTTATCCAACTCGTAAGAGACGGTCCGCAGCGGCGCCTCCTGGCCGCTCACGCTCAGTCCGTATTGCGCGCTTCTCAGTTCCCCCGCATCGTTGTAGCTGAAGCTCTCTCCCCGGCGCAGAGTCGGGTCCCCCGCGGCGGCCGAAGAGCGGATGCGGCGGTCGTTCAACCTCAACCGGTTGAGCGCATCGTGCGTCAATTCCTCCCGCAGGAATTCATACGGGTAGACGTTGGACCCGTCTTTGTACGACGCGCGAATGACTGCGCTGCTGAGCCGGTTGCGCTCGTCGAACCCGTAGACCTGCCCTGTCAGGTTCGGGGAGTTTCGGGCGATGATGTTCGATGCGAGATCGTAGGAGTACTCGTACAGGGTCGGGCCGCTCGCCCCGGCCGTGATCCGCTTGAGGCGGCGGGCATCGTCGTACTGGTATCCGAGATCGAACCTTGCGCCGGAGAGGTGGAGACGCCCGACCTGGCCGTCGCTGTCGGGCGTATAGTTCACCGTCACGGCCACCGAGGAGGAGAGCGCGTCCGGCACGCTGTTTCCGGCGCTGCCGTTGACGATCTGTTTGTCGGTGGCGTTGATCATGCCATTCATGTTGATGTCGGCGCGGAAGTTCGTCTCGTCGGTCGTTTGGCCCGAGGACTGCATCGCGAGGTCCGCATCGTCGCTCTTTACCACGCCGTCGCCATTGATATCGCCGGTCAGGAGTTGCACGGGCACC
>JBDSNB010000240.1:0-4397 GCA_039915555.1 Chthoniobacterales bacterium | reverse complement strand
CTCGCGCAGATGCCGCACCTCCTCGTCGCCGGCACCACCGGCAGCGGCAAGAGCGTCTGCATCAACGCGCTCATCGCAAGCATGCTCTACCGTTTCACGCCGGAAGAACTGAGGTTCATCATGATCGACCCGAAAGTGGTGGAGATGCAGATCTATAACGATCTGCCACATCTCATCATCCCGGTCGTGACCGATCCGAAGAAGGTGTTGCTCGCGCTCCGTCACGTCATTCTCGAAATGGAAAATCGCTACAAGATTTTCGCGAAGACGGGAGTGCGCAACATTACCAGCTTCAACGCGCGGCCGCCGAAGAAGACGCAAAAAGAACTCGACGCAGAAGCCGCGGCCGCGGTTCTAGCCGGGGTCGCCGATCCCAGCCGGGCGCGACGTGATCACGCCTCAGGTCAGCCGGGGTCGACCCCGGCTCCAAACGCGGCCCCGGCCAGAACGCCGCCACCCGTCGGCTCGGTCGAGGAGTACACGCAGAAGCTGAACATCCAGGTCCCGCGCGACGACGAGCCCATCATTCCCGACAAGCTGCCCTATATCGTGGTCATCATCGACGAGTTGGCCGATCTGATGCAGACCGCGCCCGCGGATGTGGAAAGCGCCATCGCACGCATCACGCAGATGGCGCGTGCGGCTGGCATTCACATCGTCGTCGCCACGCAGACGCCGCGCGCCGATGTCATCACCGGCGTGATCAAAGCGAACATCCCGAGCCGCATCGCCTTCCAGGTCGCGTCCAAGATCGACAGCCGCGTCATCCTGGATGAGAACGGCGCCGACCGCTTGTTAGGCCAGGGCGACATGCTGTATCTCCCGCCTAGCACTTCGCGTTTGATCCGCGCGCAGGGCGTCCTCGTCACGGACGAAGAAATTCATCGCCTGGTCGAGTTCGTGGCCGCGCAAAGCCCTGCCGCCTACGACATGGCAATCCACGAAAAAATCAGCGCGAGCGGCAACGGCGAATCTGGGGAGGACGTGACGGACGAAGACGAAGAGCTGGTCGAGAAATGTCTCGATATTATTCGGCAGGAAAAGCGCGCCTCCACCTCCCTCCTGCAACGCCGTCTCCGCCTCGGCTACACCCGGGCGGCGCGGATCGTTGATATCCTGGAGCAGCGCGGCATATTGGGGCCCGGCGAAGGCGCGAAGCCGCGCGAGATCCTCGTCGATCTCGACGCCACAGTTTAGCCGACAAACCGAACACACTTTTTCATGGAAGGCCTGGGCGAAAAATTCACCAAAGCGCGCGAGGCTCGAAATCTCACCCTCGATGAGGCCGCCCGGATGACGAAGATCCGGCCCGCCAAGCTGGCCGAGATTGAAGCCGAAGACTTCTCCCAGTTCCCGAGTTTGGCCTACGCGAAGGGCTTCATTCTCATCTACGGGAAATTTCTAAACGTGGACGTTTCGCCCTACATGGAGGCCTTCGAAACCTCCGAGCACGTCACGGTGGAAGGCTACTCGTACCTCCAGGATAATCCTGCGCCCGCGCCGCGCCACACCGAAGTCGTGCGCAAGCTCCCCGCTGGAAAAAAGAGTTCGCTTATGCCGCTGGTCATCGGCGTCGTCGTGCTGGTGGTAGGGTTCACCGTTTTGAAATGGATGATGGACGTGCGACGCCTCAAACCGAGCCAGGCGCGCGACGCCCAGGCCCTCGCGCAAGCCGGCACCTCGCCCACACGCGCAACGACCTCCAACCTCGCGGCGCCTCGCGCGTTACCCCTCGAGCCGACGCCAGCACCGGCGCCGCTCGCCGAAGCGACACCCGCGGTGATCAACGCGGAAGCGACTCCGCTCGCGACAGCGCCGACGATCGCCATCGCGGAAGCACCAGTGCCGGCCGCCGGAGGCGAGCCGGAAGTCCGTCGCGCGGAGCCGGTCAATCCGGAAGATTTAAAGAGAGCGCAGGCCGCGCTGGTGGTGGACGCGAGTCCCACCCCATCACCGAGCCCCAGCTTAAACCGTTTCGAAGTGCGCCCACTGCGCAAGACTTACGTGCGCGTGACGGTCGACGGCAGCGGCCGGCCCACCGAGCGTTGGGTGAACGCGTCAGAGGGTTTGCAATTTCGAGGCAAACGGATCGCCATCAAAGTGCTCGATCCGAACGATGTGGAAATTCGCAAGAATGGCAAAGTCGTCGGCCGTGGCGATGTGGACGTGAGATTGGAGTAAGGCTGGTGGCTTCCCAGAATTCAGTTGCAGCCGGGGTCGCCCACCCCGGACACGTGGTGCGGTCAAACCCCACTCCCGCCGGGGTCAGCGACCCCGGTTACAAAGTCGGCATGATCAGCCTCGGCTGCGCAAAGAATCTCGTTGATGCCGAGATCATGCTCGGCAGCGTGCTCCAGCACGGGATGCAGATCACGGCTAATCCGGACGAGGCTGACGTGCTCGTGGTCAACACCTGCGCCTTCATCGACTCCGCGAAAGAGGAATCGATCGACGCCATTCTCGACGCGCATCAACAACGCGGGCTCGCCCGGCGCGCGGGTCAAAAGTTGATCGTGAGCGGCTGCATGTCGCAGCGTTTCGCGAAAGAATTGCGCGAGCAATTGCCGGAAGTGGACGCGTTCATCGGGCTCGATCAAGTGGCGGAGTTGGGCGCGATCGCGCATCGCGTCCTGACCGCGCCCCCCTCCGCCACGGAAGCGGACCCGCTCAATCTCGTCACCCGCCGCCCGACCTACATCCCGAATTACGACACTCCGCGTTTCCGACTCACGCCCACGCACAGCGCGTATCTGAAAATCGCCGAAGGCTGCAATCATCCGTGCAGCTTCTGCGTCATCCCGCAAATGCGCGGCCGTCATCGCAGCCGCCCGCCCGCTTCCGTCCTGGCCGAGGTGCGCGCGCTCGTCGCGGAAGGCGCTAAGGAAATTAATCTCATCAGCCAGGACACCACTTATTACGGAATGGATTTGTGGGACGAGAAGGCGGGGCCACGCCAGCCGGTGGATTCCACCCGCGGGCTCACCCTTTCTGCTTTGCTGCGCGAGATCCAGGAAGTGCCGGGCGAATTCTGGGTGCGCCTGCTCTACACCCATCACGCGCACTGGAGCGCGGAACTCATCGAAACCATCGCGGCCTGCGACAAGGTCGCGCGTTATATCGACATGCCGTTGCAACACATCGATGAGGCGATGCTCAGCCGGATGCGGCGCGAAACCAGCCGCCAACATATCGAGGATCTAATCGTCGACCTGCGCGCCGGCATTCCCGGTGTCGCGCTGCGCACCACTTTCATCGTCGGTTTTCCCGGCGAGACGGAGGCGGAATTCGAGACGTTGCTCGATTTCATCCAACGCGTGCGCTTCGAGCGGCTCGGCATTTTCAAATACTCGCAAGAAGAAGGCTCGCGCGCTGCGCAGATGCAGGACCAGGTGCCGACACGGACAAAAAACGCGCGTTATCGCCGCGCGATGCTGCTCCAGCAACAGATCGCGCGGGAGAACGCGCAAGCTTGCGTGGGCCGCGAAATGAAGTTGCTCGTCGATCAACCCTTGCTCGCGCGCTCCGAAGCGGATGCCCCGGACGTCGATGCCACCGTGGTGCTCGCGCAGCCTGCTGCAGTCGGTGAATTCATCCGGCGCAAGATCATCGGGGCACGCGGATACGACTTGCTGGCCTGAGTCGCGCACGCGGCGTAAAAGGAAAGTTTTTTCAGCGCGACCGTGTGATAAACTTTAAGCGATGAAACCAAAATTGTATGTCGCGGGGGCGCTCCTGGCGGCCACCACTCTGACGCTGGCGCCTCTCGCCCTGGCGGAGGAAGTCGAGAACAGCGATGCGAATCGACCGACGATTGGACAAGAGGATTCGCGGAACAAACTGAGCCTCGATGAGCAACTGAAACTGCGCGCCGCCCAGCAGAAAGCGGTGGAAGATCCGGCCGTGAAAGAAGCGCTCGCGAAACGCGATGCGGCGGTGGAGGCGTTCCGTCAGGCGCTGCACGACAGCATGGTGAAATCGAATCCCGCGCTCGAACCCATTCTGGAAAAAATCGCGGTCGGCGGCAGTCCAGGGTTTTAGCCTCGATCGGACGCGCGAGGCCGTCACCGCCTCGTCATGACCGGGCGGGAACCCCGGGGCCGCGACGCGCGGTGCAAGTTAGCGAGTGACAAACGGCGCGGTTTCGCCCAGCCTTGCCCTCCAGCTTTTTTTGATGACATGAGCGACTTGAACGGACCGAAAAAAGAAACCGTTCGCATCACGCTTCCGCCGAGGATTACCCCCGGCAGCGACGTAGGAGGCGGCCCGCGCGGCACCACCAGGATAAGTCTCCCCTCGAAACCTCCACCGTCCGGCGCATCGGCTGCGTCAGCGTCCGAACCGCCACGGCGCGTTCTCCCGCCGCCCCCGCCTCCTTCTCGCCGCCTGCCGCCACCACC
>JBDSNB010000165.1:0-2013 GCA_039915555.1 Chthoniobacterales bacterium | reverse complement strand
CGCCTCTTCAACGCGACGACGGGCTTCTGGGTCGTCATCATGTTGAACCTGACGCCCATCTTCAACATCGGGACGTTCGTCATGACGATCGACCCGCTCTCGATTTTCTTCTGGGTGGCGGCGCTTTACAGCTTCTGGCTCGCGCTCGAACGGCATCCGGATTTCTCGTGGCACTGGCCTTTCACTGGATTGCTGATCGGCCTCGGGTTTCTCTGCAAATACACGAACGCGATGCAGCTCATCTCCGTGGTGCTGGTGTTGGCGCTCATCCCGCGGTTCCGCGGCGAGTTCCGCAAGCCGGGCTTTTACACGCTCCTGGGGACGTTCGCGCTCTGCACCATTCCGCCCCTCGTTTGGATGCAACAACACGCCTGGGCCACGATCGGCCATCTGCGTTCCAGCGGAAAACTGGACCGCGCGCCCGGCTTCAATCCGATCGAGTTCCTCTCTTTTCTCGGCGGGCATTTTGTCGTCTATTCGCCGCTTGTTTTTCTGCTGCTCGTCTGGGCCGTGGTGGCGAACTGGCGGCGCTGGCATCAACAGTTCACCGGTATTTATTTGCTCTGGTTCGGCCTCCCTGTTTTCACGATTTACTCCCTGCTCTCGATCAACAAAGCCGCGAATGCCAACTGGGATGCCCTTGCGTTTCCGAGTCTGGCGGTCCTCGCCTGCTCCTACTGGGTCGAACGCATCGCGGTGCGGCCCGCGCTCCGATTCCTCGCCGCGGTCGCGCTCTTCCTCGCCTTGCCCATGAGCATTCTGGCCTTGAACACGGACCTCTTGCGCCTCGTGGGTTTCGAGTTTCCAAAAAACGACCCAGCCGACCGTTTGCGCGGCTGGCGCAGCGCCGCCGGCGCGCTCGAGCAGGTGCGCGGCGAAGTGGAGCAGCGCCTCGGCGAACGCGTTTTCCTGATCGCTGACGGACGCGATCGCGCCTCTTTATTCTCGTTCTATCTGCGCGAGAAACGCCGGGAAGCTCCGGGGCATCCGGAGGTTTATTTGGTCGAATCGCAGGCGATCGAGAACCAATTTTCCTTCTGGCCGCGCTATGATGAATTTGTCGCCGCACCCCGCCCGGCCGCCACGGCGGAAGAAGGCGACGTCTACACCGAAGAGGATGGAGTGAATTTGTTCACGGGCCGGAGCGCGCTTTACATTCACCAAAGCGAAGGCCGGAACGCGGCGCGCAATATCAGCCAGGCATTTCAATCGACCGAGCCAGTGGCCGCGATTGAAGTGCGGCGAGCGGGACGTCTGTTGCGCAGCTTCACGGTCTTCCTCTGCAAAAATTATCGGACGCTGCCGCTATGATGAATCTTTCCGATGCGCCCGCCGTTTCGGTGGTGGTGCCGCTTTTCAACGAAGAGGAAAACGTGGCCCTCTTGCAAGGGGAGCTGACGGCGGCGCTCGCGGGCCTCGAGTACGAAATCATTTTCGTGGACGACGGCTCGACCGACGCGACGATTGCGCGCATCGCGCAAAGCGAACGCGTGCGCGTGTTGCCCTTCGCGAAAAACGCGGGGCAAAGTGCGGCCATCTACGCGGGCTTGCACGCGGCGCGGGGCGCGATTGCGGTCTTGATCGACGGCGATTTGCAGAACGATCCGGCGGATATTCCGAAGCTCTTGCGCGAGATCGAGGCGGGCGCGGATCTGGTGTGCGGTTATCGCGCGCAGCGCAAGGACACCGTGGTGAAACGGATCACGAGCCGGGTGGCGAATTTTGTGCGGAGCCGGTTTACGAAGGACGGGGTGCGCGATACGGGTTGCACGCTGAAAGCGATGCGACGCGAGTGCGTGCAGGCTTTGGTGCCGTTTAAGGGCATGCACCGTTTCATCCCGGCGCTGGTGAAGGGCATGGGATATCGGCTGGTGGAGGTGCCGGTCAATCATCGCCCGCGCCAGTTCGGGGTGAGCAAATACGGACTCGGGAATCGCGCGGTGCGCGCGACGGTCGATATGTTCGGCGTGCGCTGGCTGCTTTCGCGGCGGTTGAGCTACCAGGCGGAAGATT
>JBDSNB010000007.1:0-3350 GCA_039915555.1 Chthoniobacterales bacterium | reverse complement strand
TGGAAATCGTGCTCCCAAGCGGCCTTTGCAGGCCGGAGATCAGTTCCGTCACGGGGCACTGCGCCTGGGCACTGACGGCCGCGAGGATCGCAAATGCGAAGGCTGCGATCGATGTGAGTGCTGACTGCCGCAGGTTTTTGTTCGGTGTCTTCATTTCCATGGGTCCTTTCCCTCGACTCTCATTTTTCCCAAGTTAATTATTGTTGGCGGCGGTTTTTCCGGTTTTTTGCTATGAAAGCATACGCTCGAATGCCGTGATGTCGAAGCGGGGTTATCAGGGTTTGGAGCAGCAGTTGTTCCGTCAGTGTAAGAAATGTTAGAATTTTCCACAGACCCGCCTGACTCCCCTCAAAAAGCGCGCCCTTGCGAAAGGTAATCGTGGCTCAACTCTCGATCGGTCGTCGACTCACTCAACCGGAATAACAAACGGCGCGCCCGCTCCGAACACTGTTGACCAGCATCTCCAGGGGAACAAAATCGAAATCGGTGTCGGTCCTAAGGGAACGCTCCTTTTTGATCATGCAGAAGGCGGTTTATGTGCGTCCACGTTTCTAAATGCAGTTCGCTGGCGGCACAATGGGCGGCGCGCCCAACGATCCCTCTGCTCGACGGCCGCTAAACCCGACGCAGCGCGATCACGCTCAGAAAAGCGCAGAAAAGCGGGTCGGTTCTTTTTTCTTGCATGTGGGATTTCGCCGGCAGCGGCAATTTTAGCGAAAATGTAAAAAAGACGGACCGCTCTTCTCTCTTCCTCATCTTCTCCTTCGAAACGGGTCGTTGACAGATGTGTCGACAGAATTGTATACATTCTCATGCCCGCTACTGTCCGAATCAGTCCCACCTCCCATCGCAGCCTCACGGAAATGGCCAAGGCGACGAATTCATCGCTGCAGGAAATGCTCGACCGATCGGTGGAGAATGAGCGGAGGCGGTTGCTGCTCGGAGGCGCCAATCTCGGCTATGCCAAATTGCGCGAGAGCAAAAGCGCGTGGAAGGCGTGGCAGACAGAACTCCGCAGCTTGGACAGAACCTTGGCTGACGGAATCTGATGCCCAACCCGCGCCGAGGCGAAGTCTGGCTGGCTGACCTGAATCCTACCCTCGGGCGCGAACAACGCGGCCGACGGCCCGTGCTCGTCGTCTCGGTGGATTTGTTCAACTCCGGGCCGGCGGACTTGATTGTGGTCCTGCCTTTAACCTCCACGCTGCGCGACATCCCGCTGCACGTCAGAATCGATGTGGGAGATGGCGGGACGACCAGCAAGAGCGTGGTGATGTGCGAAGCCGTTCGCTTGGTTTCCAAGGAACGGCTTATTTCCAAGTGGGGGACGCTTTCACGCGCCGCCATGGCCGAGGTCGAGGACCGGCTGCGCGTTCTGCTGGATTTGTGAAGCGGCTCGACAAGGAGCGGCGTCTTCCAGGACGCCGGGGGCGATTTGGGAATCGCCCTTCCGGGAAATGAACTCCTCGTGATCTATGCCTCTGGCGAAACGAGCGAGTTGTTTCTCGCTCATCGCATACTCCTGCAGCGTGTAGTCATCGGAATGAACCTTTACCGGGCCCCAAGCGATGACTTGGTCGCCGTGCAGAATGCCGATATCTCCGCCCTCTGCCGCCCTCTTCAGGAGCGAAGATAAATTCGTTCGAGCTTGCGTCGGCGAGAGCGTGGTCATGCTTCGATATTTGGGCGGTATGGCGAGCAGCTCAAGGATGCTGTCGTTCCGCCTTGCGCGCTCTCCGGAAAAGTCGCAGATAGAAAGACATGAAAAATAACCGCATCGCCGCCGCGCTCGCTGCATTTGCCATTCTGCTGACGATTTCTAGTTTCGCCCGAGCGGCCGAGAATGATCTCGCCGCCATCAAAGCCGAGATCACGAAACGACACGATGAGGCGGTGAAGCGGTTACAGGATTGGATCAAGTTGCCGTCGATCGCGGCGGAAGATCTCAATTCCAAGGAGGGCGCGGAATACATGGCGAAGCTGGCCAAGGACGCGGGCTTTCAGAAGGCGGAGGTGATCGAGACCGATGGTAAGCCGGGCGTGTTTGCGACGCTGGACGCGGGGGCGAAGACGACCGTCGGGCTTTATTTCATGTATGACGTGAAGCAGTTCGATCCGGCGGAGTGGAAAATGGCGCCGCCGCTCAGCGCGGACATCGTGGAGAAGGCGGGCGCGGGGAAGGTGATCGTCGGACGCGGGGCGGTGAATCAAAAGGGACCGGAAGCGGCGTTGCTGGCGGCGTTGCACGCGATCAAGGGCGCGGGGAAGAAGATGCCGGTGAATTTGGTGATGGTGGCGGAGGGCGAAGAGGAGATCGGTTCTCCGCACATCGGACAGATCGTGCGCAAGCCGGAAGTGGAAGCGGCGTTGAAGAAATGCGCGGGCGTTTTCATGCCGTCGGCGATGCAGGGACTGGATGGCGTAGTGGCGGTGAGTCTGGGCGCGAAGGGCGTGATCGAGGTGCAGCTGATTTCCAGCGGGGAAAAATGGGGACGCGGTCCGGCGAAGGATGTGCATTCGTCGCTCAAGGCGATGATCGACAGCCCGGTCTGGCGTCTGGTGAAAGCGCTCGACACGCTCGTGTCAGATGACGGCAATACGATCGCGATCGAGAATTATCCGAAGGCGCGCGCGCTGAGCACGGAGGAAAAAGCGATGATCGCGGAGGCGGCAAAGCGGCAGGACGAAGCGAAGCGGAAGGAGCAGCTCGGCGTGAAAGTTTGGATCGATGATCTGCCGTGGCAGCAGGCGCAGGAGCGGTTGGAAGGTCAGCCGACGGTGAACATCGAGGGCCTGGTGGCCGGTTATACCGGGCCTGGTGGGAAGACGGTGTTGCCGCATCGCGCGGAGGCGAAACTCGACCTGCGGTTGGTGCCCGGCATGAAAGCGGACGAAGCGCTCGCGGCTTTGAAAGCGCATCTGGCGAAGAAGGGCTTTGGCGACATCGAAGTGAACATGAGCGGCGGTTACGATCCGACCACGACACCGGCGAACGCGCCGCTGATTCAGGCGCAGGTCGCGGTCTTGAAACGCGCGGGAATCGATCCGGTTCTGTGGCCGTGGAACGCGGGCTCGTATCCGGGCTATGTCTTCACCAATCCGCCGCTCAGCCTCGCGGCCGGACATTTCGGGCTCGGGCATGGCAGTGGCGCGCATGCGCCGGACGAATATTACGTGATCGAATCTTCGAATCCGAATGTGCAGGGTTTCGACGGCGCGGCGATGTCCTTCGTCGAGTATCTCTACGAACTCGGAAAATAGGCGCACCCCGAGCGTGGACTCAGGGCGGCAGGGCAGTAACAGATTGCTGCCGCCGCGAAGATTAGATCGCGGTCGGCAGCAATCGTAAC
>JBDSNB010000023.1:0-3669 GCA_039915555.1 Chthoniobacterales bacterium | reverse complement strand
TATTCGGTGATGATTTTCTCGCCGCTCGCGAAGTCGAAAGTGCGGCCGCCCAGATGCACTTGCTGCGCGGCGCGGGCCACCAGATGCATTTCGATCCGATGCAGTTCGCGATTATAAACGGCGCGATGCTGCCAGGCCGCGAGGTCGAAGTCGGCGCCCAATTCGCGGTTGGCGCGCGTCAGCATGTTGAGGTTGAACATCGCCGTCACGCCGGCACGATCGTTGTAAGCTGCTTCAAGAAGTTCGACCGGTTTTTCCAAGTCCACGCCGATAATCAAGCCGCCGCTGTGACCCGAGAGCCGACAGATGCGCCGAAGGAAATCCTTCGCCTGGGCTGGCTGCAGATTGCCGATGGTGGAGCCGGGAAAAAAGACAGCGATGTGCTCTGGCTTTCGGGCGGGTGTGGGAAGGCGCAGGGGTTGCAGGTAATCGGCGCAGACGGGCAGAATCTCGAGCTCCGGCATCGTGATCTGCAGCGCTTCGGCCGATTCAATCAGGCGCTGTTTGGAAATATCGACCGGGACGTACGCGATCGGATTTTCGAGATGCTCCAGGAGAAGGCGCGTTTTGATTCCCGCGCCGGTGCCGAACCCAACCAGCTCAGCGTTCGCTCCGATTGAGTCGGCCATCTCGGAGGCGTAACGCGCAAGGATGTCGGTCTCGGTGCGAGTGACGTAGTACTCGGGCAGCTCACAGATTTCGAGGAAGAGATCCGAGCCGCGCTCGTCGTAGAAAAATTTCGACGGGAGCGTGCGCGGCGAGGCGGAGAGGCCGGCGATCGCTTCAGCGAGGAAATCGGAAGCGGCGGGTTCGAGATCGAGAACCTCGATCACAGGCACGACGCCGCTCATGTCAGATCCCGCGCGAGGCGCAGGCCGGTGAATTGCCAACGCTTCTCGGGCTGGAAAAAATTGCGATAGGTGGCGCGCAGGTGGTTTTGCGAAGTGGCGCAGGAGCCGCCGCGCAGGACCATTTGGTTGCACATGAACTTGCCGTTGTACTCGCCGAGCGCACCGGCCACGGCGCGATAGCCGGGGTAGGGGAGGTAGGCGCTGCGGGTCCACTCCCAGGTGTCTCCGAACATTTGCTGCAAGCGGGCGTCGCCCTCATCTGGGACCGGCGCGGGATGGAAACGCTGGGAGTCGACAAAATTTCCGTCGATCGGAAGACCGGCGCTGGCGTGTTCCCATTCGAACTCGGTCGGCAAACGCGCGCCATCCCAGTTCGCGTAGGCGTCGGCTTCGAAATAGCTGAGATGAGTGACCGGTTCGGCGGCGTCCACCGGCCGGAAACCGGAGAGAGTAAAATTCCACCACGCGCCGTCCTGCCGCTCCCAATAGAGCGGCGCTTCCCAACGCTGCTCCTGCACGGTGGTCCAGCCTAACGAGAGCCAAAACTCGGACCGCGTGTAGCCGCCCGCTTCGAGGAAGGCGAGGTATTCGCCATTGGTGACGAGGCGGTTCGCGAGGGCGAACGGACCGACGAGCGCGCGATGGCGCGGTCCTTCGTTATCATACGAAAACTCGGAGCCTTCGTGGCCAATCTCCACCGTCGCGGCATCGAACTCTACGAAACACTGGGGCGGCACCTGGATTTGCGCCGCCGTCTGGTCGCGCGCTTCGAAGACCGGATGGAGCGGATTCTGCGCGAAGACGTGTTTGATATCGGTGATGAGCAACTCCTGATGCTGCTGCTCGTGCTGGATGCCGAGAATCACGATCGGCTCAAGCTCCGCGAGGAGCGCTTCGTCCGCGCCTTCCACCAGTTTGATCACGCACTCGTCGATCGATGCGCGATAACGGAGAGTTTCCTGCACCGTCGGGCGCGAGATGAGACCGCGCAGATCGCGCCGATGCATCGTGCCCGCGGCGTTGTAATAGGAATTAAAAAGGTAGGCGTATTCTGGAACCTCGGAGCGGTAACCTTTCATCCAGACTTTCACCACGAAGGTCTCGAAGAACCAGGTGGTGTGCGCGAGATGCCATTTGGTCGGGCTCACGTCGGGCATTGATTGCACGACAAAGTCTTCTGGTTGGAGGCCGCGGCAAAGGCGCGCGCTGAAATCGCGCAAGGCGCGAAACCGTTGCACGAGGCGCGCCGCGCGGTCGGGCGCTGACGTGGCTGGACCGGGAGCAGTGAGAGTGGAGGAAGGCATCGGATTAGCCTTCCATTTTTTGATCGCTGCGCGCTGCCTCTACCATGCGGTCGTGGACCGCTTCTTCGAGACCGCCGGTCACGAGATGCGCGCCGAGCGATTCGTCATCGTCTTCCAATCCTTCGCGCGGCACGCGGTGGCCGTGCTCGTCGGGAAATTCGTCGCGCTCGCTCATGTGCTCGGCGACTTCATTGGTGTCGTCGGCTTGCGCGATCTCTTCGAGGTCGAGCAATTCCCGGCGCGCCTGATCCCAATCGCCGTCCGTGAAATCATTGGGATGGCGCTCGTTGATCATCGCGATCTCGCGCGCGCGTTTCTCGATCAACTCGGGTGTGGCCGCCCCCATTCCGTTGCCATGCACGGAGATTTTGCCCAACCCCGATTTCGAGTGCTCATTCATACCATCATATACGCAGCGCGGGTGCAGACTGTGCGCATGGAAGAGAGTAATCACCAAACGGCCACCGTGCCAAGCTCAACCGCACCGGTGCGTGGCGCGCGCCTGCCGTTGGCGAATGGTGGCCACGTAATTTTCGACGAATATGGCGACCCGCACGGACGGCCGGTGATTTTTTGTCATGGCTGGCCGAGCTCGCGGACGATGGCGCGGTTGACCGATGCGGCGGCTTGGGAATGCGGGTTGCGCATCATTTCGCCGGATCGTCCGGGGATTCGCGGTTCGTCGTTCCAGGCGGGACGCGTCTTGCGCGATTGGCCGGAGGTGGTGCGGTCGTTGGCGGCGCATTTGTCGATCGAGCGTTTCCATCTGCTGGCCGTATCCGGCGGTGCGCCTTATGCCTATGCGACGGCGGTCGCGTTGCCGGAGCGAGTGGCGGGATTGGCGATCGTGAGTGGCGTGCCGCCTCTGGCGGAGATCGGCGATTACAGCGGGTTGTTACCGATTCATCGCCGGCTGCTCACGCTGCACGCGCGCCAGCCGAAGTTTTTGCGCGCGCTCTTTCATCTCGCGCGGCCGGTGCTGCGTTTGCGCGCGCCGCTCCGGGTGCGGCCGATGCTTTTGCGTTTTCTGCAACCGTGCGATGCCGCGGTCTTGCGCGAGCGCGCGGCGTTTGAAGCGTGTTTCGAGAGCGCACGGCAGGCGTGGAGCGGCTCGGCGCAGGGGGTGATTACGGACGCGGAAATTTATGCGCGGCCGTGGGGTTTCGAGCCGGAGGCGATCACGCATCCGGTGCGAATGTGGCACGGAATCAAGGACCGGACGTTCGCGGTGCGGCTTGCGGAACAGTGGAGCGGTCGGTTGCCGAACTGTCGGCTAAAGCTGGTGGAGGACGCGGGCCACTATTCGCTGCCCATTCGGCACATGCCGGAGATCTTGCGCGACCTGGCTTCGCTGTAACCGGCGTCGCCGACCCCGCACGGCGCGCGCCACATTTTTTCGTGCGGCCTGCGCTCTGCTGTGGACAATGGGGCGTGGAAGATTTTACCGCAGGCAATACTCAGAACCAGCCGGCCCGTCGGCAGTCATCCTTGGGCGCGGAATGGGATCAACGGAT
>JBDSNB010000232.1:0-4404 GCA_039915555.1 Chthoniobacterales bacterium | reverse complement strand
TCGATTCGACATCGAATCCGTAGCCGGCGCCCGGGTAGGGCGCGAAGACGGGAATGGTCGAGATGTGCCGCATCGACGGGATACCGGCGACGAAGACCTGTCCGGAATGTCCGCCGGAATAGAAGAGGTAATATTCATCCTTCTCGCCCGGCGCGACGTAGGAGGCTTCTGCGTTTTGCGCACGCTCGTTTTTGGCGGTGCTGGCTTTTTGGTCGCAGCCGACAAGTGCGACGACGGCGAGGCTGGCTGCGGCGATGAGGTAGATGGATTTCATGGATGTTATTTCTGAGGTTCGGCGGCTGGAGCCTGCACCGTCATGACGCCTTTCATTCCGCCGCCGTAGTGTCCGGGAAATGAGCAGACGTATTCGTAGGCGCCCTTCACATAGGGCGCGGTGAAGGTGACGGTGTCGCTTTCGCCGGGCCCGAGGAGCTTGGTGTGGACGATGACGTCCTTCTCCATCGCCGGATCGATGTAGTCCGTGCTCGCGTGCGTGGAACCGGCTTCGGTAAACTTGAGGCCATTTACGTTCACCTTTAGGACGATGAAGTTGTGACCCATCGAGATCTTCGGGGAGGTCCCGATGTTCTTGAGCGTGACTGACACCTTCTGACCCGGCGCGACCTCGAAAGCGTTGAGGTCGTATTTCATTTTGTCGTCGGCGTTAATCGTGATCTCCTTGGGGGGCGCCACCGGGCCCTTCGAGCAACTGTTGAAGGAAAAAAGGAGCGCACTACAACCGAGCGCCCAGAATGGAAGTGATTGAAGTAAGCTGCGTTTTCTCATGACTGATTGTGCGGTTCTCCGGGTTTGAATGCCTTGATGCACATCAAGGTTTGTTTGCTTCTCGAAAAAGAATTCTTGGGAGAAAGTGAGGCTGCGCGGACTTCGCGAAGCATCTCCTTAAGATACCTCCAACCTCGTGCTACCGAAATCTTTAGCAATACTTTAAAGCCTGGCAGGCGATAGCCCTGAGGCGCGTCCAACGAATGAGGATCGAGCCTCGCGTCAGGCTCGGAGCAAACAGTGGACGATTTGTCTGGAACGTTTCCGCGCAGCCCTTTCAGTAAGAATATGAGAAACGCCGCTGGCCGCCGTGCCGCTTTTGTTCTTTGCCTCGGGCTTGCTTCTTTTGGCTGCGGCCGAGATGAGAAACCGGGAGCCGACGCCCGACATTACGAAGTGCGCGGAATCGTCCGCGGTTTCTCCCCCGGCCGCCAAACGATCGAGATCGAACACGAAGACGTGCCTGGCTTTATGCCTTCGATGACGATGCCATTTACGCCAAAGAACCCAGAGGAAAGCGCGGCGCTTCGTCCCGGCGATGCGATTTCCTTCCGGCTCGCGGTGACGGAGAAGGAGGCTTGGATCGATCAGATCACGAAAATCGATGCCGCGAAGGTGAAGCTACCGGCAAAATCGCAACCAGCGCCGAAAGTCGAAACTTCCGCGCGTCTGCGCGAGGGAGACCCGATGCCAGATTTACAGCTGACCGATCAGGATGGAAAATCGATCTCGCTGTTCACATTTCGCGGTCACCCCTTTGTCCTCACCTTCATCTTTACGCGCTGCCCAATCCCGAATTTCTGTCCGCTGATGTCGCAAAATTTCGAAAAACTCCAACGCGCGATCAAGGAAGCCGCCGGTGAAACCAAACTACTCTCCATTTCCTTCGATCCCGAGTTCGACACGCCGCAAGTCCTCAAGACCTACGCCGAACATGAGCAAGCCGATCCCGCCATCTGGATCTTCGCCACCGGCGACAAAAGTGAGATCGAGACTCTCACGCGCCGCTTCTCCGTCCTCGTGCAACCGGAAGCCGGCACCATCTCGCACAGCCTCGCCACGGCGTTGATCGACCCCGATGGACGCATCAAGAAAATCTGGCGCGGCAACGGTTGGAAGCCCGCCGAAGTGCTGAGCGAGATCGAGCAGACGCGCTGAGTCCGTCTCGCGGCGACGAGGGACGGCGCCGCTAACCGTGCGCAATTTTCGCACAGCGAATCGCAAGCGTGGTGGAGCCCGGACCACGCCAGGCCCTGTCCCGGCTGCCGTCGCCATACTCGCACGGCCTCCGGAGCCGCGGCCCTCGCCACCAACTAATTTAAGACATTATGGACTGCCTCGTCGTTATTGTGACCGCGTGCTTCATCGCCACCTACCGCTGATCGTTGGGCAGTTGCTGCCAAAAGAATGAATCAACGCCAAGCCGAGCCCAAGATATGAACCGACACGATTTGGTGGAAGAAATAGCCGCGCATCCATTCCTCCTCGGCATGAGCGAACATCATCTGCAGTTGCTCGCCGACTGCGCGATCCGCACGCAGTTTGACGCCGGGCAGACTATTTTCCGCGAGGGCGAAACGGCCAACCGCTTCTATTTGATCGAGCAAGGCGAGATCGTCCTGGAAGCCGCCGGCAGCGGCGACCAGGCTGCGGTGATCGAAATCCTCGGCAGCGGAGACCTGCTCGGTTGGTCGTGGATTTTTCCTCCCTACGTGTGGCACTTCACCGCTCGCGCCACCCAGCCGACGAGCGCGATCTTTTTCTACGCCACCGTCCTGCGGGAACATTGCGAAAAGGATCACAGCCTCGGTTTCGAACTGTTTAAACGCATGAGCGCGGTCATGATTCGTCGCCTGCAATCGGCCCGAGCGCGGTTCCGGAACGCCTCTTCCACCGCGGATGCGGCTCCCTCCCGGTGAGAGCGACGGCCCGCGCACGACGTGGATTCCATCTCGTGCGGCGTGCGCATCGTCCGGTGCTCGTCGTCCCGACACGCGAAATGAACGTTGCATCACCGAGCGGCGCGGCGCGCGCGGGATGAGCGAAGGGGAATCCCCCGGGCGCGGCGAGCGGCTCCGAATTCAATGGGCCGGTCCCGGGTTAATCATGGCGGTGAGCGGCATCGGCGCGAGCGATGTCATCTCCGCTACCGTCGGCGGCGCGATGCACGGGACGACGCTGCTCTGGGCGCTCGTCCTCGGCGTGTTTTTCAAGTTCACCCTGACCGAGGGCCTGGCCCGCTGGCAGCTCGCCACCGGGACGACGATTTTGGAAGGCTGGGCGCGCCATTTGCCGCGCTGGGTGCTGGTGCTCTTCTTCGGCTACGTCGTGGTGTGGTCGATCGCGGTGGGCGGCGCGCTCCTAAGCGGATGCGGATTGGCGATTGAAAACATCACGCGCGGCCGGGTGCCATTCGTCTGGGGCGCGCTCGCGCACGGAGTGGTGGTGTTTGGTTTCGTCTATACGGCCCACACGAAACGCTTCGCGACGATCATGAAGCCGCTCATCGCCATCATGTTCATCAGTGTCGTTTCTTGCGCGGCGCTGATTTTTCGTGAACCCGCGGAAGTGCTGCGCGGGCTCTTCATCCCTCAGCTCCCGCGTGCTGGCGGTCCGTATGTGCTGTCGCTCATCGGCGGCATCGGAGGCTCGCTCACAATCCTGAGCTACAGCTACCTCCTGCGCGACGAAAAGCAGGATCATCCCGCCAACCTCGGCCGCGTCCGGCTCGATCTGGCGATGGCGTATCTGTTCACGGCGATCTTCGGGCTCTCGATCATGCTCATTGCCGCGCGCGTTTTTCACGCCACTGGAATCGTCATTACCGATCAGGACGCCGTGTCGCGCATGGCGGGGCAGTTGGAAGAAATCGTCGGGCCCGTCGGTTTCTACGTCTATTCGCTCGGCTTTTGGGCAGCAGTGGCAGCATCCCTGATGGGCGTCTGGCAAACAGTGCCGCACATTTTCGCGGATTGCTGGTCGCACTTGAGAAAACGGACCCATACACCCGACCACGAGGGGTCCGCCCCGAAATCGCGTAACTACACCACGGCGCTGATTTTCATGGCCACGGTCGCGGCGCCGTTGGTTTTCCTGCGCCGGCCGTTGTTGCTCGTCGTCGCTTTCACCATCATCGGTAGTTTTTTCATCCCCTTTCTCGCCGCGACGCTCCTGCACCTGAACAACCGCGTGCGTTGGGCCTCGCCGGTTCCAAAAAACAAAGCCGCCGCCAACATCATTCTCGTGATTGTGCTGGTCCTGTTCCTCGCGCTCAGTGCGATCGAGATCGGACGGCTCTTCTGAGAAACCCAATCCGCCGCCGAGCGCAGGAGCAGAGAACGGGCGTGCCCTGCGGCGCCTTTTCACCGCGCGTCGGACAGCGACGGCGAGTTTTGACTCGCGCGCGTCGAGGCGCGTCTGTTATCCAACACACGAAACGATGATCGGCACCGGCATTCTCAAAGGCATGGGCGTTACGGCGCGGAACTTTATCGGCAGCTATTTCGAGGCGGACCGGCTAACGACGGTGCAATATCCGGAGGAACGCGCGCCGCTGACGGAGAACTACCGCAACTTCCCGTTTCTCGTCCACGATGGGAACGACGCCGAAGCCGGCTT
>JBDSNB010000239.1:0-12476 GCA_039915555.1 Chthoniobacterales bacterium | reverse complement strand
CCGATTCTAAAACACGAGAGCGTGGTGGAAGGCGAAGTGCCGGTCGGTCTCGGGCCCTTGCACACGCAATACGACGGCCTCGGCAACGCTTACACCTCGCTCTTTATCGATTCGCAGGTGGCGAAGTGGAAAATGCCACCGTGGAGCGAAGACGAGCGCAAAGATCTCTCGAAAGTCGTGCTCGATAAAATCCCGGTGCACTACAGCATCGGCCACCTCGTCGTGGCCGGCAGCGACACGAAAAAGCCCTACGGGAAATGGCTCGTGGCGATGAACAAGCTCTCGAAAGGCCGGCACCTTAACGTTGGCCCTTCGCAACCGGAGGACAGCCAGCTCATCGACATCGCCGGCGCGAAAATGAAAATGATCGCCGAGGCGTTCGCCGAACCGGAGCCGCACTTCGCGCAAATCCTGAAGGCGGACAAGATCACGCCGATCGAAGTTTATCCGAAAGAGGAAAACAAGAATCCGAACGCGATTTGGGAAGCGAGCCAGGCCGGCCAGACGCGCAATGGGACCGAAGTGGTCGCGAAGATGATCGCCATCCGCAGCCGTTTTGTCCCCGACCGGCTCGACGCCCAGGTCGGCGACACGCTCACCGTGCACGTGACCAATATCGAGCAATCAACCGACATGATTCACGGCCTCGGCCTGGTGGAGAACAATCTCAATATCACGATCGATCCGGGCGAGACGCGCACCTTCCAGGTGAAGCTGACCAAGCCTGGCGTCTTCCCATTTTATTGCACGAACTTCTGCTCCGCCCTCCACCAGGAGATGCAGGGTTATCTCGTGGTGCAGGAAGCCGGCGCCGCGCCTCCTCCCGCCGCGCCCGCGACCACGACTGGCGGCAACAATTAGGATGCAGATGCGCCCGGACGCGGCCGCGGGGTCACGTTCCGGGCGGGTCTTCGCTTCGAAAACATGAAGTCTTTCCTCAACTGGGAACTCCGGTTCCTGCGCAAGTCGCTCAACATTTGGTCGCGCCTCTTGTTGCTGTCGGCGGCGATCGCCGTGGCCGCCTCCGTTTTCTTCCCTCTCTGGAAGCTGCGCCTGGTAGCCCCGCAATATGCCGACGGCCTCACGATGCAGATCTACGCCTACAAGATCGAAGGCGGCGGTCTGAACGGGAACGACCTCAAGGAGATCAACAATCTCAATCACTACATCGGGATGAAGCAGATCGAGCAGGCCGACTTCACCGAGATGCAAATCATGCCGTTCATGTTCGGCGTTTTCCTGCTCCTCGCGCTCCGCGCCGTTGTCTTCGGCGAGATGAAAGGCGTGATCGATCTCTTTATGATCGCCGCCTACTTCGGCACCTTTTCCATCGGCGCGTTTTTCTATCGGCTCTATTGGTACGGGCACAACCTCGACCCGGCGGCGCCGATGAACGTCCAGCCATTCACACCGCTCGTCTTCGGCACGCAGAAGATCGCGAACTTTACCCAATCGAGCTATCCGGAAATGGGCACTTATCTGCTCTGGCTCTTCATGCTATTGCTCGTCTTGGCGATCTGGTTTTCCCGCAATGAGAAGGTGCCGGCGTGAAGGCACAGGCTGTCATTGCATTTCTGCCCATCGTTCTCTTGGGCAGTTTGTCGGGCGCGACGTTGCAGGAACGGATCATCGCCGCCGCGCCTAACGAAACCATTCTGGTCGAAGCTGGCATTCATGATGGTCCCGTCACGATTAATAAACCGCTTCAGTTGATCGGTCAGCCCGGGAGCGAAATTCGCGGGAACGGTAGCGGGAACGTTGTCACCATCGCTACCGATAACGTTACCCTGCGCGGACTGAAGATCACCGGCTCGGGTTTGCGCCTCTCCGACGATAACGCCGCCGTCTTCGTCACCGGCAATCGCGCCACGATCGAGAAGAACGTCATCGAAGATTCGCTCCACGGCGTTTACCTGAAAAAAGTGCGTGATTGCCGCGTGCTCGGAAATCGCATCCGCGGCAAAACCACGCTCCAGACCTCGACTAAATCGATCGAGCAAACTCTCACCACCGGTCTCGGCGAACTCTGCGAAGTGGCGATCGACGAAAATCGGCGCGGGAATGGCATTCACCAATGGAGTTGCGAACGCATCCTCGTCTCTGGCAACGAAATCAGCGACACGCGCGACGGCATTTATTTTTCCTTCACCCATCGTTCCCGGGTCGAGGATAACCACGTCCACCACACCCGTTACGGCCTGCACTACATGTATTCCGACAACAACGTTTTCGAGCGCAACACCTTTACGCAAAACGCCGCCGGGGCCGCGGTCATGTTCTCGAAGGAGATCGTCATCCGTGGCAATCACTTCCTCGATAACCGCGGCGCGCGCGCCTACGGCATCCTCTTCCAATCCGACGAACGCGTCCGCCTTGAGGGCAACATCATTCGCGGCAACGCTGTCGGGCTTTCTTTTCAGCAGGCGATTGATTTCGTCGTGCGTGCGAATGACGTCAGCGGCAACTACATCGGCGTGCGTTTCTACGGAAACTCGGACGGCAATTCCTTTACCGAAAATCGCTTCACGCAAAACCTTCACCCCGTCGATACCAACGGCGCCGGGACCGACAACCGCTGGGCCGTGAACGGAGTGGGAAATCTGTGGAGCGGCTCGGAAACATTCGACTTGAATGGCGACGGGATTAACGACCTGCCGCATCGCGAACTCGACTTGATCGGACCACTGCGTCGCGATTTTCCCACGGTTGCGTTTCTTTCCGGAAGCCCGGCGGTGAGACTTCTGCGCTTCGCCAGCGAACGCGCCGCGCTGCCCGGAATCCACTCAATCGACGATCCGGCGCCGTTGACCCCGAACTACTGGACCATCCGCGCGCAACGCGCCGTGCGGCAAGCCGCTTCCAAATGATAGCCGCCACCGACCTGTTCAAAGCCTACGGCCGCAAAGAGGTCTTGCGTGGCCTTTCCTTCACCGCTGTGGCGGGCGAAATCACCCTGCTGGTTGGGCCGAACGGCGCGGGTAAAAGCACCACGATCAAAGTGCTGGCGGGGCTGATTCGACCGCAGAACGGCACGGCGCAGATCAATGGATTGGACATCGTTGCACAAAAAATTCCTGCGCAACGATCGCTCGCCTATTTGCCGCAAAGTCCGAGCTTTCATCCGCGTCTGACCTGCCTCGAGATTCTCCGTTTTTACGCGCAACTCCGTGGTCTGGCTCGCTCCCGTGTCGAAGAGATGCTCGATCTCACCGAGCTGCGTGAATTTGCACGCGTCCGTGCCGGCCAGCTTTCCGGCGGGATGCGTCAGCGGCTCGGTCTGGCCTTGCTCTTACTCGCAGACGCGCCCGTTCTTCTCCTCGACGAACCGGGCTTGAGTCTGGATCCCGGCTGGCGCGCGCGGCTCCAGAAGATCCTGCGTGCCGAGGGCGATCGCGGCCGCACCGTGCTCATCACGACGCACTTGATCGCGGAGTGGAACGGCGTCGCCGATCGTTGCCTGCTCTGCCGCGAAGGCCGGATCGAACGGGAGCTAGATCCCACCGATCTCCCGCACGATTTCGACGCGAGCGAAGATTCTGCGCCAGGGAGCGGTCGCCGCGGCGGACCTGGCGATGGCGACCTTGCCATCGCGAACTTTCCCACGAACCGTGCAGCAAAGGACAAAAGCCCGTTGCGGCGGGTCGCCGCAACCAGCACGCGAGTCGCGTGCGCTCCCCAGCGATGACGACGCTCGCCGTTCCATCGACACTCGCTCCGCTGCGCGCCGTCCTCCTGCGCGAAATACGCGGAGCCGTCTCAAGTCGTTACTTCCAGGTCTTCTGCGCGATTTCCGTCATCGGCGGCGTCGCGTCTGTCGCGTTCGCGGGCGACTCCGGTCTGTTCATCCTGCAACTGGCGCTCTACTTCGTCTCCCTCTTTGCGCTTCTCCTCGGCGTCAACAGCGCGCGCGCCGAGAGCGAGGAATGGCCGCTTCTCTTCGCTCAACCCGTGCCGCGCAGCGCGTATCTCCTCGGGAAATTTCTCGCGCTCTCTCTGATTTTCGCCTCCGCTTTACTGCTTCTTTTCCTCCCAGCGTTCGTCGCTTCGCCGGCAACCGCGCCGCTCCTCTCGCTCTATTTCCACACCTTCGAGCTGGCGGCCTTCTTTGCCAGCGTCGGCCTCGCTGCGGGCTATTTCGCCCGGGAACGAATCCAGGGGCTGATCCTCGCCGTAACAGTCTGGCTCTTCCTCCTCGTCGGGTTTGACCTCATCGCGCTGTTCGGCGCGCGCTGGTCGACGCTGCAGGAATTCCCCGACGGCTGGCTCGCGCTTCTGATGCTGAACCCGCTCGACGCCTTCCGCGTCCACGCGCTCTTTTCGATGGAACAAATCCCAGCCGAACTGGCCGGCAAAACCGCCCTCGCCGCCTGGTGGATCGACCACGCGGGGCTCTGGTTTGGGCTGCTCGCGCCAGCGTGGATTTCGCTGCTCCTCTGGAATACGGCGCGGCGTTTGCGGCAATGGGAGGACTAAGCGCCATGGCGATCGAATTCAAAAAGCTCGACGTGCGTCGCTTGCTCACCGCCGGCCGCGAGCCCTTCCCGGAGATAAGAAAACGAATCGATCTCCTCCGGCCTAACGAAGGGCTTTCCGTGATCTCGCCCTTTCTGCCTTCGCCTTTGATCGAAAAGCTGGCGAGCGAAGGCTTCCAATCCCGGGTCGAACGGCAAGTGGGCGGCGGCGGTTGGGTAGTGCATTTCTGGCGGGAAACTTAGCCGAGACTCTTCCGCTTCGTGGCCACGCTGAAAAGATCTCCCGCTCTTTGTTTCGCGGAGCCGTTTCGTCTCTTCTTCCCGCTCGGTCTTCTCCTTGGCGGCATCGGGGTTTCGCTCTGGCCGCTTTTTGTCTGGCGGGTGATCGAGTTTTATCCGGCGACACCGCACATGAGGCTGATGATCGAAGGGATGATGGGCTCGTTCGTGATCGGATTTCTCGGCACGGCCGGACCGCGGTTGCTCGATGCGGAACCATTGCACACTTGGGAAGGCGGCGGGCTTCTGTTCCTGCAAATATCGAGCGCCGCGCTTCATTTGGCGCAGCGCTCGTTCGGCGGCGATGTCTTTTTTCTCGCACTGCTCCTTTTCTTTCTCGCCACGCTTCTCCGGCGGGCGGGCGCGCGCACCGACCTGCCGCCGCCCAGTTTTGTCCTCGTCATCTTCGGATTCGCAAACGCGATCGGCGGCCTTCTCCTGATTCTCTTTTCATCGAGCAGCCGGTTTTGGCATCAGACCGGGACGCTCATGCTCAACGAAGGATTTATCGCCCTGCCCATCCTCGGGGTCGGCGCTTTTTTCTTTCCCAAGCTTCTCGGGAGCGGGGGAACTCCGGAACCGGCCGACCTGCAAATTGGCGCCGCTCTCGGCGGGCTCTGCGGGCTGGTGTTTTCGAGTTCGTTCCCGCTGGAAGCCGGCGGTTGGACGCGAAGCGCAGCACTCCTCCGCGGTCTAACGAGCCTGTGGTATTTTCTCGCGCAGGGGCGTTTACTCGATCGCGCGACCGAACGGCCCTTCCTCGCCCGTTGTTTTCAGCTCGGCGCGCTTCTCCTGGTCGCGGGGTTTTTTCTGGCCGCCATTTTTCCGGGCTATCGCCTGGCCAATCTGCACGTCGTCTTCATCGGCGGGTTCAGCGTTATTCTCTTCACCGTGAGCACCCGCGTCGTTCTCGGGCATAGCGGACACGCCGATCTCTTTCAACGGCGGCTGCCCTTTCTCGTCGGCGCACTCGGCTTGCTCGTCCTCGCCATGCTGACGCGGGGCAGCGCGGAGATCTTCCTCGCCGGACGCAACCGCCATCTTGTCTATGCGGCCCTAGTTTGGTTGATCGCCGCCGGCCTCTGGACCTGGTCACTCGGGCCGAAACTCTTCCTACGCGAGGAAGAATAAGAACGCCCGGAGCATTTTTGTCGCTCCTGCGACTCGGCCTTGGTTAACGTCCTCGGATGACGCTTGATCGCGGTCAGTTTAAACAGGCGATGACCGAGAATACGCTGCGTAGTTGTCAATTGTTCGTCGGTCTGCCGCCCGCCGATACCGCGGCCATCGCCGCTTTCACGATTCCGAAACATCTCGCGAAAGGCGAATACCTTTTCCGCGAAGGCGGCCGCTCGGAAGGTTTCTACATCGTGCAAAGGGGCGCGATTAACGTGCATCGCGTCAACGCAACCGGGAAGGAGCAGGTCATCCATGTTTTTCGTCCGGTGGAGTCTTTCGCCGAAGCCGCCCTCGCGACTGAAGACGGCTATCCCGCGGATGGACGTGCGACCGAGGACTCAACCGTCCTGCTGATCCCGAAAACCGATTTCATCGAACTCCTCCGCGGCCGGCCCGAACTCGCCTTGCGGATGCTCGGCTCGATGAGCCAGCATCTGCGCGTGCTGGTTGGGTTGCTCGACGATCTCACCTTGAAGGACATGGAAACGCGGCTGGCCAACTGGCTTCTGCGCCGCTGCCCGCGTCCTTTGCCTAACGAACCATTCGGCATCGCGCTCGACCGGACAAAACGCGTCCTGGCCGCGGAATTGGGGGCGACGAGTGAGACCCTCTCCCGCACTCTCGCGAAGTTCCGCGACCAGCAACTTGTGCGGGTAAAAGGCAACACGATCACGCTCTTGCGGCCGCAGGAATTGGCCGAAGTCCTGCGCCGCCACCTGGGCGAAATCTAGCGTGGCCGCTCGTCCTACATCCGCGCTTCTGGCGTGACGGTGAGGACGACGCGTTGGCTATGTCGCGGTTTCCGCCGACGCCATGGCGTTCGTCAGATCGCGCGCCGGATCGATTTTCCAGCGCGCGCCGACGGCTTCCAACTCGGCGTTCAGCGGCCAGCGGTCGGGCGCGGGATCGCCCGTGTGCTCGGGATTGCCACCTTTTAGGGTCATGCAGTTCGCGTTGTCGCCGATCTCGGCGAGGTGCGCGAACTCTTCCGGCGTGAGCGCCACGTCCGGTAACGCGGCCAGCTCTTCCACTTTCGCTTCGATCGTTTTCGCCTTGGCGCCCGCTTCCTGGATTAACGTCGGCACCACGCATTCAATCGGCGCGTGTTGAAGATTCCAGACGCAGGCCAGCTGCAACATGGTGAGCCCATGCGCTTCTGCGATCGCGCGCATTTGATCCATCTTCGCCGCGCCCGCTTCCACCCAGCCAGCGGGACGGAAAGTGCGATGATCGCGTCCGGTAAACTCATGACCAGGCTTCACGTCATCGTGAAAGAGACCGCCGTAATCGACCACGCGGGTCAAAATTTTCGTGCCCGTTTTCTCCGCGGCCGGCAGCGCGAGACGGCCCGGCCACGGCTCGAGCGGGTTCAAGATAATCATCGCCCAATCGAGCAAACCCTGGAAGCGCTCGAGGCAGAGAATGAGGTCGAGGGTAAAGCCGTTGGCGGGTCCGGGCGCAATCCCGAGCCGACTCGTTAGGCCGGCGTCCTTCAGTTTCGCCATCCCGTTCCAGACCGCATCAGTGGTGAAGCCAGCTTCGTCGGGATTATGTAGCAGGAGCAGATCGAAGCGGTCGGTTCGGCAGCGCGCGAGCGATTTTTCCGTCGCCTCGCGCAGGTAACTGGCGAACTCGCTCGGCTTCCGCAGCTGCTCGTTCGTGAAGCGTGGAAAGCCTTTCGAGCCTTCCCGTTGGCCCTTGTAAAAATCATGCCCGACCGCGCCGACCAGGCAATAGCTGTCGCGCGGCATTCCTTCGAGCGCGCGCCCGAGCAGAGTGTCTGCTTCGCCCGCGCCATACACATCCGCCGTCAGAAAAGTGCGAAGACCGCGTTCGTACGCCAGCCGGATGAGCGCGAGAAAGCGCTCGTCCTCGATCGCCTCGCCGAAGTGCATGAAGCGTCCGCCACCCCACATCCCGAATGCCGTCCTGGTCAGTTGCATCGACATGATCGACCAGCCTAGTCGAGAAAATTCCTCGCGCCCATCCTAAGTGTCGGGAACGCCCGCCTGGTTCAGAATTTTCCGACGAATCCGCCTTTTACAAATAGAGCGCCATCGCTTTTCAACGTCAGATCCTGATCGTCGAATTCGAAACGGCGGTCGACCATCCAGCCGGCTTCGGCTTCGAGGGCGAAGGGTCTGGTTGACCTGGTAACGCGCGCCGGCTCCGAAGCGGATCTCCCGGTAGCCGACGTCCTGATTGTTGACTTTCCGCGACGCGGAAATTGCCGCCTTTCAGATCGGCGCCGGCGAAGGCGGCGAAGCTCTCGTTCACTCGAATTCGATCCGGGTGCGCGGCGCGCCTAACAAGAGCGTCCAATCAGGCGCGAATCGCCAGCGCGCTCCGACACTGCGAAGACGTTTTCTCTTCTTTCTCAAACGCCTTCTTCAGGATTGGCATCACGCCCGTGCTCCTATTGATCCGCCCTCAGTTCCGCCGCGCAGAAGGAAATCAGGCGCTGGAGCATGTCGTCCCCTTCATCGGCACGACAGAGACCTCTCGAAGTGATCTCCAACGCGTGGCCGTACGCGCCAGCAGCAAGAGCGCACCCGTCGCGAGGTGGAAACGCCAGTACGCATCGGTTGTGACCGTCCTCGGAGGCAGCGATGTCGCGGAGCCTTACGAAGTGGCGAGTGGCGCCGACGTGACGGGGACGTTGGAGATGAATGCTGTGCTTCCCAGCGGCGCCGCAGTGCGGTCCGGCTGCGGCAGCGTGAGGGTCAACGCCCGGAGTTGAAGAAGAGTGGCTTCGAACGAAGGTAAGGCTCCACCCGCCAATCGCGATGCTTACCGTTCATCGACTCCCGCAGACCACCATTGTCGAGTTCTCCATTGCCGGTCAGGTGGCGGCGGATGACTACGCGCGCGCGGTTGCCCAGTTTGAGCAAATCGTTCGGGAATACGGCCGCGTCCGCGTCTTGAAAGTTATCCATCCGAGCGCCGTGGTTGATCCCGGCGCGTTCCGCGAGGGACTGCAAGGTCTCCTACCCGAAATGAGCAGAGTGGAACGCGCGGCGATCGTGGCCGACCAGAGTTGGGTCGATCAGATGATGGCGGTCGCCCTTTCTCTCTACCCGTGTGGCGTCCGTTTCTTCCCGCGCGCGCAGCGGGACGAAGCCCTTGCCTGGCTCAAGCAGGGGCAGAGAGAAGATCTGTCGAACGTGGATGATGCTGCACCGCAAGTCTAACGATCCACTTCGCCCATCACGATGTCGATGCTGCCGAGGATGACCATGACATCTGCGACGGTATGGCCGAGGCACATGTCTTCCAGAATCGTCAGATTGATCAGGCTCGGCGGACGCACGCGATAGCGATAGGATTTCCCGTGCCGTCGCTGATCAGGAAAAAGCCAAGCTCAGCAGCGGCAAGACTAAGACCAATGGAGCAAGCAGAACTCGCGGCGTGATCGGCAGAGCCGGAGACAACCGAGGGGCAACCAACAGCGACGAAAGCGTGTCAGACACCGAGGCCACATCGTCGGAAGAAACTACGGAGTTTATCCATGGCGATCGTTCTCGAAATAACTGCCGAGGAAGTTTCGCCTCGTCACCGCCATGCCCTTGAGTATGCCCGAGTCGATCATGGTTAAATGGTGAGGCGGTTAGGCCGTGACGTCGAGTGTTCCGTCGCTCATGAATTCCCCGCCTCGGCTCCCGCCCGGAGCGGCAGGGTGAAGCGGAAGATGGTGCCGTGGTCCGGCCGGCTCTCGACCGTGACTTCGCCGCCGTGGGCTTCCACGGTTTGCTTCACGATCGCCAAGCCGAGGCCGGTGCCGCTTTTCTCCGGTTCCGGATCGGTTTCCAGTTTATCAAAAACTCGCTCGAGGCGTTCGGGCGGAATGCCTTCGCCATCATCTTCCACCGAACACTCCACCCGGCCCTGCGCGACCCGGGCGCTGAGGAGCACTTCGCCGTGGGGCGCGTAGCGCAGGGCGTTGGAGACAAGATTTTGAAAGACCTGGGTGAGGAGGGCGGCGTCCGCCTGCACGGTGAAATCTTTCGGGACCAGATTGAGGACGCGGGTCTGACTGGCCTCGCTCAAAGGGCGCAGATCGTGCAGAAGATTTTGCACGAGCGGCCAGAGGTCGACTTCGCGCAACTCCAATTTGCGCCCGGCCGAGGAAACGAGATTGACCTGCTCGAGCATCACTTTGGTGACGAGCGCGTCGAGGCGCCCGAGGTTTCGGTGGAGCGTCCTCACCATGACGGCCGCGTCATTAGAAGTGGCGGACTCGGGGAGGCTCTCGGTCAGAACCTGGACGGCGACCGACATGGCGGAGAGCGGCGTGCGCAGATCGTGCACAACGAAGGCCAGATGTTCCTCGCGGCGTTGTTGCAGCTCGACCGCTTTCTGCGCGGCGTAGGTTTTTACGGCCAGGCCGATGGCCTCGTCGAGCACGCGATTGAGGATGCGGGCGGCGCGGCCTTGCAAAATCAGCCCGTGAAGTTCCACCAGATCCTGGAGGGCATCGCGCAGAATGTTGTATTCCGCGACCACTTCTGCGATGTCGAAGCCGTCAGCGAGACGCTGCAACCCATGTGCCGAAGGGCTGCCCCCGGCGTGCGCTTCGGCGGCCCCCTCGTCGTCCCCCGCTTCCAGGGCGTCGATCAGCTCGTCGATAAAGGTCGGGATGTGATCGTTGAGCGTCGGCAAATCGAGGTGCTCCGCGCCCGGCAAGAGGCGGATGTCATGCCGCCATTGGGTGAGCAATTCCGATTTTTTGGCGCGAATGAGCGCGGCGATATCAGCCAAGGCAGTCACGCAGTTTTACGAATCATTCCGGCACGTTCTCAAGAGATGATCCTGCTAGAGCACTCGCTCAAAGCAAGGGATTTCCCCGATAGTGGTTAAAAATCCCATCGGGACGATTGAGCATAGCAGCACTGCAGTGCTGGGCTGTTCGGTTCCTCCTCGGTAAATCGCAACCGACATCCCTCAAAGGAACGCTGGAACTCATTCCGGCGGTCCGGTCTTGCGACGCGATCATCGATCCACTTCGCCCATCACGATGTCGATGCTTCCGAGGATGACCATCACATCTGCGACGGTATGGCCGAGGCACATGTCTTCGAGGATCGTTAGGTTGATCAGGCTGGGCGGGCGGACGCGGTAACGATACGGGTTGCCGCTGCCGTCGCTGATCAGGTAGAAACCGAGCTCGCCTTTGGGAGCCTCGATCCGGCCGTAGGCTTCGCCGACCGGCGGCTTGAAGGCGCGGATCTTCACCTTCGGATTCATAATCGGGCCTTCCGGCAATTCGTCCATCGCCTGCTGCAAAATTCCGAGCGTCTCGCGCAGCTCGAGCACGCGCATCATGAGGCGATCGTAGCAATCTCCGTGGTCGCCTAACGGGATCCGGAATTTGAAACGCGAATAGATCCCGTAGCCGTCCACTTTGCGGATGTCGTAGTTCACGCCGGAAGCGCGCAGACCTGGGCCGGTGATGCCGGCGTTGATCGCGAGCTCGGCGGAAACTTTGCCGACGTCGTAGGTGCGGGCGAGGAGGATCTCATTCCCCGTGATCAGTTTTTCGAATTCGTCGAGGAAACGCGGGAAGCCGTCGACGATTTTGCGTGCTTGTTCCATCCAGCCTGGCGGCAAATCGCAGCGGCAGCCGCCGAAGCGCATGTAGTCACACATCATGCGCGAGCCGGAGAGCGACTCGAAAAGATCGAGCACGCGCTCGCGTTCGCGAAAGGCATACATGAGCGGCGTGCCCCACGCGCCCATGTCGCTGAGGAGAAAGCCTAACAATGAAGTGTGATTCACCAGCCGGGTCAGCTCGGCCAGGATGACGCGCAAATATTCGGCGCGCTCCGGGACGTCGATCCCGCCCAGTTTTTCGACACTGAGCGCGTAGGCCCAGTTGTTCGTCATCGAGCAAAAGTAATCGAGACGATCGGTGTAAGGCATAGAGCCTAGGTAGCTCGCGTTCTCGCCGATCTTCTCGTGGTTGCGATGGAGGTAACCAAAGACCGGCTTGAGCTTGCGCACGATTTCGCCGTCGAGGGCGACGTTCATGCGGAAAACACCGTGGGTGGAGGGATGCTGCGGGCCCATTGAGATCTCGAGCAGTTCGCCGTCGAAGGTTGAAGTCCGGCGCGGCGGCGCTTGATTCAGTTCGTGTAGATGTGCGGGCATCAAGAAGGTTTAGCTTTGCAAGCGTCGCGTACGCTAGCGATCCCGAAGGTACTTTCCAGCCTGCCCGGTCGGCGACATTGAATTTTTTGGGTTCGCGCGGTTTACGGTCGCGCACCGATTGATTTCTGCGGCGCTCGTCTTACTCGTGTTGGCCCAAGGGATTGCCCGGTGCGTGGAATGTTCCCGCGCATCATTGAACCAGGTTGCCGTCTCCTTTGCTGGCAGCGCGTGCTTTCCGGTCGCGAGGAAAAAGAGAGCGCGCAGCCTTTTCTTCGGCTGGCCGCGCTATCGCGGAGAGCTGCATCCATGGAACTCTGCACGGCTTCGCGCACCACTTCATCGGCGGGATTCTTGATTGCCTCGGTGGAGAAGAATTCGCCTCGGATCGGGTCGCGAACT
>JBDSNB010000163.1:0-44350 GCA_039915555.1 Chthoniobacterales bacterium | reverse complement strand
CAGGAGTTTACAACCCGAAAGCCTTCATCCTCCACGCGGCGTCGCTCCATCAGGGTTGCCCCCATTGTGAAAAATTCTCGACTGCTGCCACCCGTAGGTGTCTGGACCGTGTCTCAGTTCCAGTGTGGCTGGTCGTCCTCTCAGACCAGCTACCCGTCAATGCCTTGGTGAGCCATTACCTCACCAACTAGCTGATAGGCCGCGGGCTCATCAAGTAGCGCCAGGTTACCCCGGCTTTGATGTCGCTCAGATGTCTGAGCTGATCATATGCGGTATTAATTCGCCTTTCGGCGAGCTATCCCCCACTTCTCGGCAGATTCCCCACGTGTTACGCACCCGTTCGCCACTAAACTAAACCTGTATTGCTACAGATTTAGTCCCGTTCGACTTGCATGTCTTATCCACGCCGCCAGCGTTCGTTCTGAGCCAGAATCAAACTCTCCGTAAAAATTTGGAGCCGGTGTCATTGCTGACGGTCCGGACAAAGTTTGCGCCCCTCTTCGCTAACGAAGAGGGAGCTGAAATCTGACCATTCTAAACCGCTTAGCTACTGTCGCCTCGGCTATTGCCGTGGTCCCATGTTCGCTTCGCGGTGTTCGTCCGATCTTAATCTCAAAATAAGATTCCCTCGCGATTCCGAAGAACCGGTTCGGGAAAATTTTTAATCAAAGAAACTCGACGTATAACGCACAATTCAATTTTCGCTGACTTATTTCCGTTCTGATTTCGCTTACTCGGTCGTCGTTCCGCAACCTCGTGGTTCCGGCCGATCTCCCTTGTTTCGTCACGACGAAATTCAGAATCAAACTGTCAAAGATCAACCGTTCATTCGCTTCTCAGTTCGCGTACAAACCGACCGTCGAAATTTTGCTTCGAACGAAGTCGGCTCGGCGTTGAGCCAGAGAGGAAGAACACACCGGAAGCTCCGGTGCCGCAGGGGTGCGGGACGTGCAAGATAGTGGGTCGTCTCAACTCGTCAACGCAAAATGTGAAACTTTCTTAAAATTTGCGAGCCATCAAAGCCGGTGCACAAATCAATGCGATCGGTGGGCGTTAATTCGGGCGGACGGGGATCCACGCCTTTTAGGTTCAGACCAACCGCTGCCCGGCCGTGCCCCCCATCATGATGGAGGCACGCGCCGCGGGGACGCCTGGCAGGCGATGCGGTAGACAAAACAATGCTTTCCTACGGCATTCCCGGACTGGTAAATTCCCCCGTCTCTTCCAGCGAAGGTCGAGCCAACGAAGTTCGGCGTGGAGTTCAGATTTCCCTCTCCGGAAAACCGCCCGCGACCCCGACGAAGCGCCGGGTTCCAGAGACGAAATTTGTGGCCACCGCGATGATGAAGACACCCGGGTCGGTCTCGATTTTCGAAGGGTGCAGGTTTCTTGGGATCTATGGCGACAGTTTTCAGCCTATTATGTTGACGAAATGGGGGTTAGCCGGTGTCGATTGAGAGTCGCTATCAGCCTCCGCCGTTGCCGCAATAGACGTCCGGAGAGGGTCGCTTTTGCCTGTGGTTACGGCGTCGGGGTTGGGGAGACTTTCGCCTCTTCGCCGCGGTGCCGGCTGAACTGAGAATTCTGCGAGCCCGTGGTGCGTGTTGCCGCATCGCCTTGCCGATGACCAAACTCCGAGTTGCCCTGCGCGGTCACTTCGCCATCGATCGCACCGGTTTTCACCGAAGCGCTGTTTTCAGCCTTCACACTGGCCGCCCTGTTCTGGCCGAATTCTGAGTTCTGCGAACCTGTGGTGCGCGTTTCGACGTCGCCCTGGCGATGGCCGAAGTCCGAGTTGCCCCGGCCGGTTTGGGTGGCGGTCAGCGCATCGGAATTGATCTTCGCGGAGAAATGACCTTTGGCCGCGGCGGAACGCGATTTGCCGAAGGCGGAATTCTGCGAACCTCTCGTCCGAGTCGCGGGATCGCCTTGGCGGTGACCGAATTCAGAATTGCCGCGCGCCAGTTTGGTTTTCTCATTTTTCGACGCTTTGCGCTTGGCCTTGAGTGATGCTCTTCCCGCGTAGCGCGCGCGTGCTTCTTCCGCCCGACTGCGACCGAAGAACGAGTTCCCGGAATCGGTTCGCGGCTTGCGCGCTTGGGCTCGGCCAAAGGCCGAGTTCCCTGAGCCGAAGCCATGCGAGCCGAACGAACTACTCGAACGCCCCCCGCCACGACTGCTGGACCCTCCCTTGGCTAGCGCGAGCGGCGTTGTTCCGAATCCTACGCAGCAAGCTGTGACGACTGCTAATTTTTGTGCTCCTGTCAGTTTCATAATTCATCTCCCTAGTTGATGTTGCTCTCCATAACGATGACCTGCCGGGTCGCGTCCCGCTGTGCTTGGTAAATCACTTCGATCAGAACGCGCCTCCGGCTTTGTACGGCAGCAAGATTTACACCGGTGGCCCTTGGAATATCGGCCTCGCCAGGCGGGCGCACCGCTTCTCAGAGCAAGCGGACGGGAGTCACGGCGATGCGACCGCCGAAACAGACATCGACGTCGGCGTCTGGGGTGCGTGTGCGAAGATGGTAGTCGCCCGCGTAGTAGAGGCCGCTCTCTTCTTCGTGTCGGTAGTTGAGCGGCAGCGCACTGGGATCGAGCGGACACCAGACCACTTCCGGGCGGTCGGCTATTTCGTGCGGGAGATTTGGCAGATTGATGTTGTAAAAAAGGCCGGGCTCGATCGGCTTCGCCAGGATTTCGGTCAGGATGGGAATGATCCAACGCGTGGCGCGCGCCCAGTCGAACGCCAGGCCGGACTTCCGGTAATGAGAAACTGCGATGCCCGGCCAGCCGTGCAGGACGGCTTCGCGCACGGCCGCGACGGTGCCGGAGTAGTAAACATCAGCGCCGAGATTCGCGCCGTGATTGATGCCGCTCAGGATCCATTTCGCGTCGGGCACGAGGTGGAGCAGGCCGAGGCGGACGCAATCGGCCGGCGTGCCGTGAATCGCGAAACTATCTTCACCACGCGGTTCGATCCGCACGCCATCATGCCAGGTGACCGCGTGGCTCACGCCGGATTGCGGGCCGGCGGGCGCGACGATGATGGGATCGCCGATCGTGCGGGCGGCGTTCGTTAGGGCGGCTAGACCGTCGGCTTCGATGCCGTCGTCGTTGGTGAGAAGGAGCTTCATTTCGTGGAGAAGAGGGGAACGTTCAACGTCCAACCCGCCCTCGCAAGGCTATGGCGCGGCATGCGCCGAACGTCCAGCGCCGAACTTTGCGGAACAGCTTGGCCGCCACGCGATCAAACTCTACGATCCTCGTCATGCCGACCATTTCTGAACGGCGGAACACTTTTCGCGGGTTGCATCAAAGCGGTTGCTTCGTCCTGCCGAATCCGTGGGATGTCGGAAGCGCGCGTTACTTGCAGCATCTCGGTTTCAAAGCGCTCGCGACCAGTTCCGCGGGATTCGCTTTCACTCGCGGCCTGCCGGATAACGCGGTCCCGCTCGACGTTACGCTCGCGCACATTCGAGAGATCGTGGAGGCCTGCGATCTGCCGATCAACGCCGACTTCGAGAATGGCTTCGCGGATGATCCGGCAGAGGTCGCGGAAAACGTGCGCCGCTGCGCCACGACCGGCGTGGCAGGACTGTCGATTGAAGATTCCACCGGCCGCAAAGACGGCCCACTTTACTGTCACGAACATGCGGTCGCGCGGATGCAGGCGGCGCGCGCGGCGCTCGACGGCAGCGGCGTCCTGCTGATCGGGCGCGCGGAATGTTTTTTAGTGGGACGGCCAGACCTCGACGAGACCATCCGCCGGTTGGTTTCCTATGCGGAAGCAGGCGCGGATTGTCTCTACGCGCCGGGAATTGAAACGCGCGAGCAGGTGGCGGCAATTGTCTCTGCGGTCGCGCCAAAGCCGGTGAATGTGTTGATCAGCGGGCCGGGTGGTCTAACGATCGAGGTGGTGGCCGAGCTGGGTGTGCGGCGAGTGAGCGTAGGCGGGGCGCTGGCCCGCGCGGGATGGGGTGGATTTCTCAGGGCCGCGAGGGCGTTGGCGGAGCGTGGCAACTTCGAGGGTTTCGTCGAGGCGACTCCTCACACGGTGCTCAACGAATTTTTCCGAACGGACAGCTTGCGCCGCTGAGCGGGCTTCGTAGAAGCGTGACGCTTATGCCGGCGCGTTTTTTGCCTCTACTCATGCTGTTGGTGGCGGCCCTGTGCTGGAGCCTCGGCGGAGTGTTGATCAAGTCGATCGACTGGCCTCCGATGGCGGTCGCCGGAGCGCGGAGTGCGATCGCGATTCCACTCCTGCTCGCGTTTGCCGGGCGGCCCAAGTTTACTTTCTCAGTCGCGCAGATCGGGGGCGCGATCGGTTACGCGCTCACGGTCGTCCTCTTTGTTTTTGCCACGCGGATGACGACGGCGGCGAACGCGATTTTTCTGCAATACACCGCGCCGATCTACGTCGCGCTCATCGGTCGCTGGTATCTGAACGAACGCGCCTTGAAAATCGACTGGCTGGTCATCGCTTTGGCACTGGGCGGGATCGCTCTCTTCTTTATGGACCGGCTGACCGTTGCTGGATTTTGGGGAAACATCGTGGCGCTCGGCAGCGGTCTCGCCTTTGCGTCCGTCGCGATTTTCCTTCGCAAGGAGAAGAAGGGTTCACCGATCACGAGCATCATTCTCGGGAACATCATCGTCGCGGTGGCCGGCGCGCCTTTCATGTTTAAGACGGCGCTTGGCCCAGGTGATGTCTGGCAGTTGTTGTTGCTCGGGACGGTGCAACTTGGTTTGCCGTACGTGCTCTATGCGGTCGCGATCAAACAAGTCACTGCACTTGAGGCCACGCTCATTCCACTCCTCGAGCCCGTGCTCAATCCGCTGTGGGTCATGCTAGCGCTGGGCGAGCGGCCGGGCCCGTGGGCGATTCTGGGCGGGACGCTGGTCCTCGCCGCCGTGCTGGGTCGCGGCGCGGTGATGGTGATGAGCAAGCCGCGTCGCGCGCGTGCGGGTTGACGCACAAGTATTTTTACTCGTCGTCGTCAAATGCAGCGGGCGGAGGAGTAGCCCGCGCCGCGGCGGTGGTCCGCAGGGCGCGCGCTTTCGCGGCTGTGGCCCGCTGTGCAACTTGCGTGGCTCGTTTTTCCTCGGGCGTGGGCGGTGATGGAGGACGCGGATGCGCGTCGCGGTAATGCTGAATTGTGAGGCCGAGCGCGAGCGCGCATAATATGCAGGCGGCCACTTTCTTTTCTTCGGGCGTGAGCACGAAGATTTGACGACGCTGGCGCTTCGCGCTCATCTCGGGCGCGGGCGCTTTACCCGCACGCAGCGATACCTGCCGCGGAGACGACTGTTATAGTAGCCGGCCTTGGACTCGGCGGCGAGCAACTCCTCGTGCAGCGCGCGGGGGATCTCCAAGTACCGATAGATGGAACCGTCGTGGAACTCGATCTCGAGCGCGTGCAATCGTTTGCTGTAGCCGACAGTGGCCAGCGCGCTCGATGCCACCGGTTGGCGGGGAATGCGGGAAACAATCGGCTCGACCGAATCGTCGGCCGCCTGGGCGAAAGAGAGAGAAAAAAGAAGCGTTGCAAGCAGGCCGCCATACCAACGCGTTCTCACATGCGTCAGGTTATTGTTAGGTTTGGCGGAATGTCGAGGCTGTAGTGACGATCAGGCTACTACTCTTGCCGGGCGCCTTGGTTACTTGCGCTGCAGGATGATTGTGACCGGGGTGCCTCGCTGGATGAGGACCTCTAGTTCCTTGATGTCTGGTTTTAACATCGCAATCCCCTGCGCAGGGCGGTCCGTCTGCGACGCGGCGTCCTCTTCTCCGCCTTCGACTTCAATCTCCGGTTCACTAGCCTCGCTGTTTTCCTCCACTCCGTAAAGAACGTAGCCGCGGCGCTTGAGGAAAATCCACGGGGTCGCGTCTTGCGAAGTTTTCCCCAAAGAGCGCGCCACCGGTTTGCCTCCATCCCAAAAAGACTTCGCGTTGACGCGGGTTTCCACTTTGGCCGCGCGCGTTTTCGGAAGATCGACGGACGCGATGGGATATTGCGTGAAAAAGCCGTGCCCGTCGTGCACGATCACGCGACCGCGCGGGAGATCGATCGTGATCGTGAAGTCGAGCTGCGGGACGACGAGTTTATCGCCCGGCCGCAACAAGGTGGAATCGAGCGCGTTGACGCGCATGATGGCGTCCGTGCTGGATTGAAGTTTGCGCGCGATCGAGGAAAGAGCGTCCCCTCGCTTCACGATGTAGTCGGTCTTACGCATGGATGATTCCTTCTCGAAGAAGAGCCGCGTGTTGATCTCGCCCAGCAGATCACGCAGCTCACGCGTGACCGGCGAAACCGGGGAACCGGTGAGCGCTCGAACTAACATATCGCGCGCTTCCGGCAGCTGGCTTTTCTCCACCAAGCGCTGCGCTTCCCTTAATTTCTCCACGTTGGGATGCACATACTCGACCCAGGGGACCGGGCGCAGTTTCGGGGGCATGAGGACGAGCCGACTGAAAAAAACGCCGGCACCCACCAGTGCGGCGGCGAGTACGATAACGACGAGTTTTTGCCAAACGCTCATGCGTTTCCACCATACGACATGGCGGGATAAATTGCAGGCCGGCGGAGAAATCGCGGGCCGCGATTGACAGCGTGAAACGCAATCCGCGAGACTCGGCCCCGCCATGCAGCACGAATGAGCGAGCCCGAAGAGAAGCAGGCGGACGATGGAAAGTTCGGCACCTTCGGCGGTGTCTTCGTCCCGAGCACGCTGACGATTCTGGGCGTCATCCTGTTTCTGCGCTTTGGGCAGGTGGTGGGGCAGTCGGGTGTTTTGTACGCGATCGCGATCATCCTGCTCGCGAAGCTCATCACGACGCTGACCGCTTTCTCGCTCGCGGCCACCGCCACGAATACGCGGATCAAAGGCGGCGGCGCCTACTATTTGATCAGCCGCAGTCTGGGGCTTGAATTCGGCGGCGCGATCGGCCTGGTCTTCTATCTCGCGCAGGCGATTTCCGTTTCGATGTATGTCATCGGTTTCACCGAGGCGTTTCTCGCGGCCTTTCCCGCCCTCGGGTTATCGACGCGGATCTTTGCGTCGCTCGTCAACGTGGTCGTCTTCCTCTGTGTCTACGTCGGCGCTGGATGGACGATCAAAGTGCAATACGGAATCCTCGGCATTCTCGTGCTCTCGCTGGTGTCGTTTTTCGTCGGCGCGGTTCCGCAGTTTTCGAGTTCAACTTTGCAGGCCAACCTGCAGCCCGCGTTTCTCGAGGGTCAAGGTTTCTTCACCATGTTCGCGCTCTTTTTCCCCGCCGTGACTGGGATCATGGCGGGCGCAAATATGTCCGGCGATCTCCGCAGCCCGAGCAAGTCGCTCCCTGCCGGCACATTTCTTGCGATCGGATTTACGGCGGTCGTCTATCTCGTGATCGGGGCGCTGCTCGCAGGCACGCGCGGCCATACCGAGTTGATCGCCGACAACTTTATCATGCGCGAGATCGCGTGGTCGGGCGCGCTAATTGTGGCCGGCGTTTTCGCGGCTACGCTCTCTTCAGCGCTCGGCAGCATGATGGGCGCACCGCGCATTTTGCAGGCGCTCGCGCGCGACAAAATATTTCCCTCCATTCGTTCCTTCGCGCGCGGAGCGGGGAAACTGAACGAGCCCCGGAGCGCGACGATTCTCACCTTCGCGATCGCACAAGCCGGCATCCTCCTGCGCGACCTGGATGTGCTCGCGCCCATTATCACGATGTTTTTCATGATCACGTACGGGACGCTCAACCTGGCGTGCTTCTACGAAGCGATCACGAAGAACCCGAGCTACCGGCCGACATTTCGCCTCAGTCATTGGTCGATGGCGCTCGCGGGGGCGCTCGGTTGCGGAGCGGTGATGTTCTTGATTGAACCGCTCTGGGCCGTGATCGCGATCGCCGCCATGGTCGGTTTGCACTACTCGTTAACCCGGCGACAACTCCGGGCACGTTGGGGCGACATCCAAAGCGGGCTCGCCTTCCAGCGGGTGCGCAAAGCGCTCCTGCGCCTCGAGGAGGAGGACTATCATCCGAAGAATTGGCGGCCGGCGGTCCTCGCCTTAAGCGGCGGCGCGTGGAGTCGTTTCCACCTCGCGGAATATGGCTACTGGCTCTCATCGAGTCGCGGCATTCTCACGCTCGCGCAGGTTCTGACCGGGAAACTGGACGACCGGCACGAAGCGCGAAGGCGGGAGGAGGAGCAATTGCGCAAATTCATCGCGCGCGAAGAGCTGTCTGCGTTTCCGGCGGTGGTGGTGGACGAAGATCTGTTCGCTGGCATCAAGTCCCTCATCCAATGCCACGGGATCGGTGGCCTGCGTTCCAACGTCGTTTTGTTAGGCTGGACGGAGGACCCGGAACGTTTTGCGGACTTCGGACGGCTGCTCCGTCTGGTGCGGCACATGAACCGCAGCATCATCGCGATCAAATGCGACGAGGAGAAAGCGCGCTGGAGCGCACCGCCCGGCACGCTCGATGTCTGGTGGCGCGGCCGCGAACACGGCGCTTTCATGCTTGTGCTTTGCTATCTGCTCGGGAAGAACGACGCGTGGATCGATCGCGAGGTGCGCGTGTTTTATGCGATCGCGGAGGAAGCAGAGCGCGCCGCGGCGACGAAAGAGATGCAGGAAATTCTGGCCACTGCGCGGATCGCGGCGCGGCCCGAGATCATCGTCACCGACAGCGTGGCGCGCGAAATTCACGCGCGTTCTGCCGACGCTGCGTTGGTTTTTCTCGGGTTCAATCCACCAGAGGAAGGTCGCGAAGAGGCATTTGTGCAGGAGGTCGGTCGCTTCACGGAAAAGCTCCAGAACGTGATTCTCGTTTCCGATTCGGGCAACGTTTCGCTGGAAGCGTAGAGTGCACCGGTGAAGGCGCGCTACGATGTTGTGATTCTCGGTGCCGGCCACAATGGCCTGGTCGCGGCGTCGTATCTGGCGCGCGCCGGATTGAGCGTGCTCCTGCTGGAGAAGAATGATTACATCGGCGGGGCGACCACTTCGCAGCAGGTCTTTCCCGATTTCGACGCGCGGCTCTCGCGCTACTCGTATCTCGTCAGTTTGTTTCCCGAGAAGATCATGCGCGATCTCGGTTTGAAGATGGAGCTGCGCCGACGTGCGACCGGCTCGTTCACGCCGTACGTGAAAGACGGGCAGCATGGCGGTTTGCTCTTGAGCAATATCGATGAGGAAGCGAGCCGACGGTCGATGATCGAATGGACGGGGAGCGATCGCGAGCACGAGCAGATGAAGCGCTTCTATCGCTTGTCGCGCGTTTTCGCGGAGCACACGTGGGATAGCATGCTGGAGCCGCTCGTGGCGAAGGAGGAATTCCGCGACCGCTTCGACGTGGACGAGGTTTCACGCGAGGCGTGGCGCGCGCTGGCGGAGGAACCGCTCGGGAACGCGGTCGAGCATTATCTGCAGGATGATCTCGTGCGCGGTTTGGTTTTTACCGATGCAAAGATCGGCGTCTTCACGCATCCGCACGATCCGACGCTGCTGCAGAATCGCTGCTTCCTTTATCACTTGATCGGCAACAAGACGGGCGAGTGGAAAGTGCCGGTGGGAGGCATGGGCGCGGTAGCGGGCGAGCTGGAACGCGCGGCACATGCGAGCGGAGCGGAAATGCTCACGCGTGTGGACCTTCAGACGATTGACGTGACGGGGAAAAATCGCACGGTCGAGTTTCGGCACGAGGGCAAAACGGAGACGGTCGAAGCGCGTTTTCTTTTGGTTAATTTCGGCCGCAACGTGCTGGCGAAAATTCTTGCCCAGAGCCACACGCCCGATGCGACCGATGAAGGTTCCGTCTTCAAGATCAACATGCTGCTGCGGCGTCTGCCGCGCTTGAAGGCGACTCGTTATCCGGCCGCGGAAGCGTTCTGCGGGACGTTCCATAGCGACGAAGGCTACGAGGCGATGAACCGCAGCTTCGCGCAGGCGTCGAAGGGCGAACTGCCGGAGCACACGCCTTGCGAGGTTTATTGTCACACGCTCGCCGACGACAGCATTCTAGGGCCAGATCTGCGGGCCGCGGGTTTCCATACCATGACGCTCTTCGGACTCGATGCCCCGTGGAGTTTGTTTGCGAAAGATAACGAGACGATGCGGCGCGCGGCCGAGAAGAAATTCGTCGCGAGCATGGATCAATGGCTGGAGGAATCCCTGGAGGATTGCCTCGCGGTGGCGCGTGATGGGAGTCCGTGCATCGAGAGCAAAAGTCCGGTCGACATTGAAGAAGCGCTCGGCCTCTATCACGGCAATATCTTCCAGGATGCGCCAACATTTCCGTTCGCGAACAGCGGTGAATCGGTCGGGACTTGGGGCGTGGAAACGGAATACGAGAACGTTTTTTTCTGCGGCTCGAGCGCGCAACGCGGCGGCGCGGTGAGCGGGATTCCGGGTCACAACGCGGCGATGAAAGTGCTGGAGACGATCGGCGGCGGCGCACGATGAAAGCGCTCGTCTCGCGAGCGCATGCCTCCCGCGTGCAGGAGATTCCGCAGCCGACACTGCAGGGCGGGGATATCCTTCTGCGCGTGACGGGGTGCGGTGTTTGTTTTTCCGACGTGCACAAGATTCGCTTCCAGCCGCTGGCCGATCCGGTCGTTCTGGGACATGAAGTGGCCGGCGTGGTGGTGGAGCGAGGGAGCGAAGTGCGGAAGTTTGAGCTGGGCGATCGTGTGGTGGTCGCTCACCACGTCCCCTGTCTGCGTTGTCACTATTGTCTGCGCGGAAACGTCTCGATGTGCGCGCAGTTCAAAAGGACGAATCTCGATCCCGGCGGTTTTGCGGAGTTCGTGCGGGTCCCGGCGGTGCACGTCGAGCATGTAGCATTTCCGATTCCGGAAACGCTGACGGACGCCGAGGCCTCGTTCATGGAGCCGCTGGGTTGTTCCGTGCGCGCGGTGAAGCGAGCCGCCATTCGGCGCTCGGACATGGTGGTGCTCGTCGGTCTGGGATCAATCGGATTGCTCATGTTGCAGCTGATTCGTCATTCCGGCGGGGAATGCATCGGGGTGGACCTTGACCCGGCGCGTCGAAAATTTGCGCAGACGCTCGGCCTGCGGGCGGGCTTCGCCGGAAACGAACCGGATCTGCACGAATCGATCCTGCAGGCCACGGAAGGGCGCGGAGCGGATGCGGTATTTTTGACGGCCGGCAAACCCGCGCTGGTCGCCTCGGGGTTGAGCTGGTTGCGCAATGGCGGCACGTGTCTTGTCTTTGCCAGTCTTCATCCCGAGTCCGAAGTGCGTCTGGATTGGAACCAACTCTATTATCGCGAACTGAATATTGTTACGTCCTACTCCTCCTCGCCAAACGACCTGGCCGACGCGCTGAACTTGCTCGCCAACGGTTCCGTCCGCGTCGACTTCATGACGCAACATGCGTTTCCGTTGGAACAATTTTCCGAAGCGGTGGCCGCGGTGGAAAGTCGCGCGATTCTCAAGGCGATCATGACTCCCCATGGCTGAGCAAATGCGAGCGGTCTTCTTTCACGGCCCGGGCGACTTGCGGCTCGCGGAGACGCCGATTCCGTCCGCCGGACCGGGCGAGATCGTGGTGAGAATCCACACCGCGCTGACGTGCGGGACAGACTTCAAAGCCTATCGACAGGGGCATCCGGTTCTGTTGGCGCGGACGCCGTCGCCGTTCGGGCACGAGATGGCGGGAACCGTCAGCGAAGTCGGAGCTGGCGTCGAGTCGGTGTCGTTAGGCGAGCGCGTCGTGGTCTTGAACTCCGCGCCTTGCGAGCGGTGTATGTTTTGTGCGGAAGGCACGCCCGAACTTTGCGATAATCTCCACCTCTTGAATGGCGCTTACGCGGAATACATTCGCGTCCCGGCGCACATCACCCGGCAGAACGTGCGCTCGCTGCCTGAGCATCTTAGTTTCGCCACCGCCGCTCTCGCGGAACCCTTTGCCTGCGCGTTGCACGCGGTCGACAAGATGCGGCTTTCTCCGGGCGAAACGATCGCCGTGATCGGTGCCGGCAACATGGCGCGGCTTTTAATTTGCGCGCTGCAAGCGGCCGACGCACGCATCCTCGTGCTCGGCCGCGACGCGGGTCGCTTGCAATTGGCGCTCGCCGCCGGCGCCACTGAGGTGATCGACCTCACCCAAGAGAGTGACGGCCCCGCCGCCATCCGCCGCCGCACCCAAGGCGAGCGCGGCGCCGACGGTGTGATCGAAGCAGTCGGCAAATCCGAGACGTGGGCGATGAGCGTGGAGATGGTGCGGAAGGGCGGGCGGGTTTGCCTCTTCGGCGGCTGCGCGCCTGGTTCGCGCGCGGAGTTCGACGCGCATCGCATTCATTACGGCGAAGTTTCGCTCTTCGGCGTGTTTCATCACCGACCGACTTACGTGCGCCAGGCTCTGGAACTTCTCGCGCGCGGCGCTGTGCCGCCCGAATTGCTGATCGACCGAGAAATTTCCCTCGAAGAAGTAATCCCGTTCTTCGCCACGAATCAGACGGCCTCCCCGCTAAAAGCGGCCGTCCTGATGTAAGGTTCACACCATCGCCGCGCGAAAGGCGGTGAGGAACGCTTCCATCTCTGCCTTCCGTCCGATCGTAAGCCGCATGTGATTCGGGAGCGCGGGAAAGAGGCGGCCGATTTTCACCTTTTGCTTTTTCATCGCCTCGATCACGGGAACCACCGGGCGTTTCAGATTTACCATCACGAAATTTGCTTGCGAGGGAATGGACTCGAAGCCGTCGGCCGCGAGCGCGTCGGTCACGAATTTGCGCGTTTCGCTGTTCAGCTTGCGTCCGTCGGGCACGTGCGCCGCATCCGCGATGCTCGCGCTCGCGGCCACGAGCGCCAGGATGTTCACGCCGTCGTTGAGCTGATGCGGCTGCATCCGCTCGATCGTGGCGGGTTGCGCGATCGCGTAACCGCAGCGCATGCCCGCCATGCCATAAATCTTAGAGAACGTCCGCGCCACGATCAGATTCGGATGATCTTTCATGAGCGGGATCACGCTCTCGTAGTCGTCGCTCTCGACGTAATGATGATACGCTTCGTCCACCAGGATCATCGTCTCCGGCGGCGTCTGCGCGATGAACTCCCGCACGTCATTCTTCGGCGTGATGCTGGCGGTGGGATTGTTTGGATTGCAGAGATAAACCAAACCGCCTTTCGCAGCCGCCGCCATCTTGGGAAGATCGTGCGCGAAAGTGTCGATTAACGGCACTTTCACGATCGCCGCACCGCGCCGCTTCGCGTGTCCGGCGAGCGCTTCGAAGGTCGGATCCGCCATCACGAGCGGCCCGTCGAACGCGTTCGCGCTGATTCGCAAAATCTCGCCCGAGCCCGCGCCAAGCAGAATCTGCTCGCTGCTCACCCCGTTCGTTTTCGCGAGCGCCTCGATCAACATCTCCGCGTGGGCATCCGGATAACGACAGGCGTATTCGTAGGCTGCCGGAATGGCCGCGAGCGCTTTGGCCGACGGACCAAAAGGGTTCTCGTTCGAGTTTAGACGCACGATCCCGGACGTTGCGACGGCTGGCTCACGCGCGAAGGAGAGCGCTGGTCGCGCGAGCGAAAGTGCAGCGCCCGCACCGAGAAGTTGTGCAAAACGACGGCGGGAAATGGTGCTGGAGTTCATGCCGGCAAGCGTAGCCGTCCCATCTGATCGAGAGCGAACAAAAACGCGGCCGCACGCGAATACCTTTTGCGATTTCGCGCGGCCTCGACATACCATCGCCGCCTTGAAAGCACTTCCGGTCGTCGCCGCGCCGCATGTTTAAACGCAGTCTGCCTGGCGTCCGCTCCGTGATGCTCCTCTTGCTGCTGGTCGCGCCGGCCATGGGCGCGAAGCCGCGTCCAAAACCGAAACCCGCCGCCGTTTCATTCGAGATCGCGCCCGCGCCCGCCTGGGTGAAACCGATCTCGCTCGCCTCCGACGCGCCGGTTCGCCCGGGCGATGGAGGCATCTCGTATCTCCTCCTCGATCGGCAGGAAAGCGTCGAGCCGAGCGCGTATTACTTTCATTCCATCCGGCTGACGCGCGCCGGGGTGGTAGCGGATCGGCTCGATCGCGCCCAGATCAAACTCTTCCAACGGGAGCGCAGCATGGAAGCGTTTCTCTACGACGGCACCTACACCGCAGTGCGAAATGGAAGACGTGCGGGTGGGGGACACGATCGAAGGCACGAACCCGGTGAAGCAGGGCAAATTCTCCAGCACTTTCTCCCTCCAGTCGAGTTATCCCGTTGGCCGACTCGTGACGCGGGTGGTTTATCCCGCGCCTCGGAAGCTCGAGTTCTCGGTCAAAAACCGGACGCTCAAACCGCTCATCACCACCGCGCGGGATACGACCGAGTGGCTGGCGGACGAAACCGACGTGCCGGCCACGCCGACTCGACGAGGACACGCCGATCGACCACGAACCGCGCGGCTGGATGCAAGTGACCGAATACCGCAGTTGGGCGGAATTAGCCGATTGGGCACTGAACCTTTTCCAACCGGAGAGCGCGCCCGCGCCCGAACTCGCCGCGGAGATCGAGAAGCTTAAAAAAATTGCCGACGCCGAAGAGCGTGTCCTGGCAGTGTTGCGTTTCGTCCAGAACGAAGTGCGCTACCTTGGGATCGAATCCGGCGTCGGCTCGCATCAACCGACCGCCCCGGCCGATGTTTTGCGGCGCCGCTTTGGCGATTGCAAAGACAAGGCGTTGCCTGCTGGTGACGCTGTTGCGTGGAGTGGGAGTGGACGCCGCGCCGGCGCTGGTCAGCACCGATTATCGCCAGGCGGTGGCGGAATTGGTCCCGGCGCCCGAGGACTTCGATCACGCGATCGTACAGGTGCGGTTGGGAGAAGCGTTGCACTGGCTCGACGTGACGCGGACGCAGCAGCGCGGCCCGCTCACGCAAGATCTACGTGACCAATTTCGGCAGGGCGTTCGTCTTGCGGCCTGGCACCACCGCACTCACCGCCTATCAGCCGCCTAACGACTCGAGGCCGCGCCGGGTGATCGTGAACAGCTATCGAATTCCCGCGCCGGGCGACGCGGGGGAACTGGATGTCGTCTCCGAGTTGCGCGGGCTCGCAGCCGACAAGATGCGCGCATACCTCCAGGAGAAAGGCCGCGAAACCGTGCAGAAGGACTATCTGCAATATTACGCGCGCCGTTTCTCGATGGTGGAAACGCGCCAATCGTTCACCTATCAGGAGATGACGGGCGAGAACGGTTGCCGAATGACGGAGTATTACCGCATTCCGGAAATCTGGGAGTTGAGCGAAGGAAAAAATCAGTACGATCTCACCCTTTATCCGGGCGACATTGGTTCCGCGATGGGCTCGGTGGGGCCATCGCAACGCGACGATCCGCTCGCGCTCGATGTCCCGATGCAGGTGACCGAGACGATCAAGGCGGAGATGTTCGAAGATTGGCCGCAGAAGCCGAAAACGACGGAAGTGGCGAACGATTTTTTCCGCTACCGCGAAGATGTGAAAGGCGAGGGGCGGCGGCTGGAATTCGTCTTCGCTTACGAACTGCTCACCGATCGCGTGCCCGTGGCTGAGCTCGCGAAATACAACGCCGCGCTCACGAAATTGAAGGATACGCTCGGCTATACGCTGACCTACAACACGGCGGACCAGCTGGCCGCGCACGAAAGAACGATCACTTCAACTGGTCGATCGCGGCGTTCTGGGGCGCGGTCATGCTCGTGGCGACGGCCGCCGGCATTTTCTTCGTGCGGGCGAGCAGATTAGCCGCGCCGCTTCCACCCGCCATCGACGCGCCCGCGCTCAGCGGAATCGGCGGCTGGCTCATCCTCGTCGCGATCCATCAGAGCGTGCGGCCGTTCGCCTTTCTCTGGGGCGTGCTCGTGCTCTACCCGACCGTTTTTAACCTCGAAACCTGGCGGCGACTGACGGAAGTGGGCGGCGGCGCGTATCATCCGTTCTGGGCGCCCGTGTTGCTCTTCGAACTTTTCTACAACTCGCTCGCCTTCATCTTCTCCGTTTTCCTGCTCGCGCTCTTTTTCAAGAGACGCGCCGCCTGGCCGCTGGCCTACGCGATCTTCCTCGTCTTTCTCGTGGCGGGGGTTGGGCTGGATGTCTACCTCACGCAAAAAATCCCCGCGGCCGCCGCGGGCGCGGGGAAGGCGAGCGTGGAGGTGATCCGCGTCGCCATCCTCGCCGCGGTTTGGATTCCGTACTGCTTCGTTTCGAAACGGGTCAAGTCGACCTTCCGCCATTAGACTCCTCGCTCGACGCTCGCGCGTTTCTTCGCTATTCGAGCGGGGTGTTGATGGATGCCGAGAAAGAAACTCCCGCGCCGAAGCCTGAGGGCGGCTTCCGTTTCCGCGCGGCAGATGGGGAGACGGCCTTCCTGATTCTTGGGCTCAAGGTGCTCATCCTTTTCTTTGCCGCGCTCAGCATGCGCACGCTTTTCGATCGGACGGATAACTGGATGGAAATCTGGAACCGCTGGGACGCGAAACATTATTTGTCGCTCGCGGAACACGGTTACACCGCAGAGGGCGAGGGGCGGTTCTCGATCGTTTTCTATCCGCTCTATCCGTGGTTGATCCGCGCGGTTTCGTTTCTCTCGGGCAGCTACATCGCGGCCGCTTTCATCGTCACCGGCGTGGCTTCTGTCGTAGCGGGTTTGTTGCTGCGGCGGCTCGCGGAGCTGGATTATTCGGTCGACGTCGCGCGGCAGGCGGTCTGGTTTCTTTTCATTTTTCCGACGAGCTATTTTTTGCACATCGGATACACAGAAGCGTTGTTTCTCGCTTTCGTTCTCGGGTCGCTGCTCGCGGCGCGGACGAATCATTGGATGGCGGCTGGCATCCTCGGGGCGCTCGCTTCTTTGACCCGCGTGAATGGCCTCATGCTCGGGCCGACTTTGCTGATCGAGGCCTGGCTGCAATATCGCGTCACACGGCGAATCGATTGGCGCTGGCTTTGGATGGGCGTCGTCCCGGTGGGATTTGCCGGTTATCTTTATCTCAACTATCGCGTGACCGGCGATGTCTTCGCGTTCCAGCCGATCATGGCGGAGCACTGGTATAAAAAATTCACGCCGCCGTGGGTGGGAATCGCCGATGTCGTGCAGCGCCTCCCGGGCACGAATCTGACAGAAGGATTGCAGGAGCTTTGCTACATCCTGCTCGGGTTTGTCTGCCTGGTCTGGAGCTGGATTCGTCTGCGGCCGAGCTACGCGGTTTGGATCACGCTGAACTGGCTCCTCATCAACAGCACCGCGTTCGTCGTGAGCGTGCCGCGTTATTCGCTCACGCTTTTCCCGATCTTCTTCCTCTTCGCGCTCCTGGCGGTGCGGCGTCCGCTCGCCGGCCGTTTTCTCACCGTCGTCTCGCTCTTGTTCCTCGCGCTTTACGCGATCAAATTCGTCTACGGCACGTGGGCCTTCTGAACCATGCTGATCTCCGTCGTCATCCCTTGTTTTAACGAAGCGCCCGTCCTGCGTGAAGCGCATCGGCGCCTGGCGGGCGTGGCGGTGGGAGTGCCGGATGCGCAGTTCGAATTTCTTTTCGTGGACGACGGGAGCAGTGACGAAACCGCGGCCATCCTCCACGAGTTGAGCCTGGGGGATGAACGCGTCCGCGGCCTGCGTCTCTCGCGCAATTTCGGTCAACAGATCGCCACCACTGCGGGCCTCGAACACGCCGCCGGCGACGCCGTCGTCTTGATCGACGCCGACCTGCAGGACCCGCCGGAAGTGATCGCGGAAATGATCACCCGCTGGCGCGAAGGCTACCATGTCGCCTATGCCGTGCGGACGGAACGTCCCGGCGAGACCGCGTTTAAACTCTGGAGCGCGAAAGCGTTTTACAGTCTTGTGAATCGCGTCTCGCAGGTGCCGATTCCATCCGACACTGGCGACTTCCGCCTGATGGACCGCGAAGTGGTGAACGCCATCCTGCGCATGCCCGAGCGCGATCGATTTCTGCGCGGGATGGTAAGCTGGGTCGGCTTCCGCCAGATTGCAGTGCCCTATCGGCGCGAAGCGCGTTTCGCCGGGGAGACAAAATATCCGCTGCTCAAGATGCTGCGCTTTGCGGCTGATGGCGTGATCTCGTTTTCTTTCGCGCCGCTGCGTCTCGCGGTCTGGACGGGATTTTTTGTCATCGGTCTCGCGCTGCTCGGGATCATCTACGCGGTCGTGCTGCGCTTTTTTGCCGATCCTTCCCAGTGGGTGCGCGGCTGGGCGTCCATCTTTGTCGCGGTCCTCTTCATGGGCGGCGTGCAACTCATCTCGCTCGGCATCATGGGCGAGTATGTCGGCCGCATTTACGGCGAAGTGAAACAGCGACCGCTCTACTTCGTGCGCGAGCGGTTTGGTTTCCACGAGACGCCAGGGGCAGCGCTGGCGGAATCCGACACTCGTTAGCGGCGCAGTCGACTTCTGAGCAACCTCGTCGCCGCCATCGTGAGAGCGCCCATTACCACGGGATTGCCCAGCGCCTTTACAAACCACGGCTTCTCCTGCACGGTCCGGCGCATCACCTCGGGACGTTCGCGCCTCGCGTAGTTCATCAACTTCGCGGCGTCGTTATCGTCCATCCGTTTCGGATCGCTCGAACCCAGACCCAGCATCTTCGCGATGTCTCCGAGGCCGCCCGCGCCGCCTAAAGCCCCGAGGACGCCTCCGGCCGCACCGCCCCCGGTCAAACCGCGGAGGAGATCGCCCAGCAGGTTTTCGCGTTCCTGCGGTGGAGTCTGCGCGATCGCCGTGCGCGCGGCGCCTTGGAACTGATCATCGGGCATCTGGGCGAGATACTCTGCGGCACCTTCGTGATACGCCTCGTTTTCGAACTCGCGATCATTTTCGTCGGTCGAAACGAAACGATCGTGATATTGCGTCGCGCTCTCGTCGGCCGGGGCGCCGCCGGCAAACTGGCGAATAAAATCTTCGAGTAATCCGCTCATAAATATTCCTCCAGGGGTCGCGTTGGCCGTTTAATCGAGGAGATTTTGCGGAACCTTGCCGCCGTTTTCCGCGAGCTTGCGCAGCACTTGTTTGTGCAGCCAGACATTCATCGCGGCGGAGTCGTTCGAATCGCCGGTGTAGCCCAATTCTTTCGCCAGCTCTTTGCGCGCGCCGAAACTGCTATCCATTCCGACCAGCTTCATCAAATCGACGATCGATTTTTTCCAATCGAGCTTTTCGGAATTCTTTTCCGCCATGTCGTTCAGGACCGCGTTCACGTCCACGGTTTGCGCGGGCGCTGCTGGCATGGCGCCACCGGAAGCGGGTGCGGGAGCGGCGGCTGCGCCACCGGGAGCAGTCGGCGCCGGGGCCGGAGCGGAAGTGGTGTTCGCGACGGGAGCTGGTTTGTCCGCGTGACCGAAAATCTTCGACATGATGGTATTGAATAATTTCATGCCTGAACCTTACACGACGAAGGCGCGAAAGCGATTTCGCGCCCAACTTATCGCAGCGCTTGCTCGAGTAGATCTGCCAACCGCCAGCCAGCCTTGTGCAATTCTTCGCCCACCACCGCCGCCGCCCAGACGTGATACGCCAGGCCGTCCGGCATTGGACGTTCTTCCGCGAGGCTGATCGCGACCGTGCCGTGCTCCTGCTTTTGCGGACGGACATCGCTGATGATCAGGCGCGAATGCGCTTCGCGCGCCAGCGGCATGATCTCGTCCGCCCAGCTCTCGGCGTAATCTTCCGGTTTCACCTCGGCGGGCAATCGCCAGGCCTTCGGTTCGTCGCGCGCAAATTCCAAGGCGAGTGCACGGCGGGCCGCGTCGTTTTTGTCGCGCCGCTCCTCTTTCGGGAGCGCGCTGAAATCCGGAAGATTCGAGGTGACGGTCGGGCCGTCCCAAAAGCCGTGCAGCTTTGAATAGGCGACCGCAAATTTGTGCGCGGCGGGAACGGTGTGACGCATCGTGATGGTGTTTCCACCCTGATCCTCGAGCGCGCCGGGACTCTCGTCGGGGTCGACCGGATTTCCCTGCGCGTCGAAATATTCCGCGCCGACATGGAGCGGCTGATGAATGTCGCCCACGAAATGCGCGAGCAGGATAATCGCGATCGTCTTCGTGATCTTGCGCGGGTTGTCCTCCGGTTCGTCGCCGCGGAGCACGCGCAAGCAATAGCGAATCATCTGCACGATATCCCATTCGCTGCGCCCAAATTTCCCATCGCGATAATGCTGCACCTTCCGCAGCGGCACATCTGTGTAGTGAAACCAATGGTGCGAAGGCACGGGCGAGCTGTGATCGTGCGTGGGCGGATTGGCCCGCCAAAAATTGGCCAGCTGCGCATCCACCAGCGGCCGCGCGGTGTAGCGAAAAATGTCGGGAGCATCGACACCCTTCTTATCCCAGCCTTTGATTTCGTCGGGAATGACGGCCGCCTGTTCGAGCGAGAAACCCTGGAGCAAACTCCGGAGCTTAATCCCGACGGGCGTGTTCGCGAGCCGCTCATCCGCGATCGCGCCCACGATCTTGTGACCGTCCGGTCCGTAGGCGCGGGCCGTCGGACAGGTCAGGCAAAGCAGGGCCGCGAGGACGCAGGGCAACCAGCGCCGGGCGCGGCGCGGTCTTTGTGTGGGGGGGCGGTAAGTTGAGCGGTGCGAGGCGGATGAAGAAATAATATTATCGGTCCTGGAAAAGCTCGGTCCGCGTCACGCGTTCGCCTTTAAACATCACGACCGAGATTGCGGAAAGCGCGCGCGCATCCTGCAATGGATTTCCGTCTACGACCAGCAAACTCGCTTCCTTGCCTTCAGCCACGGTGCCGATGCGATCCTCGGCGCCGAGTAGTTTCGCGGCATTCGCGGTCGCGGCTTGCAACGCCACTTCCACCGGGATGCCGGCCGCGACCCACAACTCGATCTCGTGTTGCACGGTGGGCCCGTGGAGGACGAGGAAGTTGCCCGCATCGGAGCCGGTTACCAGTGTGACGCCGGCCTGCCACGCGCGGAGCAAATTGCGACCGCCCTGTTCCACCGAGAGCGGGTAGTGCAAAATGCCGGCGCGCATTTCGGCAAACTTTTCATCCGTGGCGGCGCGTTCCGTGCCGGCGAGAAGATCCTTCGGCGCCACTTGCTGGACGAGCGAGCGTTGCAAAAGCGACGCGTCGCCGCGGCCGAAATTTGCGAATCCCTCGGCCACGCTCAAGGTCGGATCGAGCGCGACACCTTGCGCTTTCATCTCGGCGAGACTCGCGTCGCTGATGTCATCGATGAGCGAGCCGTGTTCGATCGAGTTGGGTCGCAATCTGACCGCGTCCGCCACATCCGCGGCGCTGCCGGTGTGAATGGAAGCGGGGAGGTTCTTCGCGCGCGCTTCCTCGACGACCGCGGCGAGGATTTTGACGTCCATGCGATGAAAGACCTGTCCGGGCACGCCCGCTTCCAGCACACCCTTGATCGCATCCACTCGTTTGGCAGCGAGCGCATCCACCTGCTGACGCGCTTCGGCTTCCGAGTGCGGGGTGCGCACGAAACCTTCGAGAAACGCGGGGCGCATCGCCTCCGGCATAAACTTCGCGAATTGCGTCCCGTGCCCGCCTTCGGTCGTGAAGAGCGGACCGCAGAGGAAAAGCTCCGCGCCCAGCTGCTCGCCGCGGCCAAATTTTTCGCGTAGTTTCAGAATGCTCTCCAGCGTGTCGCCCGTGCTTCGCACCGCGGTCACGCCGCTGTAGAGATAGGCCGCGAGGGCGCGTTCCTGATTTTTCGGATTCAATCCTTTCTGTGCGTCGTCGTAAAAGCCGCCCGTCGCGCCGAGATGCACGTGCACATCGATCAAACCCGGCAGGATGGTTTTGCCGGCGGCCTCGATCGGCTCGGCGTTGAGCGATTTCGCATCCGGCGCCGGTCCTTCATAAATTTTCGCGATCTTACCCTGCCGAATCAGCACTGAACCCGACTCGATGATTCGCCCGTCGCCGACAAAAATGCGGCCGTTCTGAATCAACCACGACCGGCCCCGCTTCAGCTCGCGGTTCAGGATTTTCGCTTTCGCCAGATCTTCCCGGCTCCAGGCTTGATAGGCGCCGAGAAAAAGGAACGGCACGAGCGCGACCAAGACCCAGAGCTTGGCCGAAGCGCGCAGCTTCTCTTCTTTCTCCCAGCGGAAAAGTTTCGTCGCGACGAAAGTGCCGATCGCGCTTGTGACGAGGAGCGCAAGGATGGCGGGCCAGTTTTGCCACGCGGTTTCCTGGCGCATGATGATGCCGGCCATGCCCGACATGAGATGCGTGGCGGGAATAAATTGCGTCACGCTTTGCAGCCATTCCGGGAAAAGGACAATCGGGATCGTCATGCCGCTCAGGAAAAGCATCGCCATGTAAAGCGGCTGGATGAGGAGATTGCTCTCCTGCGAAGAATTGACGACCGACGCGATGATCAAACCGATGGCGCGAAACGCGACCGCGCCCACGGCCACGAAAATGAAAAAGGAGACGAGATTCGCGGGAATTGTCATCCCATAAAATTGATGCGCGAGGAACAGCGTCATCACCACTGCCGGGAAAAAAAGCAGCACGCCGGTCACCATCGAGGCCACGAGGAGCGGCACGGGGGAGATCGGTGTCACTTTGTAGCGGCGCAGCACATTGGCCTCGCGATCCATCACTGCGCGCATGCCCGCGCCGAAAAGGCCGTTCCCGAGAATGCCGAGTGCGAGCACCATCGTGACGACCTGATTGATGGCCGCGCCTTGTTTCGCGTTGAAGAGTTGCGCGAAGACGAAGAAAAAAATGAGCGGGAAGAAGTAGTTGAAGAAGAGGACCGTCCGGTTCCGCAGCGCCAGCTTCAGATCGATCCGCATGAGAGCGAGCAGCGCTTTCATGATCTGTGCGGCGATGGGAACTGGAGCCACGCCGCGGCGTCGGCGTGCGGCGGAGACTGCAATCCATGCGTCCCACGCCTACTCAGCGTCGTGGCGCCAGCGCGGGTTCTGAGATCTGGGTTGAGTGGGTGGGACATCGCCATTCTCTAGTCCCGCAATTTTTTGCCGGTTAATTCGAGGAACACATCCTCCAGCGTGGGCCGCTTCAGATGCAGGTCGTCCAATTCGATCCCGTGGCGGTCGATCCATTTCACCATCTCGACGACCGTCCTTCCGGGCCGCTTGGAGCTGATCGAGAGCTGGCGGCGATCTTCGCTCAAAGTGCTGGCAATCGCTTCCGGAAACGCCGGCAACTCGCCCGCCGGCGCCGGTCGGCTGAGGGTGGCTTCGATGCCGGACTGGCTCGCGCTTTTCTCCTGGAGTTCGCGCGGGCTGCCGATCGCGATGATTTTGCCCGCATCGATAATCGCCACACGATCGCAGAGCCGCTCGGCTTCTTCGATGTAGTGCGTCGTCATTACGATAGTGCGCTTTTCCGCGCGCAGCTCCTCGATCAGATCGCGAATCTCGAGACGCACTTGCGGGTCGAGCCCGGTGGTCGGTTCATCGAGGAAGAGCAATTGCGGATCGTTGATCAAAGCGAGCGCGAGGGCGAGGCGCTGCTTCTGGCCGCCGGAGAGCGTGGAGTAATAGGCGTCCTTCTTTTCCCAAAGCTGCAAGCGTTTCAGGAGTGTCTCGCCGTCGAGCGTGCGCGTGTAGAGCGCCGCAAAAAGCCGGACCGCCTCGCGGACCGTGATCTTGTCCGGCAAATTCGTGGCCTGCAGACAAACGCCGATGCGGTCCTTCAGTTTTTGCTTCTGCCGATCGGGATCGAAATCGAGCACCTTCGCTTCGCCGCTCGTGCGACGACGCAGGCCTTCGAGAATTTCCACCGTTGTCGTCTTGCCCGCGCCGTTCGGACCGAGGAGACCGAAGACTTCACCGGTTTGCACTTCGAAGTCGATGCCCTTCACGGCTTCGAAGCCGTCGTAAGTCATTCGCAGGCCGCGGACGGAGATGGCGGAGGCGTTGTTCATTGGTCGCGGTGAGGGATTAAAGCACTGACGCGGTTGTTGGGGAAGCCGTTCGCTTCCCAAGTTTTAGGCTGAGGAAGCAAACTGCTCCGCTACAATGATCGACGCCCGGCGGCCCGCCCGCGCGCGAAGCGCCACCCGAAAAAGAGCAGCACAAACACGGTCACCCCTACGCATAAGCGCTCGAAAACTTCGCCGTAGCGCACGTAGAACGTCGGCTGGTAATTTGTCGGCACGCGCACTTCGCCGGTCAGGATTCCTTCCGTGAACTGACTGCCTTTTTCGTCGAGCAAAGTTTGCGTGACGCGTCCGAATTCGTTGATGAAACAGGTCACGCCGGTGTTGGCGGCGCGCACCATCGGGAGGCGCGTTTCCACGCACCGAAAAACGGCATTCGCGAGGTGTTGCTGCGAACCAGCGGAACGCAGAAACCAGCCGTCGTTCGTCACGTTTGCGAGCAGGTTGGCGCCGCCGAGGACGAAATGCCGCGTCAGTTCGCCGATCGTGTCCTCGAAGCAAATCAACGGGGCCACGCGCACCTCGGGGCGCGTCATTTGAAAGACGGTGTGCTCTTTGCCAAACCCGAAATCCTCCGGCACCTGATCGCCGACGATCCACCCGATGCCCGGAAGCGTGTTCCGGCCGGGCACGTATTCGCCGAACGGCACGAGGTGCACCTTGTGATACATCTGGATGCGCCGGCCTTCGGCGGAGACGAGAAGCGCGGCGTTGTAGGCGTCTTTTTCATCGGTGTCGATCGCGCCCAGCAGCAGATCGACCTTCGCGGACGCAGCGAACCCGGTCACAAAACGGTAGCTTTGCTCGTCCTGCAAAACCGGCCCCGGCATCGAGCTTTCCGGCCAGATTAAAAGATCGGGTTGCGCTTGCAGGGCGACCTGGCTCAAGCGCGCAAATTTATCGAACGTGGCCTCCGCAAAGTCAGCGTTGAATTTTTGCTCGCGCGGAATGTTCGGTTGCACCGCGCCGATGCGGACGATGGTCGAGGGCGGATGAATTTGCACCGCGCGCAAACCGAACGCGCCCACGCCGACGATCGCCGCCAGGGTCAGCGTCAACTCGTAGTGCGGGCGCACCGGTTTCACTCGGGTCTCGTCCATGAAACGCCGCGCCGTCGCGAGCGCGATCACGTTCGTGAACGCGACCAGAAACGAGAGTCCCGGCACGCCGGTGTATTCGACGATTTGAATCATGGCCCACTGCGCGTGCAGCGCGCTGCCGATCGAGTTCCAACCCCACCCGGTGAAAATGATGCCGCGCAACATTTCCGCCGTGACCCAGGCGGTCGCGGCGAAAAAAGCGAGGCGCAGATTGTTGCGCGCACTCAGCCAGGGCGAAGCAGCCAACTCGTTAGGCGGCGCATCGGTCGCGCTGGGCAGCAAGATGCCCTTTTCGGCGGCTTGCTGCGCGGCCAGCTTTTGCGTGACCGCGTCGAGACCAGTCAACTTCTTCGGAACCAGGTTACGCAGGCCGGGTCGCAGCATCCCACACAGCCATGCCCAAGCCGCGACGTAGAGCCCCATGTAGAGGCCGACCAAAATCGCGCCCGGCACTGTGACCGTGTGGAGCCAGGAAAAAACGCTGCCGAAAAACACCACGCCGGCCACATAACCGAGGAGCAAATCGCGCAGCCAACGCCGTTTCGCGTGCGCGCCGGAAAACCAGATCGCCGCCAGCAACGGCGTGAGCGCGATCCAGCAGAGCCATGCTTGATCGAATGGCGCGAAACAGGCGCGATACAGCACGCCGCTCGCGATGGCTGCCAGCCACGGCCAGAGCCGGAGCGAATTTTTGAGCGCGTCCACCACGTCGGCTGCTAGCGGCGGCGCTCGCGGCGGCTCTCGCGCTCCCGGCTACGGGAGGGATTGACCGCATCGCGCAGATCCTTCGCGTGCGCTGGCGAGACGCGGAGGAAAGCGCGCTCCACTTCTTCGATTCTCCGGAGGTTCACCAGGTTCGAAACGACGTATCCCTGCTCAATGAGCCCGGTGAGGGTATCTAGAAATTCGGCCTGCTCGGCGTCTTCCACTTTCTGGAGCAAGAGCTTGCCGGCCACCTGTGTGCCGCTCGTGCCGATCGCCTTCAAGACCGTGATCTCGCCTCCGCTCAGTTTGATCTCACGCGCCATGGCTGACTTTTCACAGGCTTTTGCGAACTGTCGAGCGCGAGGTGGACTGGTTCGGCGTTGGAGCCGGCCCGCCCACGGGCCGAAGCGTGGCTCGATGTTTCACGCCCTCAAACTTCGGTGCGAGGGCGTGCCGGCTCCCGGCGTTGCGTCGCGTCTTCTTTCAGCCAACTCCACAGCTTCTCGAGATGCGCACCCACTTCCGTTTTGGCGTTCGCCAGTTCTTCGGCGGTCAGCTGGCCGATCTCCGGCCGGCGTTGCGCGAAGAGGTAATACTTGATCTTGGGTTCGGTGCCGGAGCCGCGGACCGCGACGCGGGTGCGATCTTCGAGTTCGAAGATGAGCATCTTCTCTTTCGGAATGACGTCGCCCTCCACGTCGCGAAACGTTTCTTTCTCGAAATTTTTCACCGCCGCGACTTTCGAGCCGAGCATTTCCGCGGGCGGCGCGCTGACATACGATTCCACGAGCCGCTTGATCTTCTCCGCGCCTTCCGCGCCTTCAAAGGTGATCGCGCCGTTTTTCTCCGAGTAGTAACCGAAGGTCGCGTAAACTTCGTCGAGCAACGCATCGAGCGTGAGGCTGCGCGATTTCGCGTAGGCTGCCACCTCGCAGAACATGAGCGCGGCGCCGTTGCCATCCTTGTCGCGCACAAAATCGGCGCCGCTGTAACCGTAGCTTTCTTCGCCGCCGAAAATGTAGAACGACGAATCGCGCAAACGCGCCACGCGGGTTTCCTCTTCCGAGAGGGTGCGGTAATTCGCGCGCGTTTCCGCTGGCAGCTCGTGTTCGTACTTCCCGAGCTTCGCGCCGATATATTTGAAACCGGTGAGCGTTTCCACGCAGCGCAGGCCGTAATGTTCCGCGATCGCTTTTTGCAGATCGGTCGTGACGAAAGTTTTGACGATGACGCCGCGCTTCGCGTTTTCCTTGTTCAAAACGCCCTGATCGAAAAGCGTTTTCGCGCGGTAGAACGCCATCAGCGATCCGATCTGATTTCCAGTCAGCAACATCATCTTCCCATCGGTCGCGCGCACCGCGACGCCGACGCGATCGCAATCGGGATCGGTCGCGACCACGAGATCGGCGTGCTCCTGCTCCGCCTGCTCGATCGCCAGGCGAAGGGCCTCGGCGTTCTCCGGGTTCGGAGATTTCACGGTCGGGAAACGGCCGTCAAATTCGTCCTGCTCTGGCACGACGCTGAACTGGAAACCGAGTTTCAAGAGCAGCGGTTTAATGATGACACCGCCCGTGCCGTGGATGGGCGTGAAAACGATGCGCAATTCTTTCTGCACGCTCACCATTTCGGGATCGAGAATCAACGTTTCCAAGCGCGCCATGTAGGCCGCGTCAATCTCGGGGCCGAGCGTTTCCACATTTCCATTGGAGCCATGCGCTCCGGCGGAGAGATTGGGCGCATTCACCTTCGCAATGATGCCGGTGGCGTGCGGCTCCACCACCTGCGCGCCGTCGTTAAAGTAAACTTTGTAGCCGTTGTCGTGCGGCGGGTTGTGGCTCGCGGTGATCACGATGCCCGCGCTCGCTTCCAGATAACGCACCGCAAACGACAGCTCCGGCGTGGAACGCGGGCCGTCGAAGATGAAGGCATCGCAGGCATTTTCCGCGGCGACGTTGGCTGCCAGGGCGGTGAATTCTTTCGAAAAGAAACGGGTGTCGTGCGCGATGACGAGCTTTGGTTTTCCGCTCAGTTTTTCCTGCGCAAACCACTCGTGCAAATACGCGACCAGTCCATACGTGGCGCGCCGGATATTGTAGAAATTCATCGCGTTCGTTCCCACGCAGGGAAACTCCGGGCGATTGAGCGCGGCCGGCGTGCCGCGTTCCGCATCCGTCAGCACCTTGCCGATGGTGCGTCCGCGCAGGCCGCCCGTGCCGAAGGCGAGCTTCTTATAGAAGCGATCGTTCAATTCGCTCCATTCCTCCGCTTCCACGAGTTCCGTCACCACGTGCGTCGCAAAATCTGAGTCCGCGCCAGCAAGGAGCGCCGCAATATTTTGCCCGCTGGTTTCCATCAGCCGCCGTTCCGCGACCGCGTGCTCGATTTTCTCGGCTAACATCGTTGCCATTGCTGGCCACCATTCCGGCCCTCGCCTTCTTTGCAAGCCGCAAGGCTCCTGGATGCGTCTCTCGAAATTCTGCGCGAGGTTTTGCGATGGATTCCGAAACGAACGCAGCGGCTGCGGCGCAGTTGGAAATGATCGGCCGCTATCACATGCCGTTCGGAATGTTCGGCCCGAAACATTACCCGCCGAAGGGCGTGCCGATCTACGACCTGCCGGCGGAATATCTCGCGTGGTTTGCCTTGAAGGGGTTCCCCGAGGGGCGGCTCGGCGATTTGCTGCGCGTCGTTTACGAAACGAAAGCAAATGGCTGCGACGGCATTTTCGACGTGATCCGGCACCGCGCGGGCGGACGTTTCAAGCTGCGCCCGCCGACGAAGCGCGCGTGGAAATTTGAGTGACACGCGATTGGGTAGGGACGCCGCGCTGCGCTGTCCGAGAGACGTGGCAGCAGGGAGAGAGGCCGGGTGAATGTAAATCGCGACCACGCGTCTCGGACAGCGCAGCGCGCTGTCCCTACCTCGCCGTACGGGCGTTAAACCTCTGCTCCACAGATTTGACGCCGCGGGCAAAACGTCGTGAAGTCGTCTCTATGCGTTTTCTCTCACGCCTTCTGCCGCTCCTTTTCGCAACCTCCTCGCTCGCCCTCGTTTCTGCGTCGGCGCAAGAGTTGCCGAACACCACCCGCCTGCTGCGTTTCCCGACCACGAACGGCTCGCAGATTGTCTTCGCCTACGCGGGCGAAATTTACACTGTGGGCAAGGACGGCGGGATCGCACGTCGGCTAACGAGTGGTCCAGGCTACAGCTCGTTCCCGCGGTTTTCCGCGGATGGAACGCAGCTCGCGTTCACTTCGCAATATGACGGCAACACGGAGGTCTACGTGATGCCGGGCGAAGGCGGAGAACCGAAGCGCCTTACCACCACGGCCACGCTCGGACGCGACGATATCTCCGATCGGATGGGGCCGAACAACATTGTGATGGCGTGGCAAAACACCCAGCCGCGCGTCGCCTTCCGCTCGCGGATGAAGTCGTTTAATTCTTTTAACGGCGATCTCTTCACCGTGGGCCTCGAGGCGGAGTTGCCGACACCGCTGCCGATTCCGCGCGGCGGTTTCCTGTCGTTCTCGCCCGACGATTCGAAGATGGCGTTCAATCGCGTCTTCCGCGAGTTCCGGACCTGGAAACATTATCGCGGCGGGATGGCGGATGACGTTTGGATTTTCGATTTCAAAACCGGCACGACGGAGAATCTGACGAACGATCCGAGCCAGGACATCTGTCCGATGTGGGCCCCGGACAATCGCGTTTATTACATCTCCGATCGCGACGGGCGGATGAATCTTTTCGCGACCGATCTGGCGAGCAAGGAAACGAAGCAGCTCACGCAATTCAAAAATTTCGACATCAAGTTCCCGTCCATCGGGAAGGACGCGATCGTGTTTGAACAAGCCGGCTACATCTGGCGTTTCGATTTGGCCAGTGCGCAGGCGACGCCAGTGCCGATTGATATCAAAGAGGATCTCGCTTCCGGTCGCGCGGGCATGGTGGACGCGTCGAAGCAGATCGGATCGGTCAGCGCGGCGCCGGATGGGGAACGCGCGATTGTGGTCGGTCGCGGCGATTTGTTTTCGGTGCCGGCAAAGGATGGCACGACGCGGAACCTGACGCGCACCTCGGGCGCGCACGAGCGCGACGCTGTCTGGTCGCCGGACGGAAAATGGATCGCGTACAATTCCGACGCGACGGGCGAGAACGAGCTCTACGTCCGATCGCAGGACGGCAAAGGCGAGGCGCAGCAGATCACGAGCGGCGCGGACACGTATTTTTACCAGCCGATCTGGTCGCCGGATAGCAAGAAGCTGATGTGGAGCGACCGTTTGCAGCGGCTGCGTTATGTCGACGTCGCGAGCAAGGCGATCACGCAGGTGGACAAGGATGAGTTCGGCGAGATCGCCGGGTATAATTGGTCGCCTGATAGCAATTGGATCAGTTGGTCGCGGCCGGAGGAGAATAACGGGTTGAAGGTCCATCTCTTCTCGCTCGCGGACAAAAAGATCACGCCGGTAACGGACAACTGGTACTCGGCGAGCGATCCGGCCTTCAGCGATGACGGCAAATATTTGCTCCTGACTTCGAGCCGCGATTTCAAGCCGATTTTTGGGCAGGATGATTTCGCGGAAGTGTATCGCGACATGAGCCGCGTTTATCTCGTGACGCTGGCGAAGGAAACGGAGAACCCGCTCGGACCGCGGAGCGATGAAGTGGGCAAGGCCGATAAGAAGAAGAAAGACGACGACGCGAAAAAGGGCGACGACAAAAAAGCCGACGGTAAAGACGACAAGAAGGATGACGGGAAAACGAAAAAGCCCGTCGTGGTGAAAGTCGATCTGGATGGCATCCAGGATCGTCTGATCGGACTCGAGATTCCGCGCGGCGATTATTCCAATCTGCGCATGGTGGGCGACCGAATTTTTTATCTGCGCCGCACGATCGCGGATGATGCCGGCGACGACGATGAGGGCGGCGGCGGCGGCGATCAGAAGGCGCATCTCTGTTCCTACAGTTTGGAAGATCGGAAAGAGACGGTGCTGGGTGATGTAAACAGCTACGAGATCACAGCCGACGGCAAAAAGATGCTGGTCAAAGTGAAGGACGACTACGCGATCATCGACCTGCCGAAAGACAAACTCGAGCTGAAGGACGAGAAGGCCGGGAAGGATTACACGCTCAAGCTCAAGGGGCTCGATATGCAGCTCGATCGCCACGCGCAGTGGAAGCAGATTTACTCCGAGGCCTGGCGGCAGATGCGCGATTTCTTCTACGCGCCGAATATGAACGGTGTCGATTGGAAGGCGATGGGCGAGAAGTACGCGGCGCTGGTGCCGTTTGTGAATCATCGCAACGATCTCACCTACTTGTTAGGCGAACTGATCGGCGAATTGAACAACGGCCACGCCTACGTCGGCGGCGGCGAGCGACCGGAGACGCCACGGATCAAGCTCGGCCTCCTCGGCGCGGAATTCTCGCGCGATCCGGCGACCAAGGCGTATCGGATCGAGCGCATCCTGCCGGGCGAAAATTGGAACAAGGCGACGCGCTCGCCGCTCACCGAAGTGGGCGTGAATCTGAAGCCGGGCGATTTCATTCTTGCGATCAACGGCACGCCTGTCGCCTCGTTGCCGAACCTCTACGACGCGCTCATCGGCACGGCGGGAAAACAGGTGATCCTGCGGGTGAATTCGAAAGCTTCGGAAGACGGCGCGCGTGATGTCACGGTCGTGCCGACCGCGGATGAAGCGCCGCTTTATTACCTGGCTTGGGTGCGGAAAAACATGGACGAGGTCACGAAGAAAACGAACGGAGAGGTCGGTTATTTGCACATCCCCGATATGGGGCAGCCGGGTTTGAATCAGTTCACGAAGCTCTACTTCCCGCAGGTCCGCAAGAAGGCTCTCATCATCGACGTGCGCGGGAATGGAGGCGGCTTTGTTTCGCCGCTCATTATTGAGAAATTGCGGCGGGAGTTGGTCATGGTCGCGATGTCGCGCAACGGCACGCCGCAGACGAATCCGCCGAACACTTTTCTCGGACCGATGGTGACGCTGATTAATGAGTTCTCGGCCTCGGATGGCGATCTTTTTCCGTATCGTTTCAAGGCGAACGGCCTCGGGAAATTAATCGGGAAGCGCACTTGGGGCGGCGTGGTCGGGATTCGCAATCCGCTGCCGCTAGCGGATGGCGGGCAGCTTTTCCGGCCGGAGTTCGCGCCCTATTCCAAAGACGGTAAGGAGTGGGTGATCGAGGGCCAAGGCGTAGAGCCCGATATCATGGTCGATAACGATCCGGCGAAGGAGTTTCGCGGTGAAGATCAGCAGCTCGATCGCGCGATTGCGGAGATCCAGGAGGAGTTGAAGACGAAGCGCTTCGATCTGCCGCCGATTCCGCCGTATCCAGATCGGAATCCCGCGAAGGCTCCGTAAAGCGGGACGAGGATTTCGGAATGGCGGCGTGCTCCGTGGGGCTAGGGCCGGCGCGGCGTCGCACCGAACGCTTTTGCAGTGGCGAGGCTTAGCCTTCGGCCCGAGGGCGGGCCGGCTCCATGCCGTGCGCTGGCGCGCGATCTTGCAGTGCACTCGCGACCGCGGGGTGGATGCTCTGCAAATGCAGATCGCGTTGGGGGAAGGGGATCGCGATTTCCGCTTTGGCGAGGGCGTCGTTGACTGCCACTGCGACGTCGCTTTTGATCCGCGGCCAGTTATCGAAATCGTCGGTCCAAAATTGGAGGTCGAAAAGAAGAGCGTCGTTTCCAAATTCCTCGAACATCGTCCGCGGCTCCGGATGGGCGGCCACGAGCGGATGTTTGGCAGCGGTCGCGGTCAGCAATTCGATAACGCGCGTCGGATCGGTGCCGTAGGCGACACCGATGCGCAATTCCATGCGGCGCTGGCGGTTTGAAAGCGTCCAGTTGCCGACCTTTTCCGAGATGAGCATTCCGTTCGGCACGATCATCTCGGATGCGTTCGCCAGCCGGATAACGCTGGCGCGAATTCCGATGCGCTGAATGGCGCCGGTGGCTCCGCCAACCTCGACCACGTCGCCCACCTGCACCGGACGTTCGAAGAGCAGGATCAAGCCGGAGACGAAGTTGTTGATGATGTTCTGCAAGCCGAACCCGATGCCGACGCCGAGCGCGCCCGCCAGGATGGTGAACTTGGTCATGTCCACGCCGATCGCGGCGATGGCGGCGAAGAATCCGAGAAGCAGAATGATGTAGTGGAGAATGGTGGAGACCGCGTAGGTGGAACCGCGCGCGAGCTGGAAACGATCGTAAATGTCCTCTTCGAGCAGGAAGCGGATGAAGCGGGAAAGCAGAATCGCGAACCAGACCGTGAGACCGAAGGCGAGGACCGCGCCTAACGAGAGATGGAGCGAACCGATCGCTGCCTCAGCGGTGATGAAGGCGCGCACGCGTTCGATGATCGGCTCGCGGAGGGAGAAGGCGCTGAGCGAGAGGAGCAGCCAGATGATGAAGGCCGCGAGGTAAATGATCCGTCCGACTCGGGCGCGCAAAAGCGGGCGATGGTTCCGCACCACGCGCAAGGCGGAGAGCGGCCAGATCTGGAGCGCAAAATAGAAGAGACCTTCGAGGATGCCGGCTGCGGCGTAGAGCAGAATGGCGAGATAAGCCACGGTGAGGGCGCCGGCGCCGAGGTAATTCGCGAGGCCGACGTAGCCTAACAAGTTCGCGAGGAAGACGACCGTAAAAAGAACGAGCGCCCCGCGGGCCGCGGCCCGGGTGGCTTTGCGCGAGACGGTTTCGTGTTTCGCCGTGCGGGTGGAGCGGATAAACCAGACGAGAAAGAGCGCACCACCGAGCATTTCGAGGAGGAGAATGACGCGGGACAAGACCGGGAGCGAAGCGGCGACGGAGCGGAGTTGCGCCACGACATAAAAGACGACGAGCGCATTGAGAATGGGGAAGAGGTAGCGATCGACCAGTCGGCGCAGGAGGAAGAGCATCGGGACGAGCGCGAGCGCGGCGAGCGTGACCCAGAAGAGCCGCGGCGCCTGCTCGAAAAGCGGGCGGACAAAGAAAAAGGTGAGCACGCCCGCGGTGGCGAGCGGGAGTTGGAGGACGCGATTTGCTCGCGCGAGTGCGGGATCATCGACCGTCCAGCGGGCGGCGCGTTGTTTGATTTTGAAAAGCAGAAACGCGAGGACGCAAAAAATGAGGGCGAGGTAGAAAAGCCTGGCCCCTTCACGCGCGAGGTAAGCGCCCAGTTGCGTGAACTGCGTCGCAAAAGACGCCTGGCTTTTCTCAACCAAGTCCTGCGTGGCCGCGACGCGCACTTCCGGGTTCCAGATCGGCGCGCTGTCTTGCTCCCAAAGCCGCTCGACGGCCGCGTCCTGCGCGGCCTTGATCGCACGCAAACCGCCCGCGACGCGTTGCGCTTGTTCCGCGATGCGACTTTGCAGGCTCAAGAGCTTTGCGCGGCTTTTTTTCAGCGTCTCGGCAGTGTTCTCAATCGCGCTTAGGACGCCGCTGATTCTCTGTGGGACTTCTGGTGGCGCTTCCGATGCTTGCGCAGACGCGAGCGTTTCCGTCCAGGTGGATTGCCAGGCGGGGACACGCGCCAGTTCCTTGTCGATCAGGGTCGCGTCCGCGGTCAAGGCGCGCGTGCGTGAGGAAATCTCTGTGTCCAGTTTTCGCCAACGGCGCTCGAAATCAGCGACGGTTTCCAGCGGGACGCCCGGAGTGAGCGCGCGGGTGCTTTCGGCCTGGAGCGCGTCGATTTCTTCTTTGGTTTTTTCCAGGTCGTGGGTGACGCCCTCGCCGGTCTGGTTCGCGGCGAGATTGTTTTGGATTTCCTGGAGGGAAGCGGAGATAGTTTCCGCAGCGCCGACCACGTCCGCGAGCGGAACGGGGGTGGGCGAGGGCGTGGGAGTGGGCGACGCACTCGCGCTGGGTGAGGGCGAGGACTCCTCCGCCGCTCGTGCCGGGTGGACGTGGCAGAGAAGCGCGAGAAGGACAACGATGCAGGTAGTTCGGGGAAATGAAAACATGGTGCTGTATAACGGCCGATCCCTTGCCATCAGGGAATTAGCGCGGAAGCGCTTCCGCTGTTTGCTCGGAGAGTTATAGTCCGGCTATCAAACAGCGCATCCAGCGACAGTGCCGCGGTCGGTTCGAATGGCTTCCCGCCGCAGGGTGCGTTGGCCTCGTTAGTCTTCTCGCGCTCGGGTCCACTGTCAATGCGCAGGAGGCAATCCGCGAGACGCCAGACTTGCGCGGGCGGCCGAAAATCGGGCTGGTTTTGAGTGGCGGCGGTGCGCGTGGGGTGGCGCATATAGGAGTGCTCAAAGCGCTGGAGGAATTGCAGGTGCCGATCGATTACATCGCGGGCACGAGCATGGGCGCGGTGGTGGGCGGACTCTATGCGAGCGGGATGTCGCCGGATGAAATCGAACGCTGGTTTGCGGAGGCGGACTGGCGTTACCTGCTTTCGGATGCGCCGCCGCGCGCGAGTCGTCCGTTTCGCGACAAGGAGCGGGATGCGCGGTTGAACCAGAATCTCGAGCTGGCCGTTTCAAAGAGCGGCGCGGTGCAGTTACCGGCGGGTTTCATTAGCGGTCAGCGAGTGCTTTTGAATTTGCGCGAGCTGACTTTGCCGGTGCGGCAGATCGATAATTTTGCGCGGCTGCCGATTCCTTTCCGCGCTATCGCGACAGATTTGCAGACGGGTGAAAAGGTGGTGCTGAGCCGAGGGAGTTTGGCCGAAGCGATGCGCGCGAGCATGGCGGTGCCGGGTGTTTTCACGCCGCTCGAAATGGATGGACGGCTTCTCGTGGACGGCGGGCTTTCCGCGAATCTGCCGATCGCGACGGTGCGCGCGATGGGGGCGGATATCGTGATCGCGGTTGATGTGGGGCCTGATTTGCAGAAGACGGCGGAAGAGCTGGCGTCGCCGATCGCGGTCGCGAATCAGATGCTCGATATTTTGATTCAGCGCGACACGCGCGAGCAGATTCGGACTCTGGGCGCGCGCGATATTTATGTGCGGCTGCCCTTGCCCGGCGCGAGTTCGTCGGATTTCGCGGGCTCGACGAAGAACATTCCGCCCGGCTACGAAGGCGCGATGGAGAAGGCGGGCGCGCTTCGCGGGCTGGCTCTTTCGATGGGACGATACGAGCGCTATGTGAGTGCGCGGCGCGTCCCGCGGGAGACGACGCTGCGGATTTCATTTCTCGAATATCCCGGACCCGATGGGCCGCTGCGGAAGGATTTGGAGACGCAAATTCCGTTCGCGCCGGGCGATCGGATCGAGCGTTGGCAACTCGAGAAAGAGCTGGGACGGATCGAAGGGTTTCACAATTCCGAGATCGCAGATTTCCGGGTGGTGGAAGCGAACGGCGAATACGGCTTGCAGGTGGAGACGCGGCCGAAGAGTCGCGGGCCGAACTTTGTCAATGTGGGCTTCGATTTTAACTACACATCGGCCGGCGAGACGGATGCGAATTTTCTCCTGGCGCTGCGTTTGACGGAATTGAATCGGCTGGGCGCGGAGTGGGAGACGTTTCTCAGCATCGGCGATCTGACGCGCGTGTTCTCGGAATGGTATCAGCCGGTGGAGACTGCGCGGCGCGTCTTTCTGGCGGCGAACGCTCTCTATGCCAACGAATTCATCAACGCGCTCGATGGGAGGGATCTGCGGATTGGCTTTCGTTTGCAAAGCCTGCTCGGCGGCCTCGATGCGGGCGTGCAGCTGGGGCAGATCGGTGAGTTGCGGGTCGGCTATTCGGGAGGCGCGAGCCGGATTGGGCGCGAATTGAATCTGCCGCCGGACTCGACCGGTTGGTCGGAGCGGAGCGAGTTGCGCGCGGCGCTCACCCTCGACACGCTGGATCGTGCAAATTTTCCGACGACCGGATTTTTTGCGAATGCGATCGCGCGAGTTTCGCGGGAGGAATTGGGCGCGCGCCACAATTACAGCCGACTCGAGGCCGAGCTCTACAAGCCAATCACGTTTGGGCAGAACACGATTGTGCCGCGGATCGTGGCGGGCGTGAACCTGACCGGAGACGATCTTCCGCTCTACGATCGTTCTTCGTTAGGCGGCTTTCTGCAACTCTCGGGCTTTTCGCGGCGCGGCCTCTACGATCAGAACGCCGGCGTGGCGGAGCTGATTTATTATCGCGAGCTGGCGAAGCTGCCGGCGGCGTTTGGGGGCGGTGTTTATGCGGGCGTTTCGTTGGAGGCGGGCGATGTCTGGAGGGAGTTGAACGACTTCGATTTCGGACATCTCAAGTACGGTGGCTCCATTTTTCTCGGAGCCGATACGATTCTCGGTCCGCTCTATTTAGGCGTGGGGGGCAATAGCGACAGTGAGGTCGCGGTCTATTTGCAGCTAAGCCCGGTGCTGCGTTCCGAGCGTCGACCGCGCTGAGCGCGCCGCCTTCGCGGTTCGGGACGACAGGTCACGGTTTGGTCGACGCGCGCGAGGCTTTCTCTCGACTCCAGCGCGCCACGAGCGGGGCGAGGCCGGCGATCAATTTTGCGAGGGCGTAACCGAGCGCGCTGCAGACCGCCGCGGTGACAAAACTCCCGGCCCACAAGGGACGCGCGTAGCGCACGAAATTGCCGAGGGCACCGGAGAATCCTTCCACGACCGGCCCTTCCGGCACGCCCACCAGCCAGACGCCGAGTTTGTATTCGAGCGGATAAAGGATGGGCGCGGTGAGTGGATTACTGATGAGCGTGGCGAGCAGCGCGATGGGAATATTGACCCGGAGAAAAAATGCAGCCACGCCGCAGAGCGCGATCTGCACGCCCATCGTGGGAGTGCAGCCGATGAAGATTCCGAGCGCGAGGCCTTTGGTTAGTTCCGGCTCGGTCAACGCCCAGAGCTCATGCCGGAAGAGCCCTTCGCCGAGGAAGCGATGGAGCCGGCCGCCGCGAAGGTGGCGGCGACGCGGGACGGCGCGGAAGAGGCGGCGGCGCCAGAGTTTGGGAATGCGCATGAGCAGGACAGGGAAAGTGCGACTTGGTTTGAATGCCAGGCTGCTGGGGTCTAACATGCGGCATGTTTCTGCCGAACCAAAAAGTCGTTTGCGTGGACGGGAAATTTCCGCTTGGGATCGAGAAGCTCTACGCGGAGCTGCCACAGGAGGGCAGCACTTATACGATTCGCGACATCGTTCCCGGGGTGGGCCTGACCGGCGAGGAAGGGGAGGTGGCGGTGTATTTGATCGAAATTTCCGGCCCGCTCAACGCGCACGGAATCGAACGCGGTTTCCGGGCCGAGCGTTTCGCGCCGCTCTCCACGATCGAGGACGAAGTGGAGGAAGAATTTTCCATCAGCCTGCCGGGTTTGGTGCCGGCGTAAGCGCCGATGTCAAGTGCCCGCGAGGCCCAGACGCGGCGCGTCGACCTTGAGCGCGGCGATCACTCCGCTGATCAATTCTTCCAGCGGGAGGCCCAGTTCGCCAGCACCGCGCAGGATGTCATCGCGATTGACGGCGCGGGCGAAGGCTTTGTCCTTCATCTTCTTTTTCACGGAACCGACATCGACTTCGTGGATGCTCTTCGAAGGCCGGACGCGCGCGACCGCGACGACGAAACCGCTCAGCTCATCGACCGCATAGAGGGTTTGCTCGAGCGGCGTCTGGCGGGCGACCCCGGAATAATCGGCGTGCGACAGAATCGCGCGGCAGACTTCCTCGTTCCATCCGTTCTCGCGCAGCCACTGCACACCGACGAAGGGATGGCCGTCGGTGGGGCTTTGGGTCTGGTTGGGGTGTTGCTCGTAATCCATGTCGTGGAGCAGGCCGACGGCTCCCCAGAGATCGGCGTCTGCCGCCTGAATCTGCGCGAAGTGCCGCATTGAATCGGAGACGGCGTAACAATGTTTCCGCAGGCTCTCGGATTGAACCCAGTCGTGCAAGATATCCAGCGCGCGTTCGGTGAGCATGAAGCGGAATCTTCAACCGTGTTTCCCGCCTGTCCATTCGGCACTCACACATACCGCTGGTCAGCGGCGATGGGATTTGGGTAGCTTGTGCAGGAAATATTTCCCGCCCGATGAAACTCCCTTTTCTTGGATTTGCCGCGGTCGTTGTCTTCGTGGCTGCATCTGCTGCGGCCGCGGAGGGGTTGCCGGACGCGACGCACGTGCGGGAGAAAGTCGGCCAGGAAGTCGAGTTTCAAGACACGGTGGTGGCAGTTTCCTACTCGCGGACGTCGAAAGGTTACTACCTCAATTTCGGCGCGGCGTTTCCGGCGCAGGCGTTGTCGGTCTGGGTGAGCCGGGAGATTTACAATCGCCTCCCCGGAAGGTCCGTCCTGGTCGGACGGATCGTTCGCATCAAGGGGCAGATCGAGTCCAGTTCGACCGGGCCGCTCTTGAAATTGGCGGACCGCGACGCGTTCCAACTGTTACCGGTGGACGACACCGCGCTGACCAAAAGTGTGCTCGACGGTCGGATGGACCGCAATCAGTTCGCCGCCGCGCTGCAACAGAAGTTCGCCGCGGAAGGTTTCGCGACGCTTGAAGTGCTGGCGGAGGAATTGCGCCAAAGTCGCGAGCGTTTTTCCGATGGGACGTGGATTTCCGCGGCCTACTATGACGCGTTCGCATTGGGTTCCAGAGCCTCCGCGAAACGTTACGCCGCGCTGGCGGAAAAGATTTCTCGCTGGGAGGCGGCGCGGCCCGGTTCGCTCGTGGCGCTTTTGCTGAAAGCGGGGCTGCATCGCGATCTCGCTTGGAAAGAGCGGAGCGATGAGTTTGCGCCCAAGGTGAGTCCGGAGCAGTGGGCCGGCTTCAGACGCGAACTGCGCGCCGCGCGCGAACTGCTCGAGAGCCATCCCGCGGCGAAGATGTATCCCGAATATTTTTCCATCCTGCAGACGATCGCGCTCGGGCAAAGCTGGTCGAAGGAGGAATACATGCGCCTCTTCACCGAAGCGACCGCGGCGGAGCCCGATTACTTCACCTTTTATTTCAAGACGGCGTTCTATCTGTTGCCCCGCTGGCACGGTCGGAAGGGGGAATGGGAGCAATTCGCCGAGACGCAACGTCAACGTCGCGGGGCGGGCGCCGCGGGCGACGGACTCTACGCGCGCATCGCCTGGTCGATGAATGGAAACTTCGGAAACATCTTCAAAGAAAGCGCCGTTTCGTGGGAAGTGATGGCGACTGGTTTCGAGTATCTCATCCGCGAGCATCCGGAATCGCGCTGGTTGAAAAACGCCTACGCAAACTTCGCCTGGCGGGCGGACGACCGGATTCGTCTGGCAAAGGTGATACCGGAAATCCGGAGCGATCCCGACATGAACATCTGGGTAAATCTGGAGAACTTCGGGATGGCGGAGCGTTTCGCGGTGGGTGATCGGTGAGACGGCTGGCGGTCATCACTGGAATCGCGGGACCGCTGGCGGTGGTCGCGCTCACGCTTTTGGGCGGCGCGTTTTTTCCGCAGTACAACCACGCGTCGCAGTTCATCAGCGAGCTGGGGAGCGCGGACGCGCCGCACGGACGTCTCGTCAGTCTGGCCGGGTTTTTGCCGGCGGGAATCTTCTGCAGCGTGTTCGCTTTCGCGGCCTGGCGCGCGTTGCCGCGCTCGTGGGCGGCGACGCTGGGACTGCTCGGCCTGTTTCTTTTTGCGCTTGGCTATTTGGTGGCGGCGTTCTTTCCCTGCGAAGGCGATTGCCGTTCGGCGCTTCCCGGTTTCTCGCAGGCGATCCACAATTTTTTTGGGTTGGCCGGTTATCTGACGGCGCCTTTCACTTTGTGGACGCTCGGGGTGGCGGCGCGGGGTTGGACGCGCGCACGTTTATTGTCGGCGTTGGGATTTGTGGCGGGCTGCACGGCTTTGCTGGGTCTGTTGTTTTTGTCGCCCGATTTCCGCTACGTGGGCGTGGCGCAACGTCTCCTGGAAGGCAGCGTCCTGTTCTGGATGGCGAGTTGCGCGTGGTATCTGCGGCGCACGCGCTTCCCGGGATTGCATTAGACGGCAGATTCGTCATTCTCCGCCGATGGATTTGCGGACGTGGCGTGGCTTTTTTCTGTTGGGCGGCCTGGTGATGCTCACTTCGTGTGAAAGCGGAAAGTTCGGGCCGCCGCAACGCATCGGACCGCCGCTCTTTTTGATGCAGGAAAACGAGCCGCGGCTCTGGTTTTTGGTGAAGATCGAGGAACGTCGCCAGCGTCGCCTGGGCGGCGGACGTTATCTGATCGGGAAATGGATCACGGAGACGCACTACCATTTCGATCTGCACGGGCACGACGCGCGGACCACGGAGCGGCTGTGGACGAAGCGGCTCTTGAGCGTGAAGGACAAGGAGGGTGGTCACAACGCGCAGGGGCGAATCCTCGGTCGCGACGGCGAGGTGGTCTGGCTGTTTCTAAGGAATCAACCGATCGCTTTGGCGGCGCGCGATGGCAGCGTGCTGGCGGATGGCCAGGCGCTCGAGCAAGGCAACCCCGCGCTGCAAGGCGTGCTCCCGAAAGAGCTCGGCTTCTATGCCTTTGATGAAGGGTTGATTGTGACTTCGGCGGATGGGCGACGCTCTCGCGTGCGTGCGCCCGGTTTTGCGGCGGAGCCGTACGCACCGTCGAGCGATGAGCATTTTCGCCGGGTGCAATTCATGGCCACGCAGTGGGGCGGCGGCTATAACACGAAAGACTTCCTGGTCCGCCAGGCGAGGCTAGGCGGCCGATGGCTCGGGCTCTACACGGAGAAAGAAGCGGCCGATGCCGGTGATGACGAGTTCGGCGATTCGCTCGCCAATCCTTCCTCCGTCTTCAACGAAGGGTCGCGCGCGCGCCGGACCTTCTGGAGCGCGCGTATCGGAAAGACGAAAGAGTTCACGGAAGGGACGCACGACCGCCTCTTCGAGGTGACGAAGGTCCCGGGCGCGCCGGAGTTTCTCGAGGCAGGGTTACTGATTAAACAAGGAACCCAGACGCCGCTCACGCTGGAGAATCCGGCGGGCGTGCTTGTGCTCCATCGCACCCGTTTGGATGCGGAGGGCCGGCTTGCTTTGACACGGCTGGACGAATCATTAGCCGAACAATGGAAAGCTCCACTGCCCATCGTGGAACTGCGAAATCGCTTCGAATTACCGGACCGGCTTTTGATTTATGGCGCTCTCGACGTCACGGAAAAATCGACCCGGAGCTGGCAGGAGTTGATCGTGGCGGTGGATTTGCGAGATGGAAAAACGCAGGCGTGGAACCTGACGCTGGAGCGCCCGGCGCCTTGAATGAACGATCAGCCCGCACCGTGCGGTAGGACGAGCTTTTTCCTTGCGCAGCGGGTTCCGTCCCGGATGGTGGCTGCCGAATGAAAGACCGGCGCCGCAGCAAGTTGCCCCATCCGGGAAAGCGCGCATGAGGTGGACGCTGGGCAAAGCGGCGACCTTCGGTTTTATCCTGACGGCGCTCGTCCTTCTGATCAGCGGCGGGCTCTCCCTCCGCAACGTGCGGCAACTCTCGCAAAATGAAGCGCGCGTCGTCCACACGCATGAGGTGCTGGATAGTTTGCAGGAATTCCAGAGGACGCTGATCGATGCGGAAACGGGGCAGCGGGGTTACATCATTACGGGCGAGCAAATTTACCTGGAGCCCTACCGCGCCGCGCTTTCGTCCGTGCACGCGCAGCTAAATCGCCTGTCCGCGCTGGCACTGGACGATCTTCCGCAGCAAGGGCGCCTCGCGACGCTGAAGGAGATGGTGGAGCAGCGCCTGGCGGGCTTCCAGAAGGGCATTGCCATCCGGGAGGCGGAGGGTTTCGAGAATGCTCGAAGTTTTGTTCTGACGGGGAGGGGGAGACGCGAGATGGATGCCATCCGCGCGGCGGTGGGGCAGATGGAGGCGGCGAACCGTGAGCTTTTGGCGCTGCGGGAACGACGATCGCGATCCAGCGTCCAAAGGGCGGTGGGCACGATCTGGGTTTCGGTGCTGCTCGGCCTCGCGGTGGTGGGCGGAGCGTATGCGCTGGCGGCGCGCGAGAATGCCACCCGCCTGCGCGGCGTCGCGGATCTGGCGCGCGCGAATGATGAGCTGGAGGGGCGGGTGCTGGCGCGCACCGCCGAACTCGAGTCGGCTAACGAGGCGTTGAACCGGAGCAATCGTGAGCTGGAACAATTCGCTTCCGTGGCTTCGCACGATTTGCAGGAGCCGCTGCGTAAGATTCAGGCGTTTGGCGATCGATTGCTGACGCGCAGTTCGGAGGAGCTGGGCGAGCAGGGGCGCGATTACCTGGCGCGGATGCTGGCCTCGGCGGGACGGATGCGGAGTTTGATCGATGCCTTGCTCATGTTCTCGCGGGTGACGACGAAGGCGCAGGCGTTTGTGCCGGTAGATCTGGCGGCGACGGCGGAGGATGTGGTGTGGGATTTGGAAGGACTCACGCACCGGATGGGCGGGAGCGTGGAGGTGGGAGCATTGCCGACGGTGGAGGCGGACCCGTTGCAGATGAGGCAGTTAATTCAAAACCTGATCGGGAATGGGCTGAAGTTTGCGCGGCCCGGCGAGCCGCCGATCGTGCGCGTGGCCAGCCGGATCCTCAATGGAGCGGAGGAGGGCGAGCGCTGCGAGATTTCCGTAGCGGATAACGGGATCGGTTTTGAGGAAGTGTATCTCGATCGCATTTTTGAGTTATTCCAACGGCTGCATGGCCGGCAGGAGTATGAGGGCACGGGCATGGGCCTGGCCATTTGCCGGAAAATCGTGGAACGCCACGGCGGCACGATCACGGCGAGGAGCGCGTCCGATGCTGGAGCGACGTTTCTAGTCACCCTGCCGCTGCGGCACGAAGAAAAAGAAATATGAAAGTCGAAGGCAAACCCATCACCATTCTCATGGCAGACGACGACGCGGACGACCGCTTGATGACGAAGGAGGCGTTCGAGGAGAGCAAGCTCGTGAATGATCTGCGCTTCGTGGAAGACGGCGTGGAGCTGCTCGATTACCTGAAGCGGCGCGGTAAGTATGAGGATCCGGCTACTTCCCCGCGTCCCGGTTTGATCCTGCTCGATCTCAACATGCCGAAGAAGGACGGACGCGAAGCGCTGCAGGAGATCAAGGCGGACCCAAATCTGAAGAGTATCCGGATTGTCATCCTTACGACTTCGAAGGCGGAGGAGGATATCTACCGGACCTATAATTTGTCGGCTGCTTCTTATATTACCAAGCCGGTCACCTTCGCGGCGATGGCCGAAGTGGTGAAAGTGCTGGGCAAATACTGGCTCGAGATCGTGGCTCTGCCGAGCGAGCCCACTGGAGGCGCGAATGGATAAATCCGCGGTGCGCGTCCTCCTCGTAGAGGACGATCCCGATGATCATTTGTTGACCAGCGAGTTGCTGGCGGAGATCCCGGGTCGTCCGATCGTGCTCGATTGGGCGCGGGACTTCGAGTCCGGACTGGCCGCGGTGCGCCGGTGCGAGCACGACGCGGTCCTCCTCGACTACCGCCTCGGGAAAGGCGATGGCCTGGTGCTTTTGCGCGAGGCGCTGAAAGGGGGTTGCAAAGCGCCCGTCATTCTTCTCACCGGACAGGGGGATCGCGATCTGGCGTTGCTGGCGTTGGAAGCGGGCGCGGCGGATTATTTGGTCAAGAGCGAGATGAACGCGGTCGTCCTCGAGCGGGCGATTCGTTATGCGCTGGAAAAATCGCGCCATGCGCGTGACCTCGAACTGACCGTGGCCGCTCGCACCGCCGAGCTGGAGAAGGCGATCCAGGCGCAAGGTGCGAGCGAGGAATATC
>JBDSNB010000256.1:0-6421 GCA_039915555.1 Chthoniobacterales bacterium | reverse complement strand
TTCGAAAATCCGATGTCCCGCCACCTCGATAAAGTTCTGGCTCATGTAGAGCGCCAACTACCGTCCGTCGGCGAAGCGCGACCGACCGAAGTCCTGCCGCTCTATAAGAAGTTCCTCCGCATCGAAGAGCATCGGCTTCGGCTGGAGCACAAGGCGGGCGGCGGCGGGCGGGAAATCTGCGCGCGCCGGGTCGATCTCGTGGACGTCCTGCTGCGGCACGCTTTTGCCGCAGCCTCTCGTTTCGCAGAGGAGCAGGAAAAACTGACGGCGAAACCTTTAGCGTTGCTGGCGCTCGGCGGTTATGGCCGGCGCGAATTGAATCCGTGGAGCGATGTGGACGTGATGTTTGTGCACGGCCAGCAATCGGGCAAGGTGGCGCCGTATGTGACGCAGGTCGTCGAGCAGGTGCTTTATTTGCTCTGGGATATCGGATTCAAAGTCGGGCACTCTACGCGTTCGGTGCGGGAGGCGATCGACCAGGCGAAGCACGATATGTTAACGAAAACCGCGATGCTGGAAGCGCGGTTTTTGACCGGTGACGAAAGCGTAGCGCGACTCTTTCGCAGCCGCTTCCGGGCCGAGTGCGTGAAAGGATCGGAGCAGGAATACTTCCAGCAAAGAATGGAAGACCAAGCGGCGCGCCACGCGAAATATGGCGACAGCGTTTACATGCAGGAACCGCATGTGAAGAACGGCTGCGGCGGTTTGCGCGATTACCAGAATCTTCTTTGGATGACGTTCTTCAAAGAAGGCGCGCTCACGACGACGCACCTGGTGGGGAAGGATTGGCTGAGCCCGACCGACCAGCGCCGGATCGAGACGGCCTATGATTTTCTTCTGCGGGTGCGCACTGAACTCCACTACGTGAACGGGCGCGCCACCGATGTGCTGCACCTCAACGTGCAGGACCAAATCGCGAAACGTTTCCACTACCGGAACAAGCGCGGTCAACTGCGGAGCGAGGCGTTGATGAAGGATTACTACGCGCACACGCGAAACATTTTTCGCGTGACGGAGCGAATCACGGAGCAGTTCGCCCATCCTGGTCTCTCCGAGGGTCTGCGTTCCTTTTTCGGTTTTCGCCGCCGACGGCGCGTCGCGGAAAAAGATCTGGGGGACTTCGTGACGCGCGGGGAACATCTCTACGCGAGGCATGCGGATGTCTTCGCGCGCGAACCAGAGCTGATGATGCAGGTCTTCGGGCTGGCGCAGGAACATGGGCTGCAAATCGGGCCTGACCTGGAGGATTTGATGACGCGCAATCTCCATCTCGTGACGCGCAATTTCCGCACCGCCCTGGTGCCGCGCGAGATGTTCCGGGCGATGCTCTCCCGCCGCGGCGAAGCGGGCCGCATTCTACGCATGATGCACCGGGTCGATTTTCTCGGGCGGTATCTGCCGGAGTTTGAGCCGCTGACCTGTCTGGTGCAGCACGAGTTTTTTCATCGTTATACCGCGGACGAACATTCGCTCGTCTGCATTGAAAAGCTCGACGCACTCACCACGACGAACGATGGGAAGCTGACGCCATATCGCGCGCTCTTCGAGAAACTGGGCGACCCTTACGTGCTCTATCTCGCGCTCCTCCTGCACGACACGGGCAAAGCAGTGGGCGCGCGGCCGCACTCGGAAGCAAGCGCGCTCTTCGCGCAACAGGCGGCGCTCCGTCTCGAGCTCTCGTCCGAGGAACGCAAGGCGCTCATCCTCCTGGTCGATCATCACCTCACGCTCTCGACGATCGCGCGGCAGCGAAATCTCGATGATCCGGAAACGATCGTGGAACTCGGCGGCATGATCCGCAGCCAGGAAAATCTCGACGCGCTCATGCTGCTTACCCTGGCGGATGGCCAGGGCACGAGTGCAGAAGCATGGTCGGATTGGAAGGAGACGCTCGTCTGGCAGTTGCACCGGAGCACCTCGCAATATCTGGCCGACCAGGCGGGCTTTTTCGAGCAGCAAAAGATCGAGCGCGAATCTTTGCGAAACGCGGTCGCCGAGAAACTGCCGCCGGATTTTGCCGGTGAAGTGGAAGCGCATTTCGACGCGATGCCGGACAATTATTTTCGCGCCTTCAGCGTAGAGGAACTCGCGCAACACGCGCAGCTTTTCCGGCAGTTCCTCGGTAACCTTTTTCTGCGCAAGCTGCATCCCCTCACGCCGGCGGTGGCGTGGGAACCGTCGCCCCGCCAAGGCCACACCACCGTTTCGCTTTGCACGTGGGACGGACAGCAATTGCTGGCCAAGATCGCCGGTTCGTTCTCCGTCGTTCCGCTCAATATTTTGAGCGCGGACATTTACACCCGAGGCGACAATGTGGTTCTCGATGTCTTCCGCGTGTGCGATCTGAAGGCGCGAGCCGTGACCGATGTGGATGATTTCGCGCTCGTCGAATCCATGCTGCGGCACGCTCTCGCGGAGACAGATTTCGACTTCAGTCCTCTGCTCGAAAAAGCGCGGGGCCGGTTGCGCACTTCCGTGCCGGCGGAACTCGATTTCCCCACCAAGGTCATCACGGATAACAAGTCACACCCGCTCTACACTCTGATCCAAATCGAGACGCAGGATCGGCTGGGATTGCTCTACGATCTGCTCTGCGCACTCGGAGACGAAGGGGTCGCCATCATCCTCTCGCGCATCAGCACCGATAAAGGCGCGGCCATCGACACGTTCTACGTGGCCGACAGCCAGACGCGCGGGAAGATCACCGAGGGCGGACGGCTCGCCGCGTTGCGCCAGCGTCTCCAAGAGGTCGCGGTCGGGCCGCTTCCCACGCTGAAAATGGCGCAGGGGAGTTCCGTGGTCTAACTTGCGGCCACATGAACGTCCTCATTCTCGCCGCCGGTTACGCCACGCGGCTGTATCCACTCACGCTCACGAAAGCCAAGCCGCTCCTCGAGGTGGCAGGCAAACCAATGATCGAGTGGGTGATGGATAATCTCGGACCGGTCGACGGGATCGAGACTGTGTACGTGGTGACGAACAACAAGTTTGCGAACGATTTCCAAATCTGGGCCGATGAGTATCAGGCGCGGAATCCGAATCGGAAATTGACGATCGTGAATGACAAGTCGACCGACGATTCCGATAAACTCGGCGCAATTGGCGACATCAATCTGGTGCTCGAGCGCGAAAACTTGAGCGGCGACGATCTGCTCGTGATCGCGGGCGATAATCTCTTCAGCGAACCGCTGACGGACTTTGCGCAGAGCGCGCAGGGATCGGAAGCGACTCTCGCGACGTACGACGTGGGCGACCTGGAGGCGATCAAGAAATACAGCGCTATCACGATGGATTCGGAAGGCATCCTCACATCATTCGAAGAGAAACCGAGCGAACCGAAGAGTACTCTCACCGGCATCGCGCTTTACTACTTCTCGCGCGAAACCATCCCGCTCTTCGCGACTTACATCGCCGACGGAAACAACCCGGATCAGCCCGGTCGTTTCATCCAGTGGCTATACACGCGGAACCGTGTGCGCACGCATCAGATTCGCGGCACCTGGTTCGACATTGGGAGCAAGGAAACGCTGGAAGAAGCGAACGGGTTGTTCCAGCAATTCGTGCGGTAGGCAGGGAGAATCCATCTGTTAGGGGCGACGCTGGAGCCGCGGCGCTGCGTCGCCGTGCCGGGCGTGGCCCGCTTGGTGGGCGTCTCTTGAAGCAGAGCACGCCGGACACGACGAAGCAGCGGCGTGGCAACAGCGAAAAGCAAAATTCGCGCGGGAGCGTTGCGATTCGCAGCTACACTTTCCGGCCTTCGTCGAACTCGATGAGATCGAAATAAGTGCGGATGTCTTTACGGGTAGCACCGCCGGCTTCTTTCAGGAAATGGAGGAAGCGCGCTTTCTTTTCGGCGTTGTCCGGGTGGCGGGAAATCATGGCCTGATTCCACTGCTCGATTTCTTCTTCGGAATGTTTGGCACCGTTCGTTTCGATCCAATCCCACACGGCGGCGTCGTCCTCCAAACGGGTCGCAGCTTCCTCGAAGGCATCGGGATCCAATTTCAAAAACGCGAGCAAATGTTTGTCGAAGCCGACGGTCTTGTAGTTGTATCCGTTCAACAGCCCCTGGCGATGGAGCTTTGCTTTGTCGATCAAACGCGGCAGGTGCACGTAGCCGCCCAACCGGTCGTACGGACTGCGTGGCAGCAGTTTTTTTTGCATGCCGCCCGAAGGCTAGCTCGCCGGCAGCGGAGGCACGATGCCAGGCAGCGTCTCGTCCTCGTGGGACGGGGCGGCCTTGGCCGGCGTCTCGGGCGTAGCCGGTAACAGCTCGGCCTGCTGAAGGCCACTGCTGCCGATGATCAACTGACCGGTGAACATGCCGCCTTTTTCCACGCTGATGGATTTCGCGGTCACATTCCCATCGAGGGAAGCGTTGCGATGAATGACGACCACGGTCTCGGCCACCACTTCGCCCACCATGTGGCCGCGAATCTCGATGCTCTTGACGCGGACGGTGCGAAAAAATTGGACGTCGGCCTTGCGCTCCACGAGCAAATGATTCGCGCTCAAGCGGCCCGGAATTCTGCCGGATTGACTGACCGTACAGGTCTCGGCGCAATGCAAATTGCTCCGCAGTTTGCCCTCGATCACGGCGGAACGGCAGACCACGTTGCTGCTGCTCAGGTCTCCACGGGCCGTGACGTGAATGTCGCCGTGGGTACGAATCGCACGGCTAAAGCTGGAGGTGATTTTGTAATCCCGCAGATCGAGGTGCGCGCTGCACTTCGGGCAGGTGGTGGAAGTGGCCGCGGAGGTAATGTCCTGCGTCGCCTTGCAATCGAAACATTGCACGACGGAGTTGCGCTGCTTGGCCCAAAGTCCCTCAAATTTCTGCAGGAACGAAGCGCCGGGCAAGGAGGCCGAAGTCTCCGCAGGCGCAGCAGCCGGGGCTGGTGCCTTCGCCTCGCGGGCGCGGAGCTTGAACTCAGGTTTCGGCGCGTCGGCCGGCGCAAAAGCCCCGCCGCATTGCCGGCACATGGTGCTTTTCGCGGCCGCATATTCCATCTGCTTGAAGCCGCAGTGCGGACACTCCACGCTGAGCTTGGCAGGCGACGAATTAGCCACGAAACGAGAACTAGCTGGAAGTGTGCCTTAGGAACGGGATCCGAAAGCGGCTTTCGCGGGCGCTGGTTCGTCATTGCGCACGACTTCCGGCTTCGAGTTGCTATTCGAGGCTTTGCTGAGCGAGCCGGAGCTGGTCACTTCGGATTTACCGATGAAGGTGGCGCCTTCTTCGATCACGAGACGGGCAGCTTTCAAATCGCCCTGCAAGGTGCAACGCGATTTCAATTCGCAACGCTCGGCGACGGTGATATTGCCCTGCACCTTGCCGAAAACGGTGATGGACTTCGTTTTGATCTCACCGCGGATGTCTGCGTTTTCACCGATCGTCAGAACGCCGTCGGAATTGATTTCACCTTCCACTTTGCCGTCAATGAGGAGCTCTTTTTGGAATTTGATCGAGCCTTTGATTTCGACGTCGCTCGAGAGAATGTCTTTACCAGAATGTTCAGCCATAGTTTTTTGATGATCGGTCAGTGAGGGTGAGGTGCGCGCTTCTTCCCGGGGGGAAGTTGCGCTCGTGTCGTCGCTTCCCGCGCTCAACGAACCTTCTCCGATCGAGGACAGGGGCTTTTGCGGGATGAACTTTTTTAACACGCCGCATTATTGAAACACCACTCGCGGATGTCAACGGATTACGGGAGAAAATGACGAATTATGTGGATTTTTCTTTCTCGATTCCCCAAAATTCACGTCCCTTTGTCCCCATGACCTCCCGCCGCGGAGGTTTCCTGGGCCCACCAGGATTCGAACCTGGGACCAAGGGATTATGAGTCCCCTGCTCTAACCGCTGAGCTATAGGCCCGTTTGCTGGGTAAACGTCGCTGAGTGTGTAAGTTTTTATTGACCATTCTACGGTCTTTTTCTACGGTCGAGCTGCAAACCAGCGCAAAACCATGAAAACCGATGCTATCACAAAACCGAAAGTGTGGGAGAAAACGAAAGCGCAAAATTTAGTGCGTCACCGGAGTGGGACATATTATGCCCGCGCCCACTCCAACGGCAAAGAGATTTGGAAGAGTCTGCGCACGGCGCATTTCTCTGTTGCGAAAGCGCGGTTGGCGGATTTTCTGCGGGAGCATCGGGCGAAGCAAGGTGCGGCTGTGAATGAAGGCTCGGCGAAGATGACTTTTGGCGAGGCGCTGAAAATCCGTCGGCAGCATCAGGCCGACAGTGTGACGATCAAGCCGAGCACGCGGCATTATTGGAAGCAGATTTTTGTCTCTCTGCTGAAAAGCTGGCCGGGGCTGGCGGAACGTGAGATTCGGCGCATCACGCGGACCGATTGCATCGAGTGGGCGCGACGCTTTCGCAAGACTGCGTCGGCAACGCGCTACAACAACACCATCGCGGG
>JBDSNB010000182.1:0-3370 GCA_039915555.1 Chthoniobacterales bacterium | reverse complement strand
TACGAACGCCGCTCACGCCCGTGCTCGCTTCCGCTGCTATGCTCGAAAGCGATCGCATTTCGCCCGAACAGATGCGCGAGTCCGTGCAGATCATCCGGCGCAATGTCGAACTCGAAGCCCGGCTCATCGACGACCTGCTCGATCTCACTCGGATCAGCAAAGGCAAGGTGCAACTGAATTTCGAATTCGTGGATGCGCACACGCTCTTGCGCAATGCGCTCGAAATTTGTAACGCCGACATTGAGCAGAAACACCTCAAGCTCCGAACCGAACTCGCGGCGGTAAGAGTTCACCTGCGAGCCGACCCGGCGCGTGTCCAACAGATCATCTGGAACCTGATTAAAAACGCCGTCAAATTCACGCTCCCGGAAGGCGAGATCTCCGTCGTCACAAGCAACGATCTGGACGGGCAACTCCGCCTTGAGGTAACCGACTCCGGCATCGGGATTGAACCGGAAGCGCTCCCGAAAATCTTCGATGCTTTCGAACAAGGCGGTCGGACAAAATTCGGCGGACTCGGTCTTGGCCTCGCGATCAGCAAGACGCTCGCGGAAGCTCACAAAGGAACGATTACAGCGGAAAGCGCCGGTCGAAACCAAGGCGCAAAGTTTACCGTGGTGCTACCGACGAGTTCCAAAGTGGGTCCGCAGGCAGCGCCTGCGATCCAGCCATCAAACCATCCGCGTCAGACTCGGAACATTCTCCTGGTGGAAGATCACGAGGATACCAACAAGACGCTCACGAACCTGCTCCGTTTGCGCGGTTATCAGGTGCAATCCGCGAACAATATCGAATCCGCACTCGCCCTCGGCACGACGGCTCAATTCGATGTGCTCGTGAGTGACATTGGCCTGCCGGATGGGACCGGCATCGATCTCATCCGACGCTTGAGCGCGAATCGGCCAGCGCTCGCCATCGCCCTCACGGGCTTTGGCATGGAAGAGGACGTGCGCAAAACGCAGGACGCCGGCTTTAATCACCACCTCGTGAAACCGATCGACGTGAACAAACTTGATTCGCTCATCCAGGACGGCGCCGCCGCCGCGTCCAAATAGTCGGCCTCGCCTCGCCTAAAAGGCAAAGCCGAAGCTGAAATGGAACGCGCCAAACGCCTCGCCGGGCCGGCGATCAGGATTCACTCCGTAATCAATCCGCAGCGGGCCGACCGGCAATTGATAGCGCAACCCGAGGCCGACTCCATATCGCATATTGCCCAGCCCGGCGTCTTCCGCGCGCGGGATCAGATTGCCCGCATCGCCGAAGACCGCCAACTGCAGCTCACCGTAAATCGGAAAGCTATATTCAATATTAAAGACGCTGAAAAATTCCCCGCCGATCGGATCGCCATTATCCTCCGGCCCAAGATCACGCTCCGCGAAACTGCGCACGCTCGTTCCGCCGCCATTGAAGAAACGCTCGTCGATCGGAATGCTGTTCCCGCCGATTCCCTGGATCACGCCCACGCGCGCTCCGACCGAGAGCATCGAGCGGCGGAACCAACTCTCCCAGCCGCTCTCGTCCTCTTTATCCGCGTTCGGGTTTACGCGGACGTACTTTTTCTCCTTTGCGAAGGGCAGGTAGTAACTGATGCGCCCGGTCGCGCGGACAAACTCGATCTGACTCCCGATTTCGCTTCCAGCGTAATCAAAGGTGTTGTCGATCACCAGACCGCGCGGCGAAACGAGCGGGTTCGTGCGCAGGTCGAGCGTCTGGAGGTAGCCGACCGTGTTCACCAGATACGAAGTGCGGCCGAGAAAAATGGGATCGATGCCCTCGCTCGTGACCTTCACTTTGCGCGCGCCGAAAACGGCCGCGAGTTTGTATTGTTTGGTGAATTGGCGCTCCAGTTCCAGCCGGCCGCCGTACTCAAATTTCGAGTAGCCGTCGAAATCGTAGGTCAAGGCGGAAAGACGGATTCGCATGTGAACCAGCGTGTCGAAGAGATACGGATCCTCGTAGAGAATCTCTCCCTTGTAGCCGCGGCTCGAGTACTCGACCGAGGTCGAGATCGGCCGTCCAGTCCCGAAGAGATTCCGCTCTTGAAACGAAGCGCCTACGATGAAGCCTGCATACGTCCCGTAGCCGAGCGAGAAACCGAACTGCTTGCTCTTCGCCTCCTCGGCCGAGATGTCGAGCCGCAGCTGGTTGCCCGCCACCGGCACGGGCTTGATTTGCATGATGTTGAACAACCCGGTCTTCAACATTTCGCGGAAGACATCGTCCACCACCTGGGGGTCGTACCTCTGGCCGCTCAATTTGTTGAACCGCTTCGTCACGTAGCCCGGATTTAAGCGGCGCAATCCGCTCACGGTCGAACCGTCGAAGTAATAAACCGGCCCCGGCGAAATCGCCACGCGCACCGGCACGCGTCCCCCGCGCGCGTTCTCCGGGGAGCCTGTCGCCTCCACCTTCACGTCGTAATAACCGCGCCCCTTGTAGTACGCCTCCAGCCGTCGCGGGATGTCGGCCAGATGGCGCTCGGTGAAAGGCTCTGCCAGAAGATCGGCCAGCTCATCGCGCAGCGCGCCCGGATCGTAAACGATGCTCCCCCCGAAGCCCACCTCGCCGAAGATATATCTTTGGCCTTCGACGATCGCGATCGTCGCGTCGACCTGCGCCCCGCCAGCGGTGAAGCGGTAGTTCGGCATCTGCACGATGGCGTTGAGATAGCCCTCGGAAATATAGAGCCGGCGCACCAGATCGACGCCCTCCTCCAGATCGCCACGCACGAAAGGCAGCGCCTTCTCCGTCTTGCCGTAGCGTTCCCGCGTCGGCCCGATCAGAAATTCGAAAAGCTTGTCCGTCGCCAGGTTTTCGTTCCCGACAAAGCTCACGGTCCCGACTGTGACGCGAACGCCTTCGTCGATCTCGAGTCGCAATCGTTGCCCCGCGACCACGTAACGTACCTCGACTTTTTCGTAGCCGTGCTTGCGATAGAACAGCTCGAGAAAAAATGCCGCGTCATCGCCGCGGGCCGCGGTCAAACCCAGCTCCTGGATCGAGGTGAGCTGCTCTTTGAGCTCGGAGAGCAAGACTTTTTTATCAAAAGCGGTCGCACCGACGATTTCCACATTCGCGTTCTGGGCGATTTCTTCCTGCTGCTTCGTTTCCTGCTTTTTCGCCTTCTCCTTTTCCTTGGTGCGCTCCGTTTCCACCGCGCCTTGGGCGTAGCCGCGAGCCGCACTGGCGGACCACAGGCCCGCGCAACAAAGAACAAACATCAGCCGCCACACCCAGTAGCCGCCACCCCCCGAGGCCATGGAAAGATGTGCGCGCTTCATCGTCAGCGGAATCTAACCACGTATTTCACCGTCCCGCGAAAATCGCCCTGCACCCCGATCTCGCCGATGAGCTGAATCTGATCGGTGGC
>JBDSNB010000174.1:0-5820 GCA_039915555.1 Chthoniobacterales bacterium | reverse complement strand
GCGGGGTGCCGGAGCACTACACGCGCAAACAGACGACGGTGAATGGCGAGCGTTTCATCACGCCGGAGCTGAAGGAAATGGAGGCGCAAATCCTGGGCGCGGATGAGCGGGCGCGGCAGCTCGAGTTCCAGCTTTTCCAAACGTTGCGCGAGGAAACGCTGCGCGATTTGGCGGCGATCCAGGAGACGGCTGGTGCGATTGGGACGCTGGATGCGATCTGCGGATTAGCGGAGACGGCGCGGCTGTTTCATTACGCGCGGCCGGTGCTGGAAGAGTCGCTTTGTCTGGAGATTTGCGACGGGCGGCACCCGGTCTTGGACCAGAATCTAGCCGACGAGAAGTTCGTGCCTAACGACACATCACTCGATGGCGCGGAGACGCGGCTGGCGATTATTACCGGGCCGAATATGGCCGGTAAATCGACTTACATCCGGCAGGTGGCGCTGATTGTTTTGATGGCGCAGATTGGGAGTTTCGTGCCGGCGGCGAGCGCGCGAATCGGTTTGGTGGATCGCATTTTTACCCGCGTGGGCGCGAACGACGATCTCTCGCGCGGGCAATCCACTTTTATGGTCGAGATGAACGAGACGGCCAACATCGTGAACAACGCGAGCGCCCAGAGTCTCATCATCCTGGACGAGATCGGACGCGGGACCTCGACCTTCGACGGGCTGTCGATTGCCTGGAGCGTGGCGGAATTTTTGCACGACAAGATCCAGGCGCGCACGCTTTTTGCGACGCACTACCACGAGTTGACCAAGCTGGCCGACGAGCGGAAGGGCGTGGCGAATTTCAACGTCGCGGTGCGAGAATGGAACGAGCAGATCATTTTCCTGCGCAAGATCGTGCCTGGCGGCGCGGACCGCAGCTACGGCATCCAGGTGGCGCGACTGGCCGGCTTGCCGAAGGAAATACTCGATCGCGCGAAGGATATTCTAGCGCATCTCGAAAAGCCCAATGGGACGACGAGCGGGAAAACACCGAACCGGCGACGCGGTGGAAATGCGATGCCGGATGCGGAGAAGCCGCAGTTGGATTTACTCTGAGGGTGTAATGTTCCTGCGGAGCCTCGGTGACGAAGTTTTCGCCGAGCGGCTCCGGGATTGAAACGATCACTCTGCGCGAGAGTTCTACACATTCCCGGCAGCGGACGGGGCGGCGCGATAAACGCCATCGGAAAATCCACCTCGCGAGCGCGCCCCGGTCTGGCCTTCCACTGCCGAGCCGCGGTCATGACTGCCTCATCGAGCACTTTGCGCCCGGTGCTCCGCACTACTTCCACCCGCGTCACCTTCCCGTCCGGTCGGACATAGGCGCGGAATGTGCCCCTCCCCGACCATCCATTCCGCCGTGCTTCGTAAGGAAACTCCGGGAGCCGCAGCAAGACGAAGACTTTGCCGATATCTGGTCCGGTAAAGATCTTTGGTTGCGGACTCTTCCTCCTGCGGAGGCAACCAGCACGACAAGCCCAATCATGGCGAACGTAAGTGAGCGCGATCGCATTCCTGCAGGATATCGCCACTGGCGAACTCCGCTAGCGGAGAGTCAAATCGATGGCTTCGGCTGGGCCGGGAGCGCCAATGGTGGCGGCGGCGCGGAGATCGCTTCATTGATGGCGCAATCCAAAGAGTGGCAGCTTCCAAGACGCCGTGTTTCTGTACAGGAAGATTGAGAAACGACGGCTGGGAAGCCGTGATCCCTTGGGTCTTGCCTCCCCTGATAGATTACAAAGAGTCATGCCGGTCAAAACCGAAAAAGAACTGAATGACGCGCAACGCAGCCACTGGCTGAAGGCCGTGGCGGCGATTGAGCTGCGGAATTTTGGATACGCGATTTCGTTACTCCAGGGAGTCCTGAAACAGGAGCCGGAGTTTCTGACTGGTCGTCAGCTTTTGCGGCGGACGGAAATTACCAAAGCGAAAGCGGAGAAGAAGGGATTCTTCAATGTCTCGACCGCGTCGATCGCGGTGATGAAGGCGCAGCGTGAGCTGAAGAAAGATCCGAAGCGGACGGTGGAGCTGATCGAGAAGGTGCTGGAAGACGAGCCGTTTAACCGGCAGGCGAATTTGCTGTTGAAGGAGGCAGCGGTGGCGGCGGGGTGGCCGGAGATCGGGGTGCTGGCGTTGCAGACTTTGCTGGAAGAGAAGCCGCGCGACACGAAAATCCTGCACGAGCTGGGCCGGCTCTACCATTCGTTAGGCGAGAATGACGAAGCGGTGAAAATTTACAACCGCATTTCCGAGGCGGACCCGACGGACGCGGAAGCGTTGCGACTCGGGAAGGATGCGGCGGCGCGCGGTTCGATGAAGAGTGGGGGCTGGACCCAGGCGGAAAGCTATCGCGACTTGATCAAGGACAAGGAGCTGGCCGTTTCGCTGGAACAACAGAATCGAATGGCGCTGACCGGCGAGTCGCTTGAGCAGCAGATCGCCGAGACCTATGCGAGGCACGAGGCCGAACCGCAAAACGTGGAGCACGCGCGCCGGCTGGCGGCGTTGTCGGAGCAGAAAGAAGACTTCGAAAGCGCGACCGCGTGGTATCAATACGCCTCGGACCTGGTGCAGGGGACCGATGCCGGTCTGCTGCGCAAGGTTTCGGATCTGGGGATGAAGCGTTCCGAGCAGGAGATCGCGGCGAACGAAAAATTCCTCGCGACGCATCCGCCGGACGACGAATCCTACGCGGAGCGCGTCGCTGCTCTGGAGGCGGCGCGCCAGCAGCGCGCGGGGATCTTGATTGGCGACGCGCGGAAGCGTTCGGAGCGGAATCCGACCGACTTGCAACTGCGCTTCGAACTGGGCGAGCAGCTTTTGCAGGCAGGACAATATCGCGAAGCGCTCCCGGAATTGCAGCGCGCGCGCCAGAACCCGAATGCGCGGCTGAAGGCGATGAATTTGCTCGGACTTTGCTACCGCGAACTCGGCATGCAAGACCTGGCGGCGAAGCAATTGGAAGAGGCCGCGCGCGAAATTCTGACGATGGACGCGATGAAAAAGGAGATCGTTTACAATCTGGGCCTGGTTTACGAGCAGATGGGCGACGGGGGAAAATCGATCGAGTGCATGAAGCAAATCTACGAAGTGGATTATGGCTACCGCGATGTCGCGACCCGGGTCGAAGGGTCCTACGAAAAAGTGGCGCCCGAGACTCCGAAACAGGGGTGAGCGGGGGACTTGCGCCCCAGCCGGGCGAGCAATCTTATTCGTGGAAAAGGGGGCGAATCCGTCGGATTGTCACGTCCAAGCCGTTCTGACAATGCGAAGTGTTATTGTCGAGATTCCGACGCGTTTAAAACAAATACCTCAACTGACAATATTATGAAAAATAAACTTAGTTTCATCTCCCGCCTGACCGCGCTCGCGCTGGCGACTGCCGGATTGTGTTTCGGCCCCTCCGCTTTTGCGCAATCGACAGCCCCTGACAAGGGGCCGGAACCTGGTCGGGTTGGCTCGATGGCCCCGGTCGGCGCCAAGCCGAGCAAAGCCGAACTGGCGAAAATGGAGGCGGAAAAAGCCAGCGCCAAACCCGCTGCTGGCGCGGCCAAGACGAGCGCGAAACTCGACGGCCAAGACAGCGCGTTCATCATGGAAGCAGCCAAAGGCGGCATGATGGAAGTGGAAATGAGCAAGATGGCCGCCAAGATGGCGAAGAGCCCGGAAGTGCAAAAGCTCGCCAAGATGATGGTGGCGGAGCATTCCCAAGCCAACAGCGAGTTGATGGGCCTGGCGAAAGCCAAGGGCGTCAAGCTCCCCGCTCCCGCGAAGATGGCGAAGATGAGCACGGATAACTTCGACAGCGTCTATCTCACGGACATGATGAAGGACCATCAGAAGACGATCGCGCTCTTCGAGAAACAGGCGAAGAACGGAAAGGACGCCGACACGAAGAACTGGGCGAACAAGATGCTGCCCGCTCTGAAGAAGCACCTGCAGGCGATCAAGAAGGCCCAAGGCTCGATGAAAGCCGGCTGATCAGTCCTCGGAAAGAAATTAGAAACGCGGCACGCCAGTTCGGCGTGCCGCGTTTTTTTTCCAGCGGCGAGCGCTGTTGGCGGCTGGCTCGACAACCGCAGCCGCGCCGCGCATCGTCCCGCCAGAGATGAGAGCAACTGAGATCGCCGCGGCCTTCGCCGAGCACGGCACGTGGATCAGCCGGTTCGTGATCGATGGGGAGGCCTATGGCGGGGCGTTCGATGCGATGAACGATCTGCGGGTGGAGGCGTTTTTCGAAACGTTTCCCGAGGTGGCAACGATCCTCGAACTGGGTTCGTTGGAGGGCGGTCACACGATCGCGCTCGCGCAGCGACCCGGCGTAACGGACGTGCTGGGAGTGGAAGGTCGCGCCGTGAATCTGGCGCGCGCTCAGTTGGCGGTGCGCTTGCTGGAGGCGCGGAAGGTGCAGTTGGTAGAGGCGGATCTGGAGCACGCGGAGTTGGCGCAGTTCGGCCGGTTCGATGCGATTTTTTGCTGCGGTCTTTTGTATCATTTGCCGGAGCCCTGGCGCTTGCTGCGGCAATTTCCTGGCGTGAGTTCCCGCGCATTTCTTTGGACGCATTACTGCCTCGAGCCAGATGCCGATCGAGTCGTAGAAGGCTATGCCGGCCGAATGCAAAGCGAGGGCGGGCTGGACGAGCCGTTGAGCGGCCTTTCGAGTCACGCCTTTTGGCCGACGCTGGAAGCCTTGCAGCAAATGCTGCGCGACGCCGGCTTCACCCGCTTGCGCATTCTGGGCAACGAGCCGCAGCAAACCGACGGTCCGGCGGTGGCGATCGCGGCCTGGGCCTGAATTAATCGCCCGCCGGCTTCGTGGCGTTGACGCGGACGCGCAGGCTGAGAGCCAACTGCTCGTTAGCCGACACGTCAACGGCCGGCAGGTGCAGTTGCGGATCTACGCCGGTCACTTGCACGCGCAGGTATTGCGAATGCGGGAGGCGCGTGGCGTCGCCCGCGAGACGGATACGATCGAATCCCGCGGAGTCTTCGGCGCAGAAATAGGTTTCCTGTTCGCTCGTGAGTCGGATGACGCTGAGATCGATCGTGGTCAGCGCGCTATAAAAATCGAGTCGCAACGGCGCCGTCCCCGCGCCGAGCGGCAACCTGAACGTTACGTCTTTCCATGCGTCATGGCCCACGCGCGTGGTGATGGAGTTTTCCTCCGAGTGCGTCCCGTCGTGCGTGTGGAAAAGCTGGAGTGTGGTCTGGAGGGCGATAGCCGTTTCCCGGATCGATCCGTCCTGCCACGCCTGCCAGATCGTTCGTTGCACGTCGTCCGCTCGGGCGCGGTAGGATTGCGCCAGATTGTCCGGCGCGGTGAAGAGCGTTTCCGAAGGTGGCGCCAAGGAGAGGGCGGGCGGCTTCTGCCAAACGCCCAAACCCGGAGCGTCGACGAATGCGTAACTGCGTCCCTGCTCCCGCAGTTCCTCCCAAACTTTCCAAACCCCAAAGCCGCGCGCGCGCACCGCGATGTCGTGCATCAGGAGGATACCGCCCGGTTTTAGTTTCGGCAGCCATGCCGCCAGGTCTGCGCGCACCGCTTGCTCCGTGTGGAGACCGTCGAGATGCAAAAGGTCGATGCTTTCAGGAGCGAATTGCGCGAGCGCTTCCTCGAAGCGGAGACGCAGGAGGGTGGAGAACTCGGAGTAATGCGCGCGATTGTGCGCTGAGACTTCGGCAGAGGTCGTCTCATCGTACGGGCCGCTGTGCTCATCGCCCCGCCAGGTGTCCACCGCGAAACAACGGGTGCCGGTTTTGTTTTCCTCCACTGATTGGCAGAAGGCGAAATAGCTCTCGCCGCGATCGGTTCCGAGCTCCACCAGCAACC
>JBDSNB010000141.1:0-8937 GCA_039915555.1 Chthoniobacterales bacterium | reverse complement strand
GCAGCCTGCAGCGCCGATCCCCGATGAATCTGTATCCTACCGCGCGCGGCCGTTCCACGGAAAGATCGACCGCACCGCGATGACAGCGAGTTTTAGCGGACTGAACAGTGGCCGCATGGAGATCGTCGAATCCGCCCCCGAGATTTCGGATCCCGCCGAGGAACGCCCCGTCCCGAGCGCAACAACCGGCGACACGATCTTCGATTTCGCGCGCGGCGCTCGCGCGGGCGACTTCTTTCATGCCGTCCTGGAGCAACTCGATTTCGCGAACCCGGAATTTCAGCCTCTTGTCGACAACCAGCTGAAGTGGCACGGCTTCGCTGGAGCCAAGTGTCGCGACGCGTTATTGGACACGTTCGGGAATCTCCTCGACGTGCCACTTCGCCCAGCTGGCGTTTCTCTCCGTGAGACAGCCCGCGACAAGCGGCTGGTCGAACTGGAGTTCACGTTTCGGTTAAACCGATTGGACCCATCTACGCTGCAGGATGTTTTCGCGCGTGCCGAGGTCGAGCCCCCCGAGTTTCAGACCGGCTTAGGCCGGCTTCGTTTTGATCCTGTAGAAGGGTTCCTCCGTGGCTTCATCGACCTGTTCTTCGAACATGACGGCCGCTATTACATCGCCGACTGGAAATCAAACTGGCTCGGCTCTCGCAGCGAAGACTATGGACCCGATCAGATGGCTGTCGCTATGCTGCACCACAACTATTATCTGCAAGCGGACCTTTATGCTCTGGCGGCGGACTTGTTTTTGCGTCAACGGATCGCAACCTACAACTACGACCGGGATTTCGGCGGCGTCTTTTATGTATTTCTGCGGGGAGTCGATCGGAATGATGCAACGCGAGGCATCCTCCACCGACGTCCTTCCAACCGCACAATGACCACTCTGCGGGAGTTAGCCGTATGACAAACTCCAAGGAACCAGACACGGCGGAGATCGATCGGCAATTCGCGACCTTCATCAGTCGGTTTGGGAGAGACGAACCTGAGCTTGTCCGCGCCGCCGCTTCTCGTCTCAGTTGGTCCGTTCGGCAGGGACATATCTGCTTTGATCTGACGCAGGAGCCACTCATCGAAGGCGAGCAGGCACCCGATCCCGCTAAGGTGCGCGACCGTTTGCGAATGTCACCAGCTTTCGGATCGCCCGATGAGGTGACTCCGATCGTGATCGCAGGCGATCGGCTATTTCTGCGTCGCTACTGGGATTACGAGCAAGCGCTCGCCGCCGCCATCGTGACGCGCGCACGGGCTAATGGTAACGCCGGGTCGACCGCGGCAGATCAGGAGGCAGCAATCGTTGGCGCGCTGGAGAACCGCTTCACGATTATTTCAGGCGGCCCGGGGACAGGCAAAACCACGACAGTGCTCCAGATTCTTCTTCGCCTGCTCCGTGCACCCGACGGCCATTGCCTTCGGATTGCGCTCACGGCGCCTACCGGTAAGGCGGCGGCACGCCTGCAAGAGCTCCTGCGCAAGGTGCAAGACGACCCCACCATCGAGCCGGAGATTCGAGAAAGGATGCCGCGGTCAGCTTCGACGATCCATCGTTTGCTGAAGTGGAAGCCCGATTCGGTCTTCTTTCGGCATAACGCCCGTAACCCGCTCCCGCTCGACCTCTTGGTCGTCGATGAAGCGTCCATGGTGGCTTTACCGCTGATGGCGAAGCTGTTCGAGGCGCTCCCAGCACGTACCCGAGTGATTCTGCTGGGTGATCGTGATCAGCTCGCTTCCGTCGAACCAGGTGCTGTCCTGGCCGACATGGCTGAGGCAGCCTCGGTCCCGGGCTCGCCACTCACCGGCTCTTTATTTGCCCTGTCCAGAAACTACCGTTTCGGAAACGAGAATGCGATTTATCGCCTATCTCAGGCAATCCGAGCTGGAGATGTGGAAGTGGCGCTTCCGATCCTCACCGGCAACGACGCAGAAGAGCTCGCGAGCGCGCACCTACCGGAAGCCGCGAACCTGCATGCAGCGATCGGAAGCGCGGTGGTCGCACATTACAGCGACTATCTGAGCGCCACGGACCCCAGTGAGGCCCTGGCTCGCCTCGGTCGGTTCCGCGTTCTCTGTGCTTTGCGCCAAGGCCCACATGGAGTCGAAAAGATCAACTCGCTCGTCGAATCAGCGCTGCGGGAGAAGGATCTGATCCCGCCAAGCGCGGGCCTTTACCGCGGCATGCCGCTCCTCGTCACGCGCAACGACTATCAAGCCAACCTCTTCAACGGAGATATCGGTGTCATTCTCCCTGATCCGACCGAAGACAACGGTCAGCTGTGGGCGTGGTTCATTGGTGCAGACAACCAGCCGAGACGGATCTCCCCTGCCCGGCTGCCGGAGCATGAGCTTGCGTATGCCATGACAGTCCACAAAGCCCAGGGGTCAGAGTTCGAGTCCGTGCTGCTGATTCTCTCCGCCGAGGAAAACGTGGTCATGACGCGAGAGCTGGTCTACACAGGCCTAACCCGCGCATCCAAGAAGGTCACGATCTGGTACGATGAAGATGTCCTGCGGGCATCCGTCGGGCAGCCAGCGAAGCGCCGCTCAGGCCTGCGCGACGCTCTTCTCGCTGCTGGTTAACACAATGCTCCCGTTCCGAGCCAAGGTGGCATTTAGTTACGCCGGGCTGGCTTAAGGTCCCTGCCCGGACCGTTCCGCAGCGTATCTGCTCGGGGAATGTCACTTCCTCGTTGTTTTCTGTGTCATAGCAGCCGCGGAGGATTTACGGAGTACGCTCTACGTGCTATATTGCCACCGTTTGAAAAACGCAACGACATCAAGAGTGATCGACGGCCCACGCGGGTCGCGGTCTGCCAACCGGGTTAGAGAAACCACGGTGGATGGCGGGAACCAGTTGTTCCCGCCGATGAGCGCCGGCGCTAAAGCGCCAGCGAACCAATTCTCTCTTGATGGCGCTTGCAGATTCCGCAACGCCATATGCTTCATTACCCTGTAGCCGCCATCCGGCTCAATCCGGCCAATCCGGATCACCACCTCTACAACAACAACGGGGGTTGGTGGGTGCATTACACCGTCTACCCGACCTCCTTGACGAAGGAACGCATCCGTCGCTCTCTCGGCACCCGGTCGCGCGAAGAGGCGCGACGACGTCGAGACCATATCCTGCGCGGTTTAGTCGGAGGTCCTCTGATATAGCCCTATCTAGGCGCCCCTCCCCTTGTTTATTTGAGGCGTGCGGAGGGGCGGCGGCTTCGCGCAAATCCCCTCCACCACGTGGTCAGCCCCAACCATCAACCGTCACGCAAGCAATGGATCGAGAATCCTCGGTTTTCCGACCGCACATCAAAATTTTACGGACATCACGAGTCCCGAATCCAATTTTGCCGGTCGACCCCAGCTACTGGCTCTTCATTTGGTTACCGGAAGACGTGGCCGCTCTCCCGCTAAACCAGATGTTGCTGCAGGCGCGCTCCATCTGGGCGAGGCAACCGCAGAATAAATTCTGGGGTCCTTTTGGGGACGTGATCGGGTATGAGCTATGTCCCGCGCCTGGAGTTGTCTATCGGCTGGACCTCCACATCGGTCTCCTGTCGGACGGCGGCGAGCAGAAGGAGTCGCGCTGAAGCGGGTTCCTCAGAACGCAACCTTTGTTGCCAAACGGGGCCGGTGATGAGAGCCCGCAGTACTCTACGCGTCAGGACCGAGCACGCCATTAGCCCACTGCGCGCGCGCCATGCCCCAACTCGCCGCGTTCGCTGAGATTCCCAGCGAGCGCCGACGGCGGCGTGCGACCGGGCCCGTGCCGCGATCTGTACGAACTTTATGTGGCTTACAACTGAACGATAAACTTCCTAAACTGGGCCCAACACGCGGCTGCACCCGAGGCTGATCAGCTCCCGGCTTTCCGCGTGACGACGGAGGTGTAATTTGTCACTGTGTGTCACATGAAGACGATCACCATCCGACAGCTGCATGATCGAACCGGCGACTGGGTGCGCAAGGCAGTGCAACTCGGTGAGATCCGCGTGACCGAGCGTGGGAAAACGATCGCTAAAATCGTCCCGCAAAGCGCTACCCCCGAGACTCCCTATTTCGCCCGACGGGAGCTGAGCCGTGCGTTCCGTTTGCTGATGCCGAAGCTGCAGGGCGGCACCGATAGCACTCAGTTGATTTCGGACGATCGCGGCCTCGCGTGAGCACTTCGCGCTGCTCCCACAGCTTAGCGTTTTCGTGTCGTAAACGCTGGTTCTCCGCTTCCAATTGCTCGACACTTCGCTGGGGCTTACGCCCGCTCTGAGGCGTGTTGGGCTGTCGCGCCAGGTTCGCCCAGCGGTAGAGCAACGGTGGCCGGATCCCCAGCTCGGTCGCGACTCGGGCCGCGCTGCGACCGCTGGCAGGCCATAATTCCAGCGCTTCCTGTTTGTATTGCTCGGTGTAGCTCGCGCGCTCCCGCACCGGCTTTCTGATCTGTGTTTTCATGTGGGTTCTTCGGGCTTTTGACCCCACGCCCACTGTCCGTCAAATCAGGGCAACCCCAGTCCGTGCATATGTGCAGAATTCCTGACTGAGCGCGACCGAACGGCGTCATCGCCAATGCGCATCACGCTCCCCGCGGGGGAGCGTTGGTCTCGCGAATATGGATTGCGGACGGGGTTATTTCTCCGTCGCCAGTCCGGTGGCTAGGTCAGGTTTCCCCATTTTCGCGTGCTGAAATGTGCCGATCTCGGACACTTTCCCGGCCTCCGGCGCCGCGTGGTAGCGGTGGCAAGTAATGCAGCCATCGCCGGCGACACGGGGCTGATGACACTCCGCGCAGAGTATTTTCGAAATCGGCGCGAAGTTGCTCTGGAATTTGACCGCGCTGCCTGGCGTGTCGCTTGCCGTTTGGCTGGCGAAGAACCTTGGATACTCGGATTTCGCATTCAAGGTGTGACATTTCTGGCAGCCTTGATCGCCGACGAGACTGAAGTGGGTGGAATGATCGAAAGTGGTGAACGGCCGGCTGGCGGTGTCGGGTTGAGCGGGCTTCCAGTTCACGGTGGTCATTTCGCTGCTCACCTCGGCGGTGTGGCATTTGAAACAGAGGCCTGGGTTCTGTGGATCGGAGAGTTTTTCCAAGGCGGTGTGCGCATCGGCGGAGGGACTGGGGCCCTGGAGCCGGGCGGCGGCGGTGAGCCAGGCGATCAAAAACGGGTCGGCATGACCCATTGGCCGGTAGAAGAGAGTGAAGCTGTCCTTTGGCGGCATCGGTCGATACCAACCGCCCGCCGCGACCCATTCTTCCGCGGGCATCGCTTCCGGAGCCGGCAATGGTGGCGCAATGGCCGAAGGAGTGGGTGAAGGCGTCGCTTCGAGAAACGCGCTCAAGTCATCGTCGCCTCCCTTCTTTTCCGGTGGGGGCGTGGCCTCGAGAAATGCGCTCAAGTCATCATCTTCCGCTTTCCTTCCAGGAGTGGGCGACGCAGCGGCGGGAAGAGATTGCTCTGCCGCGTCGGCTTTTTTCTCGTTAGGCGCGGGAGCCAGTGTGGGGCTGTACGGGGGCCGCTCCGGTAGCGCGGGTTTAACCCCTTTCGCGTAGTCGGCGATTTCGTTTTGGAGATTGGGCATCCACTCCTTTTGCGCAGCGAGCAAAGTGGCACGCGGCACTTCCAGCCCGGGCGTCGCGACTTTGTCCTTCAATTGCTCCAGCAGAAACGGCTGGCCCTCGGCCACGATACGAAACAGCAACGTCTTGATCGCCCACGCGTATTCCGCGGCGGCGATCAATTGCTCCGGCGTGGCCTTGCTCAAATCGCGCAGGTCGACGCCGCGCAAGGTCTCGATCGCAGCGCGCGCCTTGGGTTCGCGCTTCAGCAGCAGCTCCATGAACGGTGTCAGCTTACCGTCGGCAAATCTCGGCCATTCCCCGATGCTCATGCTGTGGCTGGCGAGAGTGTCCGCATCGATCCCGGGCACGGTGAAGAAGGCCACGCCTTTCACCGTCATGCCGGCGCCCTTGATTTGCGGCGCGTGGCAGGCGGCGCAACTGGCGTCAAAACTTTTTACCTGCATGAAGCGGCCGCCCTGTCCCGTGACGTGGCAGCTTTGACAGCCGGCGGGCGCGAGGTCTTTCTTCTCCGCGAAGTGTTGTCCCAGATGGCTGTTGTGATCGAAGAAGATTCGCGTCCGGCGCTGGTAGGGATAATTGGCAAACTCGGGATGCCCTTTTGCCAGGCTGGCAAACTGGGTCGCGTGACAGGCCTGGCATTGCGCATCGCTCAGGCGCTTGAGATCGAAGGCGCGGCCGTGGTGATCCTGGTGGCAGGTGGCGCAGGCCAGATCATCGGTGTGCGCGTTTTTGAGGGCGAGAGAATGGCTCGCCCGGAGCAACGCGGGCGCTGTCTTCTTCTCGTTAGGGCGCGCGAAGCGTGCCGTGCTTTCCGCCAACTGCGTCGAGGACAGTCCGTGCGCGCGCAGAGGGAGATCTCCCATCTGATGACACTTCAGACAGAGCTGGCTGTCGTTGCGAGTGGTCGCAAACGTGGCCGCAACCAATTCCGTGGCGCTGGCGGGCGTGGCGCTGTGGCAGTCGCTGCATTTGGTCGCGGAGGTGGCGTGCGCATTAGTCAGCTCGCCGGGATTGAGCCAGCCATTTCGGAACTGGCTGCCTAGCAAGACCAGTAATCCGCCCGCCGTGATCAGCGCGGTGAGCCAGACATACATGGCGCGGGATTTCCGGAGCGAACGCACCGGTTGGCAGGGCGGAATGGGGTGGGCGCAGGTACCGTCGGGGAGCGGTCCCGCGTCGCACTTTCCGCCGTGCGCTTCGGGGCGCGTGCAACTCCAGCGATCGTCTTTTTTCGCCGGCATGCATTCGCCGGTGTGTCGGCAATGACCCCGCGCATCAGGACCTAAAGGGCAGGCGCGGCCATCTCCAGCGTGCCCGCAAGTCCAATCCTGATTTGGACGCTCGTAAACGTTTTTTTTGAAGCTGAGCGGGTCGAGTGGCTTTTGCATTTTACCACCTCCCCACATGCAGCATGGCGACGATTCCGTGCACGACGCCCAGGATGATCAGGCTGTAGGTGAACGGAATGTGAACGAAGAGCCACAGCTTTAAGAGGCGCTGTGAGGCATCCTGAAAATCGAGATTCTGCTTCGTCTCGATCCAGTCCCGAATCTCGGACGCGATCGCTCTTTCGCGCTCGTTCAGGTAACGATCGAGCCCCTTGGTCTCGGCCAGGAGGGCATGCCATTTGCGATCGGGATTGCCGAGCGCGGTGAAGACATGGGCCCGGCTGGAAAAAAAGTCGCGCAGGTATTCCACATAAAAATTGCCCAGAGTGGACGACTCCGTCTCGCGTTCCGCCTCGCGCACCAGGGCTTCGACTTCCTTTTGAATCTGAAGACGAAAAGCCGGGATGCGTTCGTAAAGGAGAGGCTCGCCCGAGCGCGCCATCCGCGACGGCAACTGACGGCTGAGATAGAGGCCGAAGAAACCGCTCAGGACGACGATCGCGAAAACGAGTGCGAGCGTGATTTCAAACGCGCCGCCCGGGAGACGGAATTGGATGTGGAGGAGGAAGAGGACAAGGCAAAACCAGCCGGCGTAGATGTGAATCTGGAGCCAGGTGGCCGCCCTGAGCAACGGCAGAAAAGGCAGTTTTTTGCGCGCATTAAAAAGAGCAAGGGCGAGCACCAGCGTCAGAAGCAAGGCCCCGGTGTAGATCGCGGTGGGGCGAAGCGCGGCGCGCAGGACGCTCCAGAAGAAAGCGAAGGCGAGCGAGAGGAGCAAAAGCGCGCTGAGGAACCAGATGCGCCTAACGACCAGTGGGCTCACCGGTTGAGCCACCCCGCCAGTTGATCGACCTTCTGCATATCGGCGCGGATGAGGGCATCGTGCGGACAGGCGCGGACGCAGGCCGGGCCGCCGAGTTGATCCACGCAGAGATCGCACTTGGTCGCCTTCAAGATCGGGGTGTGGCTCGCCTCGTCCACGATGAACAAGCCCGCTTCATCACGAATCTGCACCATCTGAATGTTGTCGTAAGGACAACTGTTCGCGCAGGTGGCGCAGCCGATGCAGGTCAGATCGTTGATCACGACCTCGCCGCCGAGCGCGTCCCGGTGGATGGCGCCGGTGGGACAGCCGATCATGCAGACCGGGTCCACGCAGTGCATGCAGGCGTTCGCCACCATGATACCATTTTGCACCTGGCCGTGGCGGATGAACTTCGGATTATTGTCATGGCTCGCGGCGCAGGCGCGCACGCAGTCGTCGCAGCGGGTGCAACGGTCGAGATCGATCAACATCGCGGCGGTGCCGTTGACGAAACGTTCCTCGACCAGGAACTCGATCATTTCCGGGCCGAAGGTGGCCTCGGCATCGCGCGAGACGTCGATCGCGCTTTCGCGCCGCGTCCGTTCCTGTAAGGCAGCAATTTCCTCCGCCGTGAAATGTGGCGCAATGAACTCGTTAAACGTGGGTGTAGGAATGACGAGGATGTCGACATATCCGATCGCGCGGAGCGAAAAAGCGAGTGCGGGGCGCTCGTTGTCGTCCTTCTGGCAAAGCAGCGATGAGAGACCGAAGACATCGCCTTTCCCGAGGTAGCTAATGGTGCGCTCGCCATGATTGTAGCGACGGCTTAAGCGCGCGAATCCACTGCGAATGAGGATCAGGCCGTTAGGGTAATCGCCTTCCCGCGCGATCAACGGCTCCTTCCCCAGGCGCTCCTGCGCGGACCCTTGGCGCAGCGTTCGATAGGCGGCGTTCCATTCGAAGTCGCCGTAGCTTTCGAAGACGGTTTGAGCCGCGACGTTTTGCAGCGCCTCGTCGGAAAGATTTCGCAGGAGTGGCGTCTCCCGTAGATGCCTCCCGAGGCTGCGCTCGCGGTATAGGCGATCGATATGCTCTTTCCAGGCCGGCGCGTATTTTCGAATCTCGCGCAGCCCCTGCCAGCGCAACTCCAGCAACTCCACCGGACCTTCCGCGATCAC
>JBDSNB010000234.1:0-21301 GCA_039915555.1 Chthoniobacterales bacterium | reverse complement strand
AAGTCGATCGTCTATCAGATGCGCTTTGACCCGGTCAGCGCCGACTACGGAGACTTCGGAGAATTTTACATCGCGCTGCAACTGCCGCTCGACGAGTTGTTCCGTCGGCTCCAGCTTTGAGCTGCTCGACCGCAAATTGATTCAGGGATGGGTGGCAGAGTGGTCTAATGCGCACGCCTGGAAAGCGTGTTTGCCGCAAGGCAACCAGGGTTCGAATCCCTGCCCATCCGCCAGCGGCTTCCCAAACCGCCCCCTTTTGCGGTGGAATAATCTCATGCGTCTCCTTTTTGCCTCCTTCGTCTGCCTGGCGAGTGCGCTCCTTGTCTCGGCCGCCGAGAATGTTACCGGGACCGATTCGCTCGCCGGTGCCTCCCGCGAAGCCGTCGCCGGTCGGACCGATGCTGCGCTCAAGATTCTGGACGACGCGGAAAAGCGCGGGGACTCCTCCGGACTGCTCCTCGCCAAGCGCGGTTGCATTCATCTCGAGCAGGGGAAAACCGAAGAGGCGCTCTCCGATTTCCATACCGCGCACGAAAAAGATCCCACCCTTTACCTGCCGCGACTGCGCCTGGGTGACGTTTACTTCCGCCAGAAAAAATGGGACGAAGCCCGCGCCGCTTACCTCGAATTGATGGGCGACACCAACGTCCTGGTTTTGAACGAGCGCCTGCGCTACGGAATCCTGATGACCCACCTCGCCGCGAAAGACGACGATGGGGCGAAGCCGGCCTTCGACCGCGTCGTCTTCCCCACGGAGACGCCCGCCTATTATTATGCGCAAGCCGCGTGGGCCTTCGCGCACGGCAGCCAGAAAGCGGGCGAGAAATGGATGAAGACGGCCGATGGGATTTTCGATGCCAGCCAGACCGCCTGGTTTGCGCGTCCGCTCTTCGATCTGGGTTGGATCAAGACCAAACCCCCCATCGTCCTGGACTAATAACGGCCGGCCGCGCGCCCTAATCGGGGTGCACCGTTTCGCGCCGCGTCAGGATCTGCGTGTTCTGCCGCACCTTCAGGATGCTCGAACTCGGCAGTACCCCGCGAAAATTTGCCCCCGGATAAATGATGCAATCGCGGCCGAGAATCGAGCCGGGATTAATGACCGCATTGCAGCCCACTTCCGTCCGATCACCCACGATCGCGCCAAATTTTCGCAGGCCGGTCGCGATGTTGCCATCGTTCGCCATAACATCGATCTCACGATGATCGAGCTTCACATTCGAAAGAATAACGCCCGCGCCGAGATGCGCGCGGTAACCGAGAATCGAATCGCCCACGTAATTAAAATGCGGCACCTGCGCTTCGTCGAAAAGGATGCAGTTCTTAAACTCGCATGAGTTCCCCATCACCACCCCGTCGCCCACGATTACATTCTCCCGCACATAACAGCCGCTCCGGATTCGGCAGTTTTCGCCGATCCATGCCGGCCCTTTCAAAAACGCGCCCTGCTCGATGATCGTGCCCGCGCCCACAAAGACCGCATCGCTGATAAACGGTTTGCCCACCAAATCGCCCAGCACCGCCGGCTTCAAACGGAACTTCAGATAGCTCGAGATTTGTTTCAGCGCGTCCCAGACATAAGCCTGATTCTCAAACAGCTTCGGATGCGCCGTATGGCCGAGCGTGAGAAATTCTTCCGCGAGAAACATCTGGATTTAAACACCGCCGCGTCGCGTCACCGTCTGGCCATCCTTCGTATCGCGCACTTCCCAACCGAGCGCCGCGAGCTGATCGCGCAATTCATCACTTTTCTTCCACTCCTTGGCAAGTCTGGCCTGCGCTCGCGCCTCCGCGAGTCGCGTCACCTCTTCCGGCCGCTCCGCCGCGTCAGGGTCGAGGGCGAGCACGCTCTCGATTCGCGTCCACCATTCCAGCCAGGCGCGCGCCGCTTCAGGATCGAGCGCGTCCTGATCCAGCGCCCGATTCGTCTCACGAATCGTCTCAAAGAGAAAACCGAGAGCCGCCGAAATGTTCAAGTCATCGTCGAGCGCGTTTTCAAATTCTTCCAACGGGCGTTGGATGTCGGGCGTTGGACGTTCGGCGTTATCTTCCCCCGCCTTCCCTCGCAATCGCGCCACCCACCCATCGATCCGTCCCAACGCCACGCGCGCCTCCTCCATCCCCTCCCAAGTGAAATTCAACTGTGCGCGATAATGCACCCGCATCAGCGCATAACGGGCCTCGCGTCCGCTGTAACCCTTCTCGATCACATCGCGCAGCGTATAAAAATTCCCGGTCGACTTCGCCATCTTCTGTCCGTCGACCAGCAGATGTGCGCAGTGCAGCCAGTAGCGCACGAACTGTTTCCCGGTGACGCCTTCCGTCTGCGCGATCTCCGCTTCGTGGTGCGGAAAAATATTATCGACGCCACCGCAATGAAGATCGAGCTGCTCTCCGAGAATCCCTGTCGCCATCGCGCTGCACTCGATATGCCAGCCCGGTCGACCCGGTCCCCAAGGACTGTCCCACCGCACCGCGCCGTCCGCTTCGTCCCAAGCCTTCCAAAGTGCGAAGTCGCCCACGTGTTCCTTGTCATACTCGTCGTTCTGCACCCGACCGGTTGATTGCAATTCATCGAGATTGAAGTGCGCGAGCTGTCCGTAATTCGGAAAATTCTTAATCCGAAAATAAACCGACTTGTCATCTGCTTGATAGGCGAGGCCGCGTTCGATCAAGGTCTCGATCATCGCGATCATCGCCGCGATGTGTCGCGCCTCAGTCGCTTCCGGAAAAGTATCCGCGCGCTTGATTCGCAACGTGTCGAGATCAGCGAAAAACGCGCGCTTGAATTCGCCCGTAAACTCCGCCAACGGCACGCCCGCCGTCTGACAGCCGCGAATCGTCTTGTCGTCCACGTCCGTGATGTTCATCACGCGTTCGACCTTGTAACCGCGCAATTCCAGATGCCGCTGCAACAGATCCTCGAACAGATAGGCGCGGAAATTTCCAATGTGCGCGTAGCTGTAAACGGTCGGCCCGCAGGTGTACATCTTCACCGTGCGTCCCGCGGGATCGAGCGGTTGGAATTCCTCCAGTTGCCGCGTGTAGGTGTTGAAGAAACGCAACGCCATTAGTTGTCGTGTTCGCCCTGCTGCACACTCGCGACCGCCATCGCCGCCATTCCTTCGCCACGCCCGATCGTTCCCAGCCCTTCGTTGGTCGTCGCCTTGATGCTGATGCGCGAGACGTCGAACTGCAACGCGCGCGCAATTCCTTCCCGCATCGCGGGAATGTGCGGCGCGATCTTGGGCGCTTCCGCGATTAACGTCGCGTCCACGTTCACGATTCGCGCCTGGTGGGCACGCAGCACTTCCGTCACGCGTTCCAGAATGGCGAGGCTGCTGATCCCGCGAATCGCTTCATCGGTGTTCGGGAAATGATGGCCGATATCGCTTTCCCCAATCGCACCGAGCAGCGCGTCCGCGATCGCATGGCAAATCACATCCGCATCCGAGTGTCCCTCGAGCCCGACCGAGTGCGGAATCTCCACCCCGCCGAGCACGAGTTTGCGTCCCGCCACCAGGCGATGCGCGTCGTAGCCGATGCCGCAGCGAGTCATCATCTCAAAGTCCGAGCTGAATCACGCCGTTCGACGCGATGATGCTGTATTTATCTTTCATGTCGCTGCGCGGCTTCATCTCCACCTGGCCGCCGGCTGTCTCGACCAGAATAACACCCGCCGCGATATCCCACAGGCTGATGCCCTGTTCGACGTAAGCGTCGAACCGGCCGCACGCCACATAGGCCATGTCGAGCGCCGCGCTGCCGAGCAACCGGCACTTCCGCGCGCGATGCACCATGTCTTGCAGCAGCGGCAATCCCGCCGCAATCGTCACGCCAGTTTTCGAAAGCCCGACCGAGATGACGGCCTCGCCGATCTCGCGCCGCTCACTCACCCGCATCGGCTTGCCGTTTAACTCCGGCGTCTTTCCTTTTTGCGCCGTCCACATCTCCTCGCGCATCGGATCGTAGATCACGCCCACGATGATTTCGCTTTTCAAACGCAACGCGATCGAGGTGCAGAAATGCGGGATGCCGTAAAAATAATTCACCGTCCCATCGAGCGGATCGACCACCCATTGATGGTCCGCCGTTTGATCGCCCACGATTCCCTCTTCGCCGTAGAGCGCGTGCTCCGGAAATTTTTTCAAGAGCGAATCCGTAATCAAATCCTGCGTCTGCACATCGATCTCGAGTTTGATATCGTGCGCTTCGCTCGCGTTCACCCGCTGCGGTTGTTCGAAACCGCGACGCAGCAGTTCACCGGCGGCGCGCGCCGCTTCGATCGCGGCGTCGAGATAGTGCGTCATGAGGAAGGACTAATAGGAGTGCGCTCTCGTGGTGCCAAATGTTTTCAGGCGCGGCGCAGCACGCGGGCGCAAAAAAACCGGGAGGAGAAATGAATCTCCTCCCGGGTTGAATTGCGTATGTAGAACCGGGTGAACGCCGCGGCTCCACGGATGATCAGTTAGATCTAACGCCGTTTTTTGGCTGTTTTCTTCGCTGCTTTTTTCTTGGCAGGCGCTTTCTTAGCGGCGGCTTTCTTTGCCGATTTTTTCTTCGCTGGCATCGTTAATCCCCCCTTTCAATCCGCAGGTGCGGTGGGTGTGAACAATTTGTTAATAAGTTCACAACACACGTCACTAAGCATCACGATTTTTTTGTCAAACTTTTTTCACACATGTTGAAAACTATTTTCAAAATTTTTTGCGCGATGATTTTTTTTGGCGCGCGCGAAATCGTTTTTGTTTCGCCATCGCGCGCGAAAATTGTGACCGCGTTGCTGTCACTTTCCATTCCGACATCCGCGCGGCTCACATCGTTCGCCACCATCATGTCGCAATGCTTCGCCAAAAGTTTTCGGCGCGCGCTCGTTTCGATCTCATGCGTTTCCGCGGCGAAGCCGACGACGAAGTACGGTCGATTCTCGGTGGGCAGCGAAGCGAGAATGTCGCGGGTGGGCGTTAAGCGCAGCGCGAACTCGCCCGTTTGCTTTTCCATCTTCTGCGCGGCGGAGTTGATTGGTTTGTAGTCGGAAACCGCCGCGCACATCACGAGGAGATCGCACGCGCACACGTGTGTGTGCACGGCGTCGTAGAGTTCGTCGGCGGTCGTGATGCGAACGAGCTGCGCATTCGCCGGCGGGGTCAGCGCAGTCGGTCCGGAGATGAGCGTGACCTCATGGCCGAAGTCGAGCGCAGCTTCCGCGAGGGCGTAGCCCATCTTGCCCGAAGAACGATTGCTGATGTAACGGACGGGATCGATCGGCTCGCGCGTCGGTCCGGCCGTGACGACAATCTTCACGCGATCAGATTATCCTGGCGCGCGAGCAGGAACTCGGCGCGGAACGCGATCTCATCCACTTTCCACAAACGACCGACGCCTTCGTAACCGCAGGCGAGCATGCCCGCTTCCGGGCCGATGAATTCCACGCCGCGCGCTTTCAGTTTCTCGACGTTCTCTTGCGTGGCGGGATGCTCCCACATCTTTCCGTTCATCGCCGGCGCAATCAGAATGGGCGCGCGGGTCGCGAGCGCGATCGCGGCCAGTGGATGACTGGCGAGTCCGTGCGCGAGCTCGGCGATGACGTTCGCGGTGGCGGGCGCAATGAGGAGAAGGTTGGCGCGGTCGGCGAGTTGAATATGGCCGGGACGCCAGTTTTCCTTTTCGTCGTAGAAGCTCGTCATGACGGGATTTTTCGAAAGCGTCTGCAATGTGAGCGGCGTGACGAATTCCGTCGCGTCCTGCGTCATGACGACGAAGACGTCATGGCCCTGCTTGTAGAGCATGCTGGCGAGCTCGGCGGATTTGTAGGCCGCGATGGAGCCCGTGACTCCCAGAATGACAGACTTCTGATTCTTATTTTCGCTCATGAACAAAGCAGTCGGTTACTGAGGTAGCGTTCGGCCCCCATGATGTTGCGGAACTTTTGCAGATCCTCCTCCATCGATTTGCTGATGATGGTGTAGCGATAGTCGCGCCAGAGTTCCATCTCACGCGCGGCGTTGGCGAGGCGGAGTTCGATTTGTTCGTCGGTCTCCGTGCCGCGTTTCGTTAGGCGACGCCGCAGCTCGTCGAGATCCGGAGGCATGATGAAGACGTCGCAGAGCGAGCGGCGGACGAATTCTTCCGGGAAATTGCGGATCGCATCCGCGCCTTGCGTATCCACGTCGATCAAGACATCGACTCCGTTGTCGAGATTCTCGCAGATCGGTTTGCGCAGGGTGCCGTAGAAGCGTCCGTGCACCTCGGCGTATTCAAGGAACTCACCAGCGGCGATCCGCGCCTTGAAATCCTGCTGTTCGAGAAAATGATAATCCTCGCCTTCGATCTCGCCGGCGCGCGGCGACCGCGTCGTGCAGGAGACGGAGTAGACGAAGTCGGGCGTTTGCCGGAGCGCGTCGCACAAGGTGGTCTTCCCCGCGCCCGAAGGCGCCGAAACGACAAAGAGAATTCCGCTGCGAGTGAATTGTTTACTCAACGTTTTGGATTTGCTCGCGGATTTTTTCGAGCTCGGCTTTGCAAAGAACGACGTGCTGCGAGATGGCGGCGTCGTTGGCTTTCGCGCCGAGCGTATTGAGTTCGCGAAAGATTTCCTGGGTGATGAATTCGAGCGTGCGGCCGATCGGTTCCGCTTTGCCCAGCTGCTCGTCAAATTGAGTGAGGTGACATTCGAGCCGCGTCAGCTCCTCGGAAACGTCGGAGCGATCGGCGAAGAGTGCGACCTCCTTGAGCAGTCGGTCGTCGTCGACCGACAGATCGAGGCCCGCTTTGTTGATTCGTTCGAGAAGTGCGGTGCGATATTTTTTTACCACCTCGGGAAAGAGCGCATTCACTTCCTTGATCGCGGCGCGGATGGTTTCGACGCGCGCGCGCAAATCCTCCGCGAGATGCCAGCCCTCGCGTTCGCGCATCTTGATCAACTCGCCGAGCGCATGCGCGAGCGCGTGCTCGATAGCCGGCCAGGCTTTGGTGGAATCAATCCCGTCGTCGGTTAAACGCATGACGCCGGGCGCCTGGAGAATTGTGCCGATGGTGATTTCGCCGGGCGCGCTCAGTTCGGTTTGAAGCGCGCGCATCGCGTCGTGATAAGAACGGGCGAGCGCGGTGTCGAGCGCGAGTTTGCGATGGCCGTTCGCGCCTTGTTCGCAGGCCACGAGGACGTTAGTGCGGCCGCGGGAGAGTTGTTCGTTGATCGCCTGCCGGATGCGCGGTTCCAGTTCCGCGAAATCGCGTGGGAGATTGATCACGAGATCGCTTTGCTTCCGATTTACGGAGTTCAGCTCGACGCTGAATTTCACGCCGTCGGCATCCACTTCGCCGCGGCCATAACCGGTCATGCTTCTCATTTAGAAATCGAAATGCGCGGCAGCCTGCGCGACATCTTTGTCGCCGCGTCCGGAGCAGTTGGCGATGATGATTTTTTCCCCGGCGAGGGTCGGTGCGATTTTGATGACGTGAGCGATGGCGTGCGCGGTTTCGAGCGCGGGGATGATGCCTTCTACTTCCGCCAAGGTGCGGAAGGCGGCGAGCGCTTCCGCATCAGTCGCGTAATCGTATTCGATCCGGCCGGCGTCGCGCAGGTAGCTGTGTTCGGGGCCGATGGCGGCGTAGTCGAGGCCGGCGGAAACGGAGTGGGTGAGCTCGATCTGGCCGTCGTCATTCGTGAGGACGAAAGTTTTCGTGCCTTGCAGGACGCCGAGTTTGCCGCCTTGAAAACGGGCGGCATGTTTGCCACTGCGAATGCCTTCGCCGCCGGCTTCCACGCCGATCATGCGGACTTTTTCGTCCTCGAGGAAGGGATGGAACAATCCGATCGCGTTACTCCCGCCCCCGACGCAGGCGATGAGAACATACGGCAGCCTGCCTTCGCGTTCCTGGATTTGCTCGCGCGCTTCCATGCCAATGACGCGGTGGAAATCGCGCACCATCATCGGATACGGATGCGAGCCAAGGGCGGAGCCGAGGATGTAATGCGTGCTGCGGACGTTCGTGACCCAGTCGCGCATCGCTTCGTTGATCGCTTCCTTGAGCGTGGCCTGGCCGGCCGTGACGGCGACCACCTTTGCACCCAGGAAACGCATCCGCGCGACGTTGAGCGCCTGGCGTTCCATATCGACCGCGCCCATGTAGATGATGCACTCGCAACCGAACCGCGCGGCGACCGAGGCGGTGGCGACGCCGTGCTGGCCGGCGCCGGTTTCGGCGATGATGCGTTTTTTGCCCATGCGCCGGGCGAGCAGGATCTGGCCGAGGGCGTTGTTAATTTTGTGCGCGCCGGTGTGGAGGAGGTCCTCGCGCTTGAGATAAATTTTCGCGCCGCCGAGTTGTTTCGTTAGGCGCTGGGCGAAGTAAAGTGGCGTGGGACGGCCGGCGAAATCGTGGAGGAGGTTATCGAGCTCCTGCTGGAAGGCCGGGTCGTTTTTTGCGCGTCCGTATTCGGCGGTCAGTTCTTCGAGCGCGGAGACCAGCGTCTCGGGCACGAACATCCCGCCGTAGGGGCCGAAATGGCCGCGGGTGTCAGGGAGGGTCGTGCCGTTCTTCATTCGGGAAGAGGAACGTCCAACGTCCAACGTTTAACGTCCAACGCTCAATTGGGGAGGAGGGCGCGGAGCGCGCGGCGGTGCGGTGAGGGGACCGGGATATCTTCAAGCTGGGGAAGGGGGAACCAACGGCGTCGGTGGTCGATGAGGGCGGGCGTGGCGAAGACTGCGAGCGTGATGCGGTGATGAGTGAACGGGAACTGGGCGCTGTATAAAGGAGCGGACGAGATCGGGCGTTCGAGGAGGCGGGGTAGAATCCACATGTCGCGCCAGCGTTCCTGTGATTGCTCGAGCAGAATGCGGCCGCGCCGGAGCGCGAGGGCGTGATTCTCGGTTAGAAGCTTCGTGGAGATGCGGGGGCGCTTGCGGGGGAGAGCTGCTGGATCGGTGGCTGCGCAGAAGTTTCGCACGGGACAGATTTCGCATTTCGGCTGGCGCGGGATGCAGATGAGCGCGCCGAGATCCATGAGGGCGGAGTTGAACTCGCCGGGACGATCTTGGGGAACGAGTTCGCTCGCGAGGCTCCAGACGGAGTTGGTGCCGGCGGAGGAATCGATCGGTAATTGCAGATCGAGGAGGCGGGCGAGCAGGCGAGCGATGTTGGCCTCGACGATGGGAACGGATTGATCGAAGGCAAAGGTGGCGACGGCGTGGGCGGTGTAGCGGCCGAGGCCGGGGAGTTCGCGCATCTGCGGGATGTCGTCGGGATAGTGGCCGGCGTGTCGGTTAACGATGGCTTTGGCGGTGGCGTGGAGGTTACGGGCGCGCGCGTAGTAGCCTAGACCCTGCCAGGCGTGGAGGACGCCGGACTCCGGCGCGGCGGCGAGGGCTTCGAAATCGGGGAAGCGGCGGAGCCACTCTCTATAATAGGGGAGCACGGTCGCGACCTGGGTCTGCTGGAGCATGATCTCCGAGACGAGGATCGCGTAGGGATCGCGGGTTTCGCGCCAGGGGAGGGCGCGGCCGTTTTTGCGATACCACTTTAAGAGGGCGCGGCGGAAGACAGGGACGTCGATGCGGGAAGGTCGAACGCCGCACGCGGAACGTCGAACGCTTAATGTTCCCAAGTTCGGCGTTGGACGTTCGGCGTTGGGCGTTCGACCTTCCTGCCTTCGCTGCGTGAACACCTATACCCATCTACTCACGCCGGAGCAGGCGTCGAAACTACGCGCTTTGCTCGAGGAGCTGCACTTCGTTTTCGCGCCGCGGCCTTACACGATTTGCTTCGCGCAGAAAGAGAAGCTGAGCGTGGCCGTTTACGAGAAGGGACCGAAGGTTCTCCTGCAAGGCAAGGGGATCGAGGAGTTCGTGCAGTTTCAGCTCGAGCCGAAGATTCTCGGCGAGGCGAAGCTCGGCTATGAGGAGGTGCATTCGCCAGAGATGTTTGAGGCGCACTTCGGAGTCGATGAGAGCGGGAAGGGCGATTTCTTTGGGCCGCTCGTGATCGCGGGCGTCTATGTGGACCGGGGAATTGCGCGGAAGTTTATGGAGGCGGGCATCCAGGACAGCAAGCGCATTGGGTCGGATGCGCGGATTCGGGCGCTGGCGGACGCAATTCGCCATACGCAGGGGGCGATAGTCGACACGGTGGTGATCGGGCCGGAGCGCTATAACGCGCTTTATGAGAAGTTCGGGAACCTGAACAGCCTGCTCGGATGGGGGCACGCTCGCGTGATTGAGAATTTACTGGCGCGGCGGCCGGATTGTCCGCGGGCCCTGTCGGATAAGTTCGCGGATGCAAAAGTGATCGAGCGTTCGCTTTTACAGAAGGGTCGGGAGATCGAGCTGGAGCAGCGGACGAAGGCGGAATCGGACCCCGCGGTGGCGGCGGCCTCCATCATCGCACGGGAGGCGTTCATCGATTGGCTGGATCGAAAGGGCAAGGCGCTGGGGCTTAAGCTCGGACGGGGCGTCTCGGCGGCGGTGAAAGAGGTGGCGAAAGCGGTGGTGACGAAGGGTGGGGCGGAGGCTTTACGGGAGGTGGCGAAGGTGCATTTCCGGACGGCGCACGAGATCGCTCCCGGGAGCTTTGCGGCCCCGCCGACGCGGCGGGAGTGGCGGCGGTAGGCGACCAAGGTGGCCGCGATTTCCCCTTCCGCGGAGGAGTGGGCAAGCTTCTTGCTAAGTATTTGCTGGCTTACAGGACGACTGTGGAAACCCGCTTACTCATTTTAAACGCTGATCCCGTCTTCGAAGACGTCACGATCTCCCTCATCGGGGAGATGAAGGCGATCGAGATGCGAATTGTCCGTACCATGTCGGAGGCGATCGGCGTGTTGCTGGGGGAAAACTTTGACGGCTTCCTCGTGGAGGGCGAACCGGCGGTGGCGCTGGAGCAGGCCACCAACGCCCGGCAGCATTTCCCTTCGCTCCAGATTGCCTGCCTGGCGCCGGCGCCGTATCCGGCGGAGTTCGACGAATCGGCGGCGCATCAAAAAATTTCCTCGGTCAATACGGCGCGTTCGGTCCGGGCGGTCCGGTCGCAACTTTCCCGGTTTATTGGCACGCTTGAGACTCGTTCGGGCGATGCGTCGGAGGGAATCGATCCCTGCCACTCCTTGATTGGGAATTTAAACCAGTTTTCTGCGGCCGAGATTTTGCAAATGAGTTGCCTAGGACAACGGAGCGGCCGTTTCACGTTTAAATCGCGTCGGGGGAACAGCGAGATTTACCTGCATCACGGATCGGTCCGCCACGCGGTGTTCGATTCGCTGCAAGGCGAGCCGGCGGTGGCAGAGATTTTTCGGTGGCGCCAGGGGCGCTTCTATTTCGAGGAGGGCATCATCAGCCAAGTCCAATCGGTCGACCGGCCGTGGGCGCATTTATTGATCGATAACCTACAAAAGCTGGACGAGACCCTCGAGCTCTCCGCAGCAGGACCCTCATGAGAGATAAAGACTTGGAAGTACATTTGCGGCTTTTAACGCTGCAACTCGATAGCTGGAAACGGCTGCACGACCTCATCACGTATGGGCTCGACAAAGCGCGGCCGATTATTTCGGCGGAGCAAGAGAGACAGTTCACCGAGATCCGGGCGCACCTGCTGCAGGAGACGGAACATGTCTTCCGGGAGTTGGGGCTGCTGGGCGAGCTCTCCGGCCGGGCCATGAATGTGCTCCAGCGCGGCGTTTCGATGCGCGGAGTGCGGGAGCTTTCAAACGAAGAGATCCGCCGGATTGAATCTGAGTGGAACGGCATTTTCACGAAATTGGGCGTGATGCAGGGCCAATTGAAATCCCGGCGCAAGACTTTAGCCCGGATGTCGCCGCTCGAATTCTACATGAGCCGAATCTTTGGCCGGGCGCAGGCGGCAGGCGTTTAAGCTTCGTAAGCGGCACGCCCTGAGGGGCGCGAATGGAAAGAGCGCAATCACAGGGCATTAGGTTGCTCTGGATTTTTTCCATTATTTGCGCGATTCTCCCAACTGAACAGGCCTCGGGAACCGATAAGGTGTTGTTATGGGAAAGCTTACTAAACGAGACATCGTGGTCGCGATCAGCAACCAGACCGGCATGGTGCAACATGAAGTGTTCGAGGTCGTGCAACGGACGCTCGATCATATCACCGACAGTCTGGCCAAGAATGTTGCCGTGGAGCTTCGGAATTTTGGCGTCTTCCAACCTCGGCTGACCAAGCCGCGCGTGGGAAGAAATCCAAATGAACCGGGGAGCAGCTTTGTGATCCCGTCGCGGGCGACGGTGAAATTCAAAGCCGGCAAGATCATGCGGCAGAGGGTGGAGAAACTTTCGCGCGAACTGAAGGAAGCCTCGGAGGCGTCCGACAAGGAGAAGAACGGAACGGCTGAAGTGCCGGCCAACGCGCTCTCCGAGACCGTTTAACGGACTAGAGGCGGTCTTTAGTTGTTCTCAGGGCCGGCGATAGGTTCCAGCTCCAGCAGGCTGTGGATCACCTCTTCAAGACGCTCGAAGTTGATCGGCTTGGTGAGATGATCTGAAAAGCCGGCGGCGCGCGCGCGGCTCACGTCGTTCTCCATCCCGAATCCGCTGAGGGCGATACCGCGCAGGTTTTTGCTCGCGTGGAGCTCTTCCATGAGCTCGTAGCCGGAACGGTCGGGTAAACCGATGTCGCTAATCATTAGATCGAATTCGTTCTCCTCGGCTCTGGCCACGGCTTCATCGGCGGAGTGGGCGGTGGTCACGCGGTAGCCTCGCCGTTCCAGCATCATCTTCATGCCTGTGCAGGTGTCGTGGTGATCGTCCACCACGAGGAGGCGCGGGGCCCGCTTCTCCATCCGGCTCTTCGTGTCGAGGGTGCGCTGAGATGGGCCGGGCGCGAGCGCCGGTTCGACGGGCGCGGGCGTGTCCACAGTGTCCAAGGTGACGGTGAACGCGGCGCCTTGGTCTTTGCCGGCGCTCTCCACCCGGAGTTCGCCACCATGAGCGGAGACCATCGCTTTGGAAATTGCGAGCCCGAGGCCCAACCCGCCGAAGCGGCGCGTGATGGAGCTTTGGCCTTGTTCGAAGGCGTTGAAGATTTTGTCGATCTTGTCCGGCTCGATGCCGATGCCTGTGTCTGTGATGCGGACTTCCATCTTCCCGGGTGTGGGGTTGAAGGTCTCGATAACGATGCGCCCCTGGTCGGGTGTGAATTTTACCGCGTTCTTGATCAGGTTCCAAAAGACCTGCTGGAGTCGCGCAGGGTCGCCTTCCACATGTGCGGACTCCGCCCGGAGTCGAAACTCCATCCCGAGCTTCTTCCCGATAATCTCCTCCCGGCAAATCTCGTAAGCGCGCTGCAGGACCTCGTGCACGTTGACCGTCTCGAAGCTGAGCTGAAGTTTACCTTTCGAGATGCGGGTCACGTCGAGCAGATCGTCGATCAAGCGCGCTTCCAGTTCAACGTTGCGGCGGATGACCTCCAGCGCGTGGTGCACTTCCGGTGAATCATCGGTGATTGCTTCGAGTTCGCCCACCATCGCGATGACGGGCGAGAGCGGGTTGCGCAGCTCGTGCGACAGGAGGGCGAGAAATTGATCCTTGGCCGCGTTGGCGCCGATGAGCTCCTGGCGAAGAGTGACGTCGCGCGTCTTGTCTTCCACCAGATAAAGGACGCCCTGGATGCGCTGCTCGGAACCTTGGAGGCGCAGGAGATTGATGTTCACGAAGTGCGTGCGGCCGTTTCGGTCTTCGAACGCTTGCTCGACCAATTGAAACGGCGCGCCGAAGGCCAGCACTTTGTCGATCGCTTCAGCGGGCGCGATCTTCACGTCGTCGTGGGTAACGTGGTGGATATCCTTTCCTTCCGCCAAGCCGCCGAACGCTTTGGCCATTCGTTCGAATGCGTCGTTGGCTTGGAGAAAATTGCGGGAGCTCGGATCCACCAACGCGATGCCGCTCGGCATATTGGCCAGAATTTTCTCGTTGAAGACGACCTCGCGCTCAATCCGGCGGGCGGCTTCCGCCTGCCGGCGGGTGTAACGACCGGCAAAAGCAGCTCCCAAAGCCGTCAGCAGAATGAGCCAGACGGCGGGGAGAGTGATCTTGGCCAGAAGATCTTTCACTGGCCGATAGGCGGCGGCTTTCGGCTGTTCCACCACCGCCACCCAACCGGTCGTCTCCACGAGGCTGAACGAGTAAAGATTATCGAAGCGATCAAGGTGGCCGCTCTTCCGGTTGCGGATTTCCTGGATGAGGCTGCTGGCTTGCGGCGACATGGCCATTGTATTGGGCTCGAACTTGTTCGTGAAAAGGGCGGCTCCGGTTTGATCGATCACCTGGCAAATGGATTGATCGGCCTGATCGATCAAGGAGAGCCGGCGCCCCATCCTTTCGACCAAGACGGACACGCCAATGTAACCTGCCACGGCCCCATCCGGGCCCGTGACGGAGCCGACGATATCCGCGGTTATGCGATTGTCGGAAAGCCGTTTATGGACCGGAGAGATGTGCGCGCCGGAGCCTTCGTGCGCGGCATCCTTCCATCCGTTGGAGGGGAATTCCGCCGCGCGCTCGGGCGGGATGGCAGGAATGGAAGCGATCAAGCGCCCATCGCGGCCGGCGAGGAACATGCCATCGATGCGCGGATGCGAGTAGAACGTCCGGTTCAACCAATCCTGACCCGAGATTTCCGGACTGGGCCCGGTGAGGATCTGCGCCACTTCGGGCTGCGCCTGATAATACTCGATAATGCTGCCGGTGCGGCTTAAGTCGTCGCCTACGAGTTGGGCGATCACCCGCACGAACGACTGGCGATCACGCAGGATCTTGGATTCGAGGGTGTTGGTGAGGATGGTGTAGGAGAAAAACAACATCAAGACCGAGGGAACCCAGCCCGCCAGAAGAATGGCGACGACGATGTTGAAGCGCCCGAAGCGGCCTTCTTGGCCTTTCGGGAGAAGCTTCCGCCAGGCGTTGAAGTGCGAAGGTGCCATCGGGGCGTCAAGCTCGACCGACGTTCCGACAGGGGCAAGGTCCGAAATGGCGGACGTTGCGCCCTGCGGGCACGTCTTTCTTTCATTCGCGGGGGGAGTAGGGACCGGCTGGGCGGGAGCGCGTTTTTCTTAGGCAATTGCGGGATTCAAAAGGGTCTGAGGAAGGGGGAGGAAGATGCCCCTTTTCAGAGGGAAAACTACCATTTTTGATTTGACGCAAGCGAGGGAAGCGGCATCATACCGCCCTTGCCGGCCCCGTGGCCGGCAATCTCTCATTACCCGTTATGCAAGGAAGCGCTGGATATCTCATTTGGACTACTTGCTACCTGAGCGTTCTGCTGGGGCTCTCCGCTTACGGCGTCCATCGCTACTTCATCATCTACCTCTTCTTGAAGAATCGGAAACGCCACAGCTTCCCGGTTTCTCAGTTTCAGGGACTGCCGATGGTGACGGTGCAGTTGCCGATCTATAACGAAGTCTACGTGGTCGAGCGCCTGCTCAAATCGGTGAGCGAACTCGACTACCCGCGCGATCGTCTCCAGATCCAGGTGCTCGACGATTCGACCGACGACACGATGGAGTTGACCGCGCGTTGCGTGGAGGAATTACAGAGCCGCGGCTTCAATGTGGAACGCCTGCACCGGACCGATCGCACCGGGTTCAAGGCGGGCGCGCTTGAAGGTGGCCTGGCCTCGGCGCAAGGTGAGTATGTCTGCATCCTCGACGCGGATTTCGTCCCGCAACCCGATCTCTTGCAGAAGACGATCCACTTTTTCACCGACCCGCAGGTGGGAATGATCCAGACGCGCTGGGGGCATCTCAACCGCACCTATTCGTTGCTCACCCGCGTGCAGGCCATGTTCCTCGATGGCCATCTTCTGCTCGAGCAAACTGCCCGCAGTCGGAGCGGCCGCTTCTTTAACTTCAATGGCACGGCTGGGCTTTGGCGGACTTCGTGCATTCAGGACGCCGGCGGCTGGCAGCACGACACGCTCACTGAAGACCTCGATCTCAGCTACCGCGCGCAGCTCGCGGGCTGGAAGTTTATTTTCCTGCCCGACGTGATTACGCCGGCGGAATTGCCGGTGGACATGAACGGCTTCAAGTCCCAGCAACACCGCTGGACCAAGGGCTCCGTTCAGACGTGCAAGAAATTGCTCCCTACGATCTGGCGCAGCAACCTCGCGCTGCCCCTGAAAATTGAGGCCACCGCGCACTTAACCTCCAACTTCGCATACCTCTTGCTAGCTTGTTTATGCGTGCTCCTCCATCCCTCCGTCGGCGGGCCGCAACCGGGCTGGCTGCGCATTCTCCTCGTGGATGTGCCGATCTTTTTCACCGCTTCGCTCTCCGTGGCCGCGTTCTACATTTGCGCGCAGCGGGAATTGCACCCGCGCACCTGGATGAAGGAAATCCTGCTTCTGCCTGCGCTCCTCGCGCTCGGCGTCGGCCTTTCGCTCAATAACGCTCGCGCCGTCCTCGAGGCGGTCTTTAATCACGAGTCTGCCTTCACGCGCACGCCGAAATACGGCATCGAACGCAAGACCCAAACCTGGCGCTCCTGCAAATACATGCCACTGAAGTCATTCCTCCCCTTCGCGGAGATGGCCTTCGCGCTCTACTTCACCTATTTCATCTGGTTCGCGATCAGCCATAAGCAGTACTTCTCGCTGCCGTTTCTCACCATGTTCCAGCTCGGTTTTCTCTACGTCTCCCTCAGCTCGCTCGCGCAATGGTGGCCGCGCTTTAATCTCGGAACCCCTCGCGTGGAGGCGACGATTCCCGCGTGACAAAAGACTAAGCCCTGTTAAAAAACTCGCGATGGTTCGTCTCCCACTCCTCGCTCTCCTCCTCGTGCAAACGGCCGCCGTCGCCCTTGCTGCGGTCGAGCCGCCCACCACGATCACGAACGAAGTTATCGTCAGCGTGCAGGACCAGAAGATGATGCTCTTGCAGAACGGCGCCAAGGTCACCACCTACCCCGTCTCCACCTCGAAATTCGGGCTCGGTGATGGCTTCGGTCGCATGACCACGCCACTCGGCGTCATGAAAGTGGCGCAAAAAATCGGCGACCACGCCCCGACCGGTGCCGTCTTCCACAACCGTCGCTTCACCGGCGAAATCTTGAAGCCGAACGCGCCCGGCCGCGACCCCATCATCACCCGCATCATCTGGCTGCGTGGCTTGGAACAAACAAACGCCCACGCCTTCGCCCGCGCCATCTACATTCACGGCACTCCGGAGGAGAAAAAAATCGGCCGTCCCGCCAGCTACGGCTGCATTCGGATGAAGTCCAAAGACGTCACCGCGCTCTACAGTCAGCTCCCCGTCGGCGCCGTCGTGCAAGTCGTGCCCGGCAAACTTCCCAGCGTCCCGAAAGCTCGTGTGGTCTACAAGTTCCAGGCACCTGACGCCCCGGTCGAGGTCGGCCGTCCGCCCGCGCCCTTCGTGAAATCGCAGGGCATCACCATCACGCCCCCCGGCCAGAAAAACGCCGTGACAGAAAAAGCGCTCGTCGCGCGAAATAATAGTTAGCCAACCGGCCCGAAGCTGCCGCGCGGCTGCGGGTTGACAAAGGCGTGTCGCGCCGCGACTCTCCACGCCCAGAAATTTTTCCCATGGCCAATACCAAATCCGCCGGCAAACGCGCACGCCAGACCGCAGTGCGCTCCCTTCGCAATCGCAGCGTCCTGACCCGCTTGCGGAAGATGAACAAAGCGATCGCGAGCAACACCGGCGAGAAAGATCAGAAAGCCGAACGCGCCCTCATTTCCGCGGTCGATAAAGCCGCCAAACGCGGTATCATCCACCGCAACGCCGCCAACCGCCGCAAAGCCCGCTTGAACAAGGCGCGCACCGCCGCGGCCAAAGCAGCTTAGTTCGCACACCCCGCCGCCCGTCCTGGGTAGCAGGTGACTTTTTCATTCCGGAGGCTCATCGCTCGTTCGCGCCGCTCTTCCGGTGGCGCGCCTCAATCCCACTGATCTCTCGTCTCTCGAAAACGGAGTTCTGGACGGGTGCGTTTCCCAAACAGAGTTTGGGAACAAGCGCGCAATCGGCAGGCAAGGCGCTCGCGCTACGGCGACCGGCTATTTTTCACGGGAGAGATTAGTTCGATGACGTGGACATCCTGCCGAACGGCGACAGGCGCGAGACGATATCCTGGCAGAATCGCGGTTTGCCTCGTGATAACCCTGTCGGCGTAGATTCGATCAAATGGAGGGTGACGATGTCGGCGGGCTTCTCGATGCGGGCTTCTCCCTTCATGTAAAGGTGGGGTCGGTCAGGCAAGCCGCCTTGGGCGAGAAGAGTGATCGGGAAGAAAAGGAACGTGCAGCGGAGAAGATTCATGACCGGAATTTCTTCAGATGGGCGCCGCGAACAAAATTCTCGCGCAGGCAAACCCAAGTCGGCGGATTTCCCGTGGGGCGAAGTGTTAGCGAGAAGCGCGTTGCATATCTCGCAGGACGGTTAGAATATCCCCCCGATGATTCCCGCTTTTCTCCTCGTTTTGGTCGCCGTGGTCTATCGCATTGCCACAGGGATCCTGGTCGAATCCGGGTCCGCGACCTGGCTTTCGAACTTTGCCCCGCTCGCTGCGATCGCGCTTTGCGCTGCGGTTTATTTCCCGCCGAAGCTCCGCTTTACCGTGCCGCTGCTCGCGCTCCTGGTTTCTGATTTTGTCCTGAACAGCTATTACGGGGCGAACATGTTGGACCCGCTCATCCTCGGGCGTTATCTCGCCCTCATCGCGGTCGGCTGCCTCGGGTTGCTGTTCATTAATCGCGCTTCCTTCAAGACGATGCTGCCGGCTTCCGTGGGCGGCTCGGTGATTTTCTACGCCATCAGCAACGCCTTCTCCTGGATCAGCGACCCCGGTTACATGAAAAATTTCGCCGGCTTCATTCAGGCGCTGACCGTGGGCCTGCCCGGCTACGCGCCGACCTGGGTGTTTTTCCGGAACTCGCTCGTGAGCGATCTCCTCTTCACCGGTATCTTCGTTCTTGCCGTCCGCTACGGACGGAGCGCGGAACGCTCACGCGCCACGACCGCGCAACCTCGTCCCGCGTAACCCCGGCATGGATAAGCCGGAGCAACGCGACGAAGTCGAAATGCTCTCGCTGATGCTGCTGATCCGGCGCTTTGAGGAGCGCGCGAGTCAGCAATATCAAGCGCAGAAGATCGGCGGCTTTTGTCATTTATACATTGGGCAGGAAGCCGTTGTGGTGGGCGCGGTGGCGGCGGTGCGGCCGGATGATTATTTGATCACTGCTTATCGCGATCATGCACATGCGCTGGCGCGCGGAACTTCGGCCGACGCTTGCATGGCGGAGCTTTTCGGCAAGGCGACGGGTTGCTCGAAGGGGCTCGGCGGATCGATGCATTACTTCGATAAGGCGAATCACATGTATGGCGGGCACGCGATTGTGGGCGCGCATGTGCCGCTCGCCACCGGGATGGCGTTTGCTTCGAAATATCGGAACGAGGATCGCGTCACGCTTTGTTTCTTCGGCGACGGTGCGATCAATCAGGGCGGCTTTCACGAAGCGCTCAATCTGGCCGCGCTCTACAAGCTGCCGGTGATCTTCATCTGCGAGAACAACCTTTTCGCGATGGGCACGTCGGTGGAGCGGTCCACTTCGTTGAAGGAAATCGTGGATCGCGCGGAGGGTTACGACATCGACGGCTACGTCGTGGACGGGATGAACTTTCGCGAGGTGCGCGACAAGATTGCGGAGATCGCCGAGTCGATTCGGAAGGAACCGCATCCCGCTTTCGTTGAGATTCGCACCTATCGCTATCGCGGGCATTCCATGTCGGATCCGGCGAGTTATCGGACGAAAGAACAGCTGGAGAAATATCGGATGGACGATCCGATTACGCGGCTGCGGGCGCAGTTGCAGCGGGAAGGTGTGCTCACGAACGAGCAATTCGACAAGATGGACAAGGATGCGAAGGCGACGGCGCTCGCGAGTGTGAAATTCGCGGAGGAGAGCTATGAGCCGCCGCTCGAAGAACTTTACGATTACACCTACGTGAACGGCGTGGAGCCGGCGCGCCCTCGCGCCGATGTTTCTTCCGGGGAGCGGCCCGAGGGCGGAACGGCTCCCGCGCCCACCGAGGAGGCGACAGCGTGAGAGAGATTACCTATCGCCAGGCCTTGAACGAAGCGCTCGCGGAGGAGCTCGAGCGCGACGCGAACGTTTTCCTCATGGGCGAGGAAGTGGCGCAATACAACGGTGCGTACAAAGTGAGCCAGGGTTTGCTCGACCGGTTCGGCGAGCGACGCATCGTCGATACGCCGATCAGCGAAAATGGTTTCGCCGGGCTTGGAATTGGCGCAGCCATGGTGGGCCTGCGGCCGGTGATCGAGTTCATGACTTTCAGCTTTTCGCTCGTGGCGTTCGATCAGGTGGTGAACAACGCGCCCAACATGCTCACGATGTCGGGCGGGCAATTCAACATCCCCATTACCTTCCGCGGACCGAACGGCCCGGCGCACCAACTCGGCGCCACGCACTCGCATGCCACGGAGTGTTTGTATGCAAATTTTCCCGGCTTGAAGATCTGCACGCCGGCCACGCCGCGCGACGCGAAGGGTTTGCTCAAGACCGCGATCCGCGACAACAACCCCGTGCTCGTGCTCGAGTCCGAGCTGCTCTACAGCTCGAAGGGGATGGTGGAGCCCGATGATCAGGAACTGCTCATCCCGCTCGGGGAAGCGGAGATCAAACGTGAAGGGTCCGACGTCACCATCATCTGCTACGCGCAGACCGTGCCGCTCGCGCTCGCGGCCGCGGCAGCTTTGGAGGAAGAAGAGATCAGCGCGGAAGTATTGGATCTGCGGTCGATCAAGCCGCTCGATTTGCAGGCCATTTTGACGTCGGTTTCCAAAACTCACCGCGTTGTGATTGCGGAACAGGATCGCCCGTATTGCGGAATCGGGGCCGAGGTTTGCTTCCGCATCCAGGACAATATTTTTGATGAACTCGACGCGCCGATCGCGCGCGTCGCCCAGGAGGATGTGCCGATGCCGTATAACGAACGGCTGGAACAAGCCGTCCTGCCGAGCGCGGAAAAAATCATCGCGGCGGCCAGACGCGTTTGCGACGCGTAGTCCTCTGCATCTTGTCATCCTTCCCTCCGCCCAGGATGACAACGTAAAAGAGAGGATGGCTCCCCGCCCTCCGGGGTGACAATGTAAAGAAAAGGAGTTACCGAATAACGCCATGCCAGAAATTCAAATGCCGAAGTTGAGCGACACAATGACGGAAGGGACGCTCGTCGCGTGGAAGAAAAAAAAGGGCGACAAGGTTTCGACCGGCGACGTGATCGCGGAGATCGAAACTGACAAGGCGACGATGGA